>NZ_JBIWMX010000025.1:0-138220 GCF_044766925.1 Nocardia sp. NPDC101769 | reverse complement strand
GCTGTCTACCAGGGGCTTCCTCATATCCGGCGGAGGCACGCCGAGATCAGATCCATTGCCCCTCAACATCATTCGCACAGGATGAAAAAGGCTCAGTGATCGAATTCGATGATTCGCAGTGCCCGGCAAAGGAATTCGGTAGTCACGCGGGTCACGTACTCGACCGGCTCCCCGGCGTCCAGCCGGTCGATGGCCCGCCCGAGCACGCCATCGACCAAAGCAGCGGTGAGCTCCGGATCCGGGTCGCCGCGTTCGGTCAGCGCCGCCCGCAGAGGTGCGGCGAGATCACGGTGATGCCGAGCCAGCACCGCGCGTCCGGCGGGATCGCCGGGCGTGCCACCACCCAGTACCGCAACCCGATGCGCACCGGCGGCCGCGAGTTCGAGCGTGACCCGCACGTACGCCGTGATGCGGTCATCGGCCGTGTCGCGGCGATCGACCGCATCACGCACCCACGCACCCCACTCAGCGAAAGAGTCGGCCACAATGCGTGCCAGAATCTCGTCGCCGGACCGGAAGTACTTGTAGACGCTGCTGCGCGCCAACCCGGCCACCGCCCCGACCGCCGCCGGCGTGACCGCATCGGCACCACCCTCGAGCAACAACCCGCGGGCGGCATCCAAGAGCGCCCGTTCCTGATTGGCCCGGTGCTCGGCGACTGTCGGAGCATCGATCTTCGGCATCGCGAAACTCACCGCCTTCGGCATGTTGGGGACACTGTGTCGTCAACGTACCACAGTTGGCGACACGGTGTTCCCAAGAGCTATGATTGGCACCGACCACGCCAGGGAGAAGTGCTGCAGGTCAACGAGTTCATCAGACGACAGATCTGCCCTTGGCGATGTCTATGCTGAGAGGCGTCCGCCCTCGCGCGAACCGTGGACATCGATCGAGTAGTCGTTCCAGATAGCGAAGGATCACGCCGTGTCGGAAGCGTTCGACTGGTCTTCGCCGAAGACCTACAACCAGCCCGTCGATATCGACGACTATCTGGCGATGCCCGAAGACGTCTCCCGCACGGTCGAGATCAAAGACGGGATGATCGTCTTCTGCGAATCGCCCTCGCCCAATCACAACGCCATCTCCCGCAACATCGAACGCGCACTCGCAGACGGCGAAGCGAAGCGGTCGCACCGGCAGCCCTGTCTTCGAGTCAACCGCGATATCGACATGCTGGTTTCGGAGGTACCTTTTCACTACAAGCGACCGGACACCATCGTCTACCGGTGCATCGGGGAGCCACGCCCACGCTGGAAGACCAAACCCACTGTCGCGGACACGATTCTGGTGGTGGAGGTGGTATCACCGACCACTGTCACGGCCGACACGATCGACAAACGCGCCGAGTACGCCCGCTACGGCATCCAGCACTACTGGATCGTCCGTATGGCCAACGATGACGGCCCAGCGATCTCCATCGAAATGCTCACGCTCAACTCCGACGGCAAATACGTCTCCAACGGTCACCGCAACCGCAGCGACCATTTCGCCGCAGCGATCGACACACTGGCCCCCTTCGAGGTCACACTCACCTGGGAGCAACTCGACGAGGGCCTCGACTGAGTTCCCGTGACGTCCACGGCTGCTACTCGCCGACCAGGAATTTCCGCTGCTGGAACAGGTGGGTGGCGCTGCAATAGCCTTTCCTTCAGCATGCTTCAAGAAATCGACGACGAAATCCAATGTCTTCCAGATAGTTTCGACGGCCGCCGGAACTTTGGTCGAGCGAGCCCGAACACGACGTTCGTGTCGGCCGGTATCGTCGCCGCTGCGGCCGTGACACCGTCCTAACCGTTGCCGCGCTCCCCGATGCGGAAGGGCATGTGGGACAAGGTGTGATGGACCATGTTGGTGAGGGTCACGATGTCGAAGATCGGGATGTGCAGTAGCTGCTGGATGGCGTGACCGTACGGCACGAGGTCGGTGCATTCGATGACCAGCGCACCCATGTCGGGGTTGTCGGCGGCCAGTCGGGACACTTCTTCGAGGACTTCCGAACCGAGGCGGTCCGCGTCGAGGTTGTCGCGGCGGCCTTCGAGGATGACCTCGCGAAATTCCGGGTGCCTGGCCATTCCGGTGACACAGATCGGAACGGACTCGCCGCCGATGGCTTCCAGGTGGCGGCGGGTGAGGGCCTGTTCATCGGCGACGAACAGGCCCACGGTGCGATCGGTGGCGAGCATGCGGTGGACCATGGGCAATTGGATGAGGCTCGAGCTGTAGAGCGGGACTCGGACGGAATCGGCCAGCCGCTGCTGGAACAGGACCAGGAATCCGCAGGCGGCCGTGATCGCGTCCACGCCTTCGGATTCGAGCTTGCGGGCGGCGTCGATGAACGGCTCGAGCAGGGTCGGATCCGCCTCGCTCACCACCCGGCGCGGGGTCGCACCGGCGACGACCTGGTAGACGACCGGGAAGTCGAAGGTCGCCGGATTACGGATGTGGCCGGGGAGCTTGGTGAACGCTGTGTCGAGACACAGGACACCGATCCTCACCGAAGAACCGCCAGGATGCCCCGTCGTTCACGGCGGGGAGGAATGGCGTGCGCCACAGGCGTATTGGTTTTACACATGATCTTGCCTCCTGTAAAGACATCTTCATGAGGACCGCGTACAAGGCCCGGGCCTACCCGGACGCCGAACAAGCCGCGCTGCTGCGCCGCACGTTCGGCTGCGTGCGCGTCGTCTGGAACAAAACCCTTGCTGACCGGCAGCGCCGGTACACCGTCGACCGGAAATCGACCTCCTACAAGGAAACCGACGCGGCGCTGTCCGAATGGAAGCGCACCGAGGAACTGGCATTCCTGTCCGAGGTGTCCTCTGTACCGTTGCAACAAACGCTGCGACACCAGCATTCGGCGTTCGTGGCGTTCTTCAAAGGCGCCGCCCGGTATCCCCGGTTCAAAAACCGGCACGGTCGGCAATCCGCCCACTTCACGCGATCCGCGTTCCGTATCAAGAACGGCGGGCTGTGGCTGGCGAAAACCAGTGCGCCCCTGCGTATCGAGTGGTCGTGGCCCGGAGTCGACCTCAGTGGGCTCGACCCGACGATGGTGATCGTGTCCCGCGAGCCAGACGGCCGCTGGTTCGCGACCTTCGCAGTCGACACCGATGACCCCGCGCCGCTTCCCAGCGTCGGCGAATCCGTCGGCGTAGACCTCGGCATCAAGGACTTCGCGATCCTGTCCACCGGGGAGAAGATCGCCAACCCGCGTCACATGGCGCGCCACGAACGCGGATTGCGCCGCCATCAGAAGCGCTTGGCGCGGATGTGGAAAGGTTCCGCTAACCACAGCAAGCAGCGGGTTAAGGTGGCACGCAAGCATTCCCGCGTACGTGACGCTCGCCGGGACTTCCTGCACAAGACCAGCACCGACCTCGTGCGCCGCTTCGACACGATCGCGGTGGAAGACCTCACCCCAAAGAACATGGTGCGCAACCGCCGGTTGGCGAAGTCGATCAGCGAAGCCGGATGGGGCGAATTCCGGTCGATGCTGGAATACAAGGCCGAGCGTGCCGGGCGTCGCGTCACGGTGATCTCTCGCTGGTACCCCAGCTCGAAGACCTGTAGTTCGTGCGGGCATCTGCTCGCCGAACTCTCCCTCGGGACACGTCATTGGACGTGCCCCGGTTGCGGCACCCGGCACGACCGGGACGTGAATGCCGCTAAGAACATCCTTGTCGCCGCCGGGCTGGCGGAGACTATAAACGCCTGCGGAGGCGATGTCAGACCGCACGAGACACCTCGTCGGCAATCGCCTGTGAAACAGGTACTCTCGACCGCGAGGCCGAGAATCCCCGTCCTTCAGGGCGGGGAGTAACCAAGTCCATTCTGTCTGCCATGGGGCGGCCGTCGCCGCTTCAGGTGGGTGCGCCGAAACGATTCGGCCGCAACGGGATCGGGTCGGTGAATGGCTGCTCACCCGCCAGGAGCTGACCGACGAGTTCACCGCCGGCGGGCGCGAGCCCCATGCCGATATGGCCGTGTCCGGCGGCGACGAGGAGGTTGCGGAGATCACCGGCGGGACCGATCAGGGGCAGGCTGTCCGGGGTACACGGCCGCAATCCACTCCAGCTCTGCAGGATCGATGTCTCCTCCAAGTCGGGCAGGAATTCGCGCACGGCGCGCCGCAGCGCCCGTAGCCGGTGTTCGGAGATCGCGCAGCTCATCCCGGTCAGCTCGAGCTGTCCGCCGATCCGCAGCCGGTCGCCGAGCGGGACCATCGCCACTCTGGCCTCGCTCAGCAGCACCGGCAGGCCGGGCGCGCTCGGCGGCATGGCCACGGTGAGGCTATGGCCTCGGATCGGTTGCAGCAGCAGATCCATTCCCGCCATGCGGGCGCACTCGGTGCTCCATGCGCCCGCCGCGATGACCACATTGCCGGGACGTAGCTCCCCGCGAGTAGTGTTGAGCTGCACGATATTCCGATCCCGTATGCCGAAACCGGTGACCTCGGTGTGCTCGCGGATCTCTACGCCCGAACCGCGCAGGACCCGGCCGAATTCGACGAGGAATTCCGGGACGCGCAGGTATGCACCCTCGGGGTTGTACAGTGCGCCGTGAATATCGAACTTCGTCTTCGGCGCGAGCTCGTCGAGCTCACCGGATCCGAGGACCCGCAGCGGCACACCACCGGCAACAGTGCGCGCCACGGTCCGGCTCGCCTCGTCGAAGCCCGCCGGGGTCTTGAAAGCCAACACGATGCCCGGTGACTCGAGCAGAGCGGCCATGTTCTCCGAAGCGCACAGCTCGAGCAGGATCGCGAGACTGCGCGTCTTCATCCCGATCAGTACCCGGAATCCGTTCGCCGCGGCCTCGGCCGAGCAGGCGCGCCGGAAATGCCGCAGCCAGTGCGACAATTCGGCGTCCGGGCGCGGCTCGATGTACCAGGGCGCGTCCGGATCCGTCGCACCCGGAACGGCGATGGCGAGCATGCCGGGTTCGGCCAGGGGTGCGGCACCGTGGGTGCCGACGAATCCCGTGTTGCCGGCCGAGCACGATTGCGGACCGCCCACCGCACCGCGCTCGAGTACCGTGACAGTCGCCCCGCGCTGACTCAACTGCTGCGCACAGAACAGGCCGACGACTCCCCCGCCGATGACCACCACATCCGGGTCCTCGCGCACGGGAGTTCCCTCCTTGAGCGTCATGAGCGCGACCTAGACGCTGACGACGAAGAAGTTCGTCGGCAGATTGACCACGACCCGCTCGTAGATCTCGGCCTTCAGCGCGATCCCCGGCTCGGTGAAGGTGCCCGCGGGCGGCTCGGCGAATCGGATCACCGAACGTCCCGCGTCGAAAAGCTGTGCGCCGTGGCCGAAGTCGCCGACGATGGCGGTCCCCGGTTCGACCAGCCTGGTGCGGACGATGAACACACCGTTCTGTTCGAGGTCGTCCATCAGCCGACCGCTGCCCATGGCACGGTAGTAGTCGACCGGGTTGATGATCATGCCGTCGGCGGTGCCGCCCATCTGCTCGATCTCATTGCAGGCGCGCAGGATTGTCGAGGTGAAGGGTCCCCGCTCGGTCATCCGCTCGATCTCGGGCATGTTCAGCAGCCCGCCCTCGCCGCTGATAATGGTGTGGTTCTCGGCGGTGCACAAGCGCACGATCAGGCGGTAGTTGAGGAAATTCTCGAAGGTGTCGGGGTCCTTCCACAGATCTGGCGGGACCTGCACCCACGCCGTGGTGGTGAGCAGCTCCGGAATCGGCGACTTGTGGAATCTGCTGGCCAGCTCGCGCCGGACGTCTGCGCCCACGATGGAGGTGCCGCCCGGAGCGGGTGCGCTCTCGTGCCAATAGAACTGGCGCGGATCGCGCGACAGGTCGATGGTCTTGAGCATATTGCGGGCCGGATTGCGGGGTTTGCGCCGCGAGCTGGTCAGGGAATCGGTGATTGTCACGTCGTATTCGACCGCCGCGTCCAGCCCGTGCTGCCCGCATGCCTCGACGAACATCCGGCCCGGCGACAGCTCGTGTTTGCGGTCCGCGACGACCTGCGCCAGGGTCTGTTTGATCGAATCTGCCTTCAGCATGTCCCCTCCTGGGAAACGGTGTAATGCGATGAGGACGCGCCGAGCACGCTCGAGCCGCCGTCGATCAACTGGACGGTGCCGGTGATGTAGCCGGCCCGTTCGCTGGCCAAAAACGCTGCCAGGGCGGCGATTTCGTCGGGCTGGGCGATGCGGCCCACCGCGGTCTTGCTGCCGACGGCGGCCAACTCCGCCTCGATCCGCCCGTCCGCGGAGCCCTGCGCCAGGACCCGTTCCAGCAGCGGAGTGCGGGTCGCGCTCGGCGCGAGCACATTGACGGTCACGCCGTCGCGCCCGACGTCCGCGGCGAGGGCCTGCGCGAACCGCACGATCGCCGCCCGGCTCACTCCGGACAGGGCCAGTCCGCCGATGGGGACCACCGCGGTCTCCGATGCCACCAGAAGTATGCGGCCCCACCGCGCATTCCGCAGGTGCGGCAAGGCCGCCAACGCCAGCTGGACCGCGGGCATCAGGACGGTGTCGACCGCCTCCCGGTACGCGGATGCCTCGAAGGCCGTCGCGCTCCCGGTGGGCGGTGTGCCGCCGCTGACGGCGACGATGTGGAGTCCACCGAACTCCACGGCGACCTCGTCGACCCAGCGGAGAGCCGCTTCAGGGTCGCCGATGTCCACGCGTGTTGCGTGGACCCGCCCACGTGCCATCGCTTTGATCGCGCGTTCGGCGGCGGCCAGTCGTCCCGGGTCGCGGGCTCCGATGGCGACATGCGCGCCCTCGGCGGCCAGCTCCTCGGCGATCGCCAGCCCGATGCCGCTCGATCCGCCCGCGACGAGTGCGACCTTTTCCGTCAGCCCCAGATCCACTGTCGCTCAACCTCTCCCATGTCGACCGGGAATCAGATACCCGTACCGGATCGCCAGCGGCCAGGACAGCGCCGTCACCGTCGCCTTGGCCGAGTTCGGCAGCGCGCCGCGCCACGAGTCGTCGGTCGGTCGGATGACGGTGACGCCGGTGTTGAACCGGTCCGGGTTCCCGGTGACCGTGTGATTGGCGTGCAGCTCGATCGTCCGGTCGGTCATCGGGTTGGCCGCCGGATCGATCTCGCACAGTCGCAGCACCGTGTCGACCGTCCCCGCCGGATCGGCGATGAAGTCCTCATATCGAAGGAACAGCGACCGCTGCGGATACCGGCGGCCGATCGCGTGCGACGCGAGGTTGAAGCCGGCCCAGTAACCGGTGCTCTTGCCCGCCGACATGGCGTACACGTATTCCTTCGGCTTGCTCCATGATTGGGCGACGGCCCGGGGATCGCGCACCAGATGCAGGTAGTACGGGGTGATCCCGTCGAGGTACGACAGCAGTGCCGCCTGGCCCGGCATCTTCGAGGTATCGACGATCACCCGCGACCGGCTGCGTTCGGCAATGGCGCGGTAGACCTGGGCCAGCAGGTCCGCATGCGCGCGAATCGGCTCATTGCGCAGGCCACGCCCGAGCACCTGCCACGTGTTCCTGGTGCGGACGTAGCCGAGTTGGTGCCGAATCACCGTGTCCGCGTGGTCTTCCAGGGTGACCCCGTCGGGCCTGCCGACCGGCAGGATGGTGGACCAGAACGGGCAGTCGACGAGCTTGTGCCCGCAGCCGCACAGCTCATTGACGCCGCGCCCGGCGGCGTTCTTCCACAGGAAATGCAGTTCCCCAACGTGGAATACGCCTGGAATCTCATTGAGGATATTGCCGAGAATGGTGCTGCCGTTGCGGCACCATCCGGTGACGCACAGGACCTTGACCGGGGGCGCGCTGCTCATCTGCCGCCTCCTCTCTCACCGGTTGGTGACCGATTGCCGAATCGTGTAGGCCATGACCGCGGCGGTGAACGCGCAGCCCGCGCCGACCAGATACACGGCGGGATAGCCGAGCCCGCTCGCGATGGCACCGGTCGCCGGGCCCCAGACGAACAGCCCCAGATCCCAGAACGAGGTGTAAGCCCCCAGTGCCGCACCCTGTTTCGAGCTCTCGGCGTTGTTCATGACCATCAACGCCAGCGAAGGGTGCAGCAGTGAGAAGCCGACCCCCATGACAATGACGCCCAGCACCGCCACCGGCAGGTTCGGCGACCACGCGACGATCAGCAGCCCGGCCGCCTCGCCGATACCGGACCAGGTGCCCACCCGCCGCGGTCCGAGCTGGTCCGGCAGTTTTCCGATGACCAGCCGCGTACCCGCGTACACCGCGCTGAAGACGGCCAAAACGACGGCGCCGGAACCGATCCCGCGCACTTGCAGGTCGCGGATGATGAAAGCGGCCAGCCCCACATAGCCCGCCGCGGCGAGGGCGAGGGCCAGACCGGGCAGCGCCGCAGGCTTCAGCATCAGCCCGCGACCCCCGCTCGACCGCGCGACCTCCGGCTCGGGCCTGGCAATGGTGATCAGGGCGAGTCCGGCGAGCGGCGCGGCCGCACACAGCGCCCACACCGCCCCGATCCCGAAGTGCCGCAGGGTCGCACCGAGCGCCGTCCCCGCCGAGATGCCGCCCCACATGGCTACCCCGTAGAGCCCGATCAGCTGGCCGCGCCGATCGTGTGGCGCGAGCGTGACGGTCCAGGCCGCACCCGCCACGAACAGCGCGGCCTCGCCGACACCCACCAGCAGCCGCACCACGATCAGCCCGGCCAGGCCGAGCGGCAGAAAGTACAGCAGCCCGCCGACCGCGATGGCGAGCGCGCCGAACCGCATGACCTGCCGATAGCCGTGCCGGTCGGCCAGCCCGCCGAACACGGGCCGGGTGAGCAGCGCGGTCAGGGCAGTGGCCGTCACCACGAGCCCCACGCTCAGATCGCCCGCGCCGAACCGGTCGCGAACATGGTCGGGCAGTACCGGAATGGCCGCGGACAAGCCGAGATAGCCGCAGAACAATCCGCCGAACACCCCGGCGAGCGCAACCCGCGGCAGCGTTCCGGTGTCGGGTGAGGCCGTCATGGTCGCCCTGCCCACGAGGAATTCGCGTCGACCTCCGTCGTGGTCAGGGCGGCCGCGACCTTCCGCACCGCGGCGACGAGATCATCGCAATCCGCCCGCGACAGCGTCGAGGACAGCGGAATGTCCACGGCCTGTTGCAGATAGCGGGTCGTATTGGGCAGGGATGCTTGCACGGCGGCGGTGTCCTTGCCGGGGAACAGGAATCGCCAATTCCAGAAGGCGCGAATATTGTGATCGGAGTCCGAACCGAGGTTGCGCGCCTCGATACCCTCCTGGCACAGCGCCCGCGCGAACCACTGCGCGCGACCCTCGGCAACCTGGAAGATGAAGGCCTCGCCCAGATACGCGCCCGGCGCCACCGGCTGCCGGATCCGAATGCCGTCGAGGTCGGCCAGCTGCGCGGCGACATAGTCGTAGTTCTCGCGGAAGGCGGCCAGCCGGATCGGCAGCCGTTCCAGTTCGGATCGCAGCAGCGCGGCCCGGATCTCGTCCATGCGGAAGCTGTACAGCGGCAGCTCCAGATCGGTGGCCAGCGGCGACCGACCGTCGGCGAAATGCCGCCGCAGCCGGCCCTCGTACGCGCCGGAAAGCACGGTGGCCCGGGCGAACAGGGTGCTGTCCTCGGTAATGAGAAAGCCGCCCTCTCCGCTGTTGAGCGACTTGTCCGACTGGGTGCTGAATGCGCCCGCCAGGCCGAAGGTGCCGAGTTTGCGTCCGTTCAACTGCGCGCCGAGCGCGGGGACGGCATCCTCGAACACCGGAACGCCCCGCTCATCCGCGAATCGGAGCAACGCGCCCATATCCCCGGCGAAGCCACGCATGTGCACCACCACGATCGCCCGGATTCGCGGTGTCCACCGCCGGCGCAGATCGTCCACGTCGAGGTGGAGGTTCTCGTCGGCGTCGACCAGGAACGGCGTGCATCCGGCGAGCAGGATGGCGCTGGGTGTGGCGGCGAAAGTGAAACCGGGACAGGCGATCAGGTCTCCGGGTTCGACTCCGGAGGCCATGATCGCCAGCGCCAGCGCGGTGGTACCGCTCGAGGTGGCCAGCGCGTGTGCGGTCCCGAAGTAGCGGCACAGTTCCGCCTCGAATCGCGCGCACTCGGTCTCATGCGGCGGGCGATGGTCGTATCGGAAATAGAGATGACTACGAATCGCGCGCAGCGCCGCTTCCTCGTCCTCGGGACCGACACACACCGCGCCCCGGTCATAGGTCGGCCAGGGTATGTGCCGTACCGGATCACCGCCGTTCAGGGCCAGCCGCGCACCATGGGCCGGCTGCGTGTCCGGTGCCGTCGGGGCCGATGCCGAATCATCGATCACATTGTCCGCCATCATATTTATGGCACCGACCGACCAGGAATCGGCGGTACTTGCCTGCTTGCCTGCCGAGACTCTCGGAACCGGGAACCTCGGTGAATGTTCAAGGCACGCTACGCCGAACCTGCGGGATTCATGACCGAAACATCGTTAAATTCTGGTCACTTGTCCGAAATTGGCAGGTATCCGCAATCGTCTGTGCCCCAACGGAATCAGTGATGCACTGGGTGCGGGCGGCCCTGCATGACATGAGCGTGGCCGCCGGATGCGCGGTGCGAGTAGCGGATTCGGCACATCGAAAGATGCCCACCCCTTCTGTCGATCTTGAATCCGTTGCACAGCAATAGTTGTCGGGCAACGCGTGGTCCCCAGCGTCCCTGCCGACATCGGTCAAGGGGATTCGGATCGGATCGCCAGGCGTGCAGGCGATCTCGATGCCGTTCGGCCAAGGGAAACGCGCTTGCCCGAGCAACCGCGAGCGGAATCCTGTTGGAGGTTCTTGTCGTTACCCCCGATTTCGTTGCGAACCAACCGGTCCCGCCTGTTTGGGCCTCGATCATGCTGTTGCACAATGGTTTTACAGTTTTCGATCACCGTGGCGTGGACAATGACGGAAATGGACGACTACGGCCTCGACTGGAAGTATGCGGCCGCTCCCGATAAGCACCCGCGGTCGCAACCGTGCGGGCATCCGATCGGGTTGTGGGTTGATGCGGCCACGCCCCTGGCGCAGGAGGTCATCACTCCGGCGACCTTCGAGCAAGCCGGTTCTGATCGTGGTGCCGCTCGTACAGGGCGCGCCAGGCCGGCCGGTACGCGGGTGGTCAGGATTCGGTGGCGCGGTGGTAACCCTCGGTGAAGAAATCGAAGAGGGCGTCCGCGTCGCTCAGGTCGGTGAGGGTGTGTGCTGCGCCGAAGGATTCGTTCCAGAAGGGGCCGGTGCGCTGGTCCCAGGGGCCGACGTAGGCGTAGGGCTCGGGGATGTGGGCATCGCCGGGTGAGACGCCGAAGTTGATGCGGTCGGCGGTGATGCCGAGGTCGAAGTGTTCGGGCCAGAGGACGGGGGTTTCGGCGGGGTTGAGGCGGCGGAGGGCCCGGTCACCCCGGTCGAAGGCTCGGGCGATGGTCTGGGCGTGGTGGAGGTCGACGTGGATGGTGTCGGTGAGGGTGCAGCCGGAGCTGTCGGAGTACAGGTCGGCGGGCGCACCGGCGTCGATACCGGCGTGGGCGGCCAGCTCGGCAAAGGTGGTGCCGCTGAGCTTTCCGGCCACCGAACCGTTGACCAGCAGCAGATCGCCGTCGACCGCGACCAGTGGGGGATGGATCGTGCTGAACCCGCCCGGGGCTGGGCGCAGTTTGATCGTGCCGTGGGCGCGGAACTGCGGGCCGGCCATCAGCAGTTCGGCCACACCGTGGAGACTGCGGCGGGTGCGGGTGTAGTCGTCGGATTCCATGGGAATGTCCTTCCTTCGGGGGCCGCCGAGGGACAGGGTCGAGAATATTCCTCGGATTTTGCCCGATGCGGTCAGTGGGTGGCGAGGGGGTGGCAGGCGATGAGCTCGGTGCGGGCGATGCCCGACTCGCGGTGCCGGTGGATGCGCTGGTATTCGGGGGCGGTCACCATGTCGAGAAATGCTCGGCGGCTTGGGTATTCGACGAGGGCGACGTAGTCCCAGTCGGCGTCGCCGATCAGGGTCTGCTGCGGTTCGCCGTGCCACAGCAGGCGGCCGCCCTGCTGTGCGACCAGGGTGAGGACGGCGGCGCCGTAGGCCGCGTATTCGGTGCGGTCCTGGAAGGTGATGAGGTTCAGCATGACGACGGGGCCCTCGTCCCCGGCGGCGAAGCGGGTGAACTGGTCGGGGTCGGGTGTGATCGCCATGGTGGTGGCTCTTCCTTCGACGGCCCGCTCAGCCGGTGAGCAGGCGGGTGAGGGCCGTCGTGACCGCGGCGCGGGCGGCGGTGACGGACAGGGACTGATGGCGGCGTAGGACGTCCCAGGTTTCCCAGGAGCAGAGGGCGAAGGCGGCCTCGCGGGCCGGGGGGTCGAGGTCCGCGAGCTCGGGCAGGTGAGTGCGCAGGTGGGCACGCAGCGCGGCGCGGCTCTCGTCCAGTCGTTCGGACAGGACGAGGGATTCGTGTTCGCGCAGCAGGGCGGCGCGGCGGGTGCCCGCGACGCGCTCGAACAGTTCGGCCCGCAGCGTCACCAGGCGATCGATGCGCTCGTCCAGGTCGCCGCTGACGGGTTCCATGAGCAGCACCCAGTGCCGGGAGATCTGGGTCTGCGCGGCATCGAGATACAGCGTCTCCAGGTCGCGGAAGTGGTGATACACCGAGCGGGTCGCGACTCCCGCGCGTTCGGCCACCGCCTGCGCGGTGGGCTGCAGGTCGCCCTCCTCCATCAGCGCCAGCACGGCGTCGAGCACCGCCTGACGGTTCCTTGCTCCACGTGCGGTCCGTCCGTCCATCGTCGGCCACCCTACACACGCGAAGTGATAGTTGCACGCCGCATGCAACAATATTATCGTCGCCCTCATGTACGCATTGCGGACACCGGACGAGCGGTTCGCCGCCCTGCCCGACTTTCCCTTCGAACCCTGCTACCTCGAGGTCGAGGCGGGCGACGGCAGCGCTACCCGGCTGCGGTTGCACTACCTCGACGAGGGCCCGCGCGACGGTGAGATCGTGCTGCTGCTGCACGGCGAACCGTCCTGGAGCTTCCTGTACCGCCACATGATCCCGGGGTTGGTGGCGGCCGGAAAGCGCTGCGTCGCACCGGATCTGATCGGTTTCGGCCGCAGTGACAAGCCCGCCGACCGCGCCGACTACAGCTATGCCCGCCACGTCGAATGGGTGCGCGAGGCCCTGTTCGATCATCTGGACCTCTCGGGCGTCACCCTGGTCTGCCAGGACTGGGGCGGGCTGATCGGCCTGCGGCTGGTTGCCGAGCACCCCGACCGCTTCGCCCGGGTGGTGGTCGCCAATACCGGCCTGCCCACGGGCGAGGCGAAACTGACCGACGCCTTCGCCGTCTGGCAGCGGTTCTCCCAGGAGACACCGGAGTTCCCTGTCGGCGGTATCGTCGCGGGCGGCTGCCGCACCGAACTGTCCCCCGCAGTGGTGGCCGGATACGACGCCCCGTTCCCCGACGAGACCTACAAGGCGGGTGCGCGAGCCTTCCCGATGCTGGTCCCCACCCACCCTGACGACCCGGCCGGCCCGGCCAACCGGCGTGCGTGGGAACAGTTGGCGCACTTCGGGAAACCGGTGCTCACCGCGTTCTCCGACGGCGATCCGATCACCGCGGGCGGCTACCGCATCTTCCAGGAGCGGGTGCCCGGCGCGGCCGGTCAGCCGCACATCACGATCACCGGCGCCGGTCACTTCCTGCAGGAGGACCGTGGCCCGCAGCTCGCGACGTTGGTGGCCGAGTTCATCGCCGCCAACCCGGCTCCCGACATCACCGGAGGTTCCACGAAATGATCAGCAGGCGAGGATTTTTCGGCACCGGTGCGATGGCCGGCGCCACCGCTGCGGCGGTCGCCGCCACCGGCCCGGCCGCCGCGACCCCGCGACGCATGGACAATCATCCGGACCGGCCCAATATCCTGGTGGTTCTGGTCGACGAGATGCGCAGCCCGATGTGGTTCCCCGAGAAGTCGGTGCTCGACACCATCCTGCCGAATATCGCCGCGCTGCGGGGCAAGTCGGTCTCCTTCCAGCAGCACTACACGGCCGCCAACGACTGCACGCCTTCGCGCGGCGCGCTGGTGACGGGCCTGTACTCGCATCAGACCGGCTGCCTTTCCACCTCGCAGTCGGAGCTGGCGGCGGGCTTCCCGACCTGGGGGTCCATGCTGCGCGAGCAGGGCTATCGCACCACCTGGTGGGGCAAATGGCATCTGGGCCACGACGCCGACACCACCCCGGGCGGCCTGGACCGCTACGGCTTCGACGGCGGCACCTACCCCTCGCCCAACGGCGCGCCCGAACAGGGCCTGCAGATGGACGGGCGCATAGTCGACCAGTTCGTCGACTGGTTCAACACCGATGCGGGGCAGGGCCCCTGGTGCACGACGGTGTCACTGGTCAATCCGCACGACATCCAGTGGTGGCCGCGCTGGACGCGACGCACGCTGGCGTTCAACAACATTCCACGCTGGATGAACGACCTGCCGGGGAATTTCGAGACCCTCGACCAGCTCTCGCGCAAGCCACGGTTGCAGAAGGCCCTGGTGGAGGTCTCGGCGGTGACCTTCGGGCTGGCGCCCTACGGCACGCCCGGGGCCGATCAGGAGTGGATCGACATGCGCAACCTCTACCTCTGGTTCCAGCAGCAGGTCGATATCCAGATCGGCCGCGTGCTCACCGAATTGGCGACACAGCTGGAGGTCGCCGCCAACACCGTGGTGGTGTTCACCTCCGACCACGGTGACTACGCCGGTTCGCACGGGCTGCACGGCAAGGGCGGCGGCGCCTACGACGAGGCCATCCGCGTGCCGCTGTTCATCCACGATCCGCGTGGTCAGCTGACTCCCGCGCCCGGCACCCGCGATCAGCTGACCTCCAGCATCGACCTGGCCGCGCTACTGCTGACCATCGGCACCGGCGGCAACGGCTGGCGCGCCGACGACCGCTACGCGCACCTGGCCGGCCGGCACGACATCGCCGCTGTCGCCGCCGATCCGGGCGCAGCCGGACGGCCGTGGATCCTCCACACCACCGACGAGCATTCCATCGAGGAGGCGGCCGTCCGGTTCAACGACGACGCACCCGGTCATGTGATCGCACTGCGGACCGCGGACGCGAAGTTCGTCCGCTATTCGCACTGGGTGCCGGGCTCCGCGCAGATCGACCCCGCCGAGCAGGAGGAGTACGAGCTCTATGACTACTCGACCAGCGACGGACGGCTGGAGCTGGACAATGTCGCGGCCGTCGGCGGCGACCTGCGCGACACCATGAGCCGGTTGCACGACGAAGCCGTCAGCACCGAACTGCACCAACCGCTACCCTCCTACCTGCAGCAGGCCCAGCAGGACGGGTGGACCGATTACAATACCCAGACCGCGAAACCCTTCGGGGAGCAGCTCTCCGACTTCCTGCGGGACGGCATCGGTGCGAAATAGCGTGCGGGCAAAGCCCTTCACCGGCGCCGCCGCCGGGCTGCTCGCCCCTGTGGCCGGTGCCGCGGCCGCCGTCCCGATTCCCGCGGTGCCCGTGACACTGCCCGTATTCCTCGGCAATCCGGCTGTGGCACCGTCTACCTCGGTGTGATCGCGGGCCTGATCGCAGTCCACGACGGCTGAACGATCGAGAGCCGCTGCACGGCAACGGCTCTCGATCCACCGGCACCCCTCAGGCGTCCGCCACCGCCGCCCACGGGTTGACCGGCACCACACCGGCCGCGCGCCCCGAACTGTCGAGCAGCCGCCCCCATGACTTGAACGCCCGAAGCACGAGGCGCTGGTCGACGACGACCGCATCGGTCAGTGCCGTGGCAATTCTGCCGAGGATGGCGCTCAGATCCGCGATGCGATGCACCTGCGCCATCATCATGATGTTCACCCGCCCGACCGTGGACAGGCCGTGGCGGAGAGCTTCAACTCGCTGTTCTTCCGCAACGCCGTGAACGCGGGACTGCCCGCGATCACCGCACCCCCGGAACCACCGGGGTCGACCGGGTCGGCCGGCAGTGGAATCGGCAGGTGGCAAATAATCAGCTATGGCGATCTCTTCGATCGGAGGAGAGCGCATGGAACGCCAGACCAACCCGCCCACAGGGAAGGGCCGGACTGCTGCCGCGCACTTCCCGCAACCCTGACCGAAATCGGTACGGAGCGAAGGAGTCTCATGCGAGCGACCTACATGTACGGTGCCGGTGACGTCCGCGTCATCGACGTTCCCGATCCCGCCGTCCAGCACCCCACCGACGCCCTGGTCCGTGTGGTCCGCAGCTGCGTGTGCGGTTCCGATCTGCACCCTTACCACAACATGCCCGCCTCGGAGCGGGGCGAATCGATGGGGCACGAGTTCGTCGGCATCGTCGAGGACGTCGGAAGTGAGGTCCGCACGATCGGGAAGGGTGATTTCGTCATTGCCCCCTTCGCCTGGTCGGACGGCACCTGTGACTTCTGCCGTGAGGGCCTGCAAACCTCTTGCCGCCATGGCGGTTTCTGGAACGCGGGGGACGTACGCGGCGGCCAGGCCGAGGCCGTGCGGGTGCCGCTCGCCGACGGCACCCTCGTCCCGGTACCCGTCGAGGAGAACTCGCCGCTGGTCCCCTCGCTGCTGACGCTGTCGGACGTGTACGGCACCGGCTACCACGCCGCCGTGAAGGCCCGGGTCACCGCGGACACCACGGTCACCGTGATCGGTGACGGCGCGGTCGGCCTCATGGGTGTCCTGTCCGCGCAGCAGCTGGGCGCACCCCGGATCATCCTCATGGGCCGCCACAAGGAGCGCACCGATCTGGGACGCGAATTCGGCGCCACCGAGGTGGTCGCCGAGCGCGGCACCGAGGGCATCGCCGCGGTGCGCGAATTGACCAGGGGCGACGGCACCCACGTCGTCATAGAAGCGGTCGGCCACATGCCCGCCTACGAGCAGGCCCTGGGCGTGGTCCGCCCGGGCGGCGTGATCAGCCGCGTCGGCCTCCCACAATACGACGACGCCCCGGTCGGATGGGACCTCTTCGGCCCCAACATCACCCTCACCGGCGGCCCGGCACCCGCCCGCGCCTACATCGAGACCTTGCTTCCGGCGGTCCTCGACGGCACCGTCGACCCCGGCCGGGTCTTCGACACCGAACTCCCCCTCGACGACGCCCCCGCCGCCTACCGCGCCATGGACGACCGTCTATCCCTGAAGGTCCTACTTCGTGCCTGAGCGTTGGCGCGTCGGAGACAACGCCCCGTGACGCCGGTGCGCGGCCGGCCAGGGTGTGATCGGCGCGCCTCGGCCGAGGTCAGCGCCCGATCGGCACGACCGATAGCCGCGCATCGACCGGTCGTAACCGGCAATTTCGACACTCCGGGACGGTCCGCACGCGCCGGGGCCGGGTGGCGATCGGGTGGGCCCGTCACTACGGTGGGGCGGGCAATCGGAAGCCCGGAAGCGGGGGTGTGTGGATGCCGTTGTCGACGGCCGAACAGGTGATGGCCACGAATCAGGCTGCGCCACAGTGGCGCTCGATGCCGCTGGTCGTGGTGTGTCTGGTAGGGGTGTTGGGTGGACTGGCCGGGTGGTACTACCTCGGTCAGGTGCTGGCCGCGCCGCGCGCGATGCTGCACCTGGTCGATCTCGGCGTGTATCAGATCGCGGCAGACCGTGTGGTGCACGATGTTTCGGTGTACGACACCCCGTTGCGGGGGCACACGCGCGGGGTGTGGGAGTTCGTGTACACCCCGTTCGCGGCGCTGATGTTCGTGCCGTTGGCGTGGTTGCACGGGTCGGTCTTCACCTGGGCCGGGGGACTCGCGAATTTCGCCATGCTCACCGGATCTGTTTGGGCGGCACTGTCGGTGCTCGGTTATCGGCGCGACCGCCGCATGCTGATCGTGGGCCCGGCTGCTGCCTGTCTGCTGCTGTTGTGTGAGCCGATCCGGGAGACCGAGGCCTTCGGGCAGGTCAATATCCTGCTGCTGCTCCTGGTGCTGGCCGATATGGCGCTGCCCGATTCCTCTCGCTGCAAAGGCGTGCTGACCGGTATCGCGGCCGGCATCAAGCTGACCCCGGCGTTCTTCATCGTCTACCTGCTGGTCACTCATCGATTCCGGGCGGCCGCCACCGCCACCGGCGCGCTGGTCGCCACGATGGTTATCGGCCTGGCCGTGCTGCCGAAGGATTCGCTGACGTTCTGGAGCGGCGCCTTCGCCGACCCTGCCCGGGTAGGTGTCCCCGAGAACCCGCAGAACGAATCCCTGCGTGGCATGCTGGCCCGTACCCTGGGCGCGGCCGGTAGCATCCAATTGCTGTGGGCCGCAGCTGCTCTCGCCATCGCGGTGGTCTGCCTGATCCTGGCCCGCCGTCTCTCGGTCACCGGCCGTGAACTTCCCGCCGTGGTCCTGTGTGGTCTGACCAGCACCGTCGTCTCCCCGTACAGCTGGATCCACCACTGGGTCTGGCTGGCTCCCCTGCTCATCTACCTGGCCGATCTCGCCCTGCGCCACCGCTCCCTCCCGACCGTGGCGGGCCTGCTCGCCGTCTTCCTCGTCTGCTCGGGCGGCGTCTTCGATCTCCTGGACCTGCACTACGGCAGCGTTTTCGACCTCCCGAACCACGGCCCCTTCGCGGTCCTCGGCCACAACGCCTACATCTGGCTCACGCTCGCCCTGTTCGCCGCCACGGCCGTGCTGGCACGGCGCGGTTCCGCGCGGGTCGGCCCCGTCCTCACGCTCGGTATCGGGCGACGAAGCGCCGCAGGATCTCCTGCGGCACCGTGATGTGCTCGCGGTGCCCGAGTTCGGTCAGGGAGTCGGCCTCACTCGGGTCGAAATAGCCCTCGTGCCGATAGATTTCGATGCGCAGCGCCAGGCCCTGGCCGTCGAGTTCGGGATGGAACTGGGTGGCGTAGACGTTCTCCCCGACCCGCACCGCCTGTACCGGGCAGACAGCCGAACGCGCGAGTAGCACCGCACCCGGCGGTACGTCCTGGCAGGACTCCTTGTGCCCGACAAAGGCGCGGAACGTCTCCGGAAGCCCGTGCAGCAGCGGGTCTTTCGCCGCGTTCTCGGTAAGTTCGATGGTCGTCGCGCCGGGCGTCTCGCCGTAGCGCTCGCTGCCGACCAGCCCGCCCAGCACGTCGGCGAGCATGCTCAACCCGTAGCACGCGCCCAGATACGGGACGTCGCGGCGCACGATCTCGATGAGCAGCTTCTTCAGCTCGGGTTCGAAGACCCGCTGGTAGTCGTACTTCTTGGTCTCGGGGTAGCTGAGGTTGCTCGGCCCGCCGCCGACGATCACCGCCCAGTGGTTCTCGAGTTCGAGATCGGGCATGCCGCGATTCATCTCGACCCGCATCACGTCCGTGGCCGTGAGCCCGCCTGCGTCGAGGATCGCCCCGTACTCCTGATCGGACGCCGCTTGCTCGGGTCGCAGCTGCAGCAGCAGGCAAGACTTGGGCATGTCCACATTGTGGGCGGTCGGTCCGCTCCGGTTGGGAGCTATGCGGGGATTGACCTCGAGTGCGCTCGAGGTTGCAGGGTGGAACCATGACTCGACCAGTAGAAACCTGGAACACCGTCTACGACGAGGACACCGCGCCCTGGGTGATCGGCGAACCTCAGCCCGCCATCGTGGCACTGGAACGCGCCGGTGAGATCAGCGGCCGCGTCCTCGAGCCGGGCTGCGGCGCGGGTGAGCACACCATTCTGCTCACCCGCCTGGGCTACGACGTCCTCGGCGTCGACTTCTCCCCCAGCGCAATCGAATACGCCCGCGCGAATGCCGCCGCCCAGGGCGTCCCGGCCGTCCGGCTCGAGGTCGCCGATGCCCTCGCCCTGGGCGGCAATGCCGACTTCGCGGGTGATCCTCCGGGCTCCGCACCCGCCTTCGACACCGTCGTCGACAGTGCCCTGTTCCACGTCTTCGGCACTGAACCCGAGGCCCGCGCCGCCTACGTCCGCAGCCTGCACGCGGTCTGCAAGCCCGGCGGCGTGGTCCACGTCCTGGCGCTCTCCGACGCCGAACCCGGCTTCGGCCCCCGCATCAGCGACACGGTGATCCGGGCATCCTTCGGCGCGGGCTGGGAACTGGAAAGCCTGGAACCCACCCGCTACCGCGGCCGGGTCACCGCCACCGTCGCCGATCAAGCGGTGGGCCTCGAGGTGTCCCCCGCGGGCCTGGTCGATGTTGCGGCCTGGATGGCACGCATCCGGAGGCTCTGATACAGTTCGGCTATCTCATCAGGAATTCTTCCGAAAAGCCAAAGTACGTGTAACCCTGGGTTACACGTACTTTGTTTTTCACCCCTACCTTTGCCTTCAGCCCCGATGCACCCGATCGCTCACCAGCGCCCGCAGCGCCGGGTCCTCCTCGCCCACGTGCAATGACCGAATCCGTTGCACCGCAAGCGCGTCCGTCCCGGTGACCCGCTGGCTCAGGCGCTCGTGCTCCACCCACGACGGGCTCGTGAAGGTCTCGACGTGACGGTCCGGGTCGACCGGATCGGAGTACATCGCCCAGTGCATGGCCCCGTCGCGGCGGCGGGAACGCCGCAGGTCGGGGATGGCGGCATGGAAGTCGGCCAGGTGCTCGGCGGGGATGCGGTATTCGACGGTGAGCATGATCGGGCCGTCATCGGGGGCCAGGGACAGAGGCACGTACGGTTCCAGCACGTGCGCGGACTGGACGTCGATCTGCTCGGCGGCCGCGAGCCGGAACCACAGGCCCAGTGCCGTCTGCGCCGCGAGCGCCACCCCGGCCGCGGTGAGTGCCGTGGGCAGTCCCGTGGTGCCGGCCACCGCACCCCAGCCGGCCGCACTCACCGCGAAGCCGAGCTGGAACACCAGCTGGAACACCGCCAGTCCACGGCCGCGAATCCAACTGGGCAGCACCGATTGTGCCGCGATATTGAGCGTCGACATCACACCCATGCCCGCCATGCCGGCGAGGAACAGCACCGGCAGCGCGGGCGGGAAGGCGGTCAGCTGCGCGAGCGTCAGCAGGCAGGCGGCGTAGAGCAGGCTGCAGGCCAGTGCGATCCGATCGGGGGAATAGCGGTGTCGGATCCGCGGCAGCACCAGTGCACCGCACACGCCACCGACCCCGAGCACACCGAGCAGCAGACCGTAGGTGGTCGCCGTCTGATGCAGACGCACGCGGGTGACCACGGCCAGCAGGGACGGCAGCGCGCCGTAGCAGAGCACGAAGGCGGCGGCGCGAACCAGCACCGCGCGCAGTTCGGGCGCATTGGCGACATAGCGCAGGCCGGTGCGGATGGCGGTGGTGAGATGCTCGGGCGGCAGTGCTGTCGCGGTGGGGCGGCGTCGCCAGACATACACCACCGCAAGCACTCCCAGGAACGACGCCGCGTTGAGCAGGAAGACACCGCCGGAGCCGACCGCGGCCACCAGCACGCCGCCGATGGCCGGCCCGATCGCCTGCGAGGCCGTCATCGCCACCGAATTGAGGCTGATCGCGGCGGGCAGCTGTGCGGCGGGCACCAACTCGGGGGTGATCGAGCTGAAGGCCGGCATGCCGAGCGTCGCGCCGGTGCCCAGCAGCAGCGTCGCGGTCAGCAGCAGCGCCGGATTCACGCTGTGCGACAGCGTGAGTGCGCCGAGGAGTGCCGCCACCACCAGCTGCCACGCCTGGGTGAACAGGATCAGGCGGCGGCGGTCGAGGATGTCGGCGAGCGCACCCGCGGGCAGGGCCAGCACAAAACTGGGCAGGGCACTGGCAGTGGACAGCAATGCCACCAGGGCGGCCGAGCTGGTCAGCGTGGTCATCAGCCAGGAGGCGCTGACCAGGTGCATCCAGGATCCGACATTGGAGGCGATCGAGGCGATCCACAGGGCCCTGAAAGTATTGATACGCAAGGGTGTCCACGGTGAGGTCGCCGAGGGTGTGCTCATCCGTCAGAGAGTACGGATCTGTCCCGGCATCGGCGCGTCCGTTCGCGATCGGCCGAACGGTTGGGGCCGCACCCCGCCACGGCTCCAATTCCGGCAAATCTCAGCGGAGTTCGTTCGGGACGCGCAAGATTGACAGGCTCGGAACGGTTCCCGAGGACAGGATCGCAGCACCATGGCGGTACGCACCCGACTATCCCCAGACCAGCGCAACTCCTTCATCGCCGCCCAGCTCGGCTGGACCATGGACGCTTTCGACTATTTCCTCGTGGTGTTCGTGTACGCCGATATCGCCAAGAGCTTCCACATGCAGAAGAGCGAGGTCGCGTTCATCACCACGGCCACGCTGATCATGCGCCCGGTGGGCGCGCTGCTGTTCGGACTGTGGGCCGACCGGGTCGGGCGGCGGATTCCGCTCATGGTCGACGTCGGGTTGTATTCGATCGTCGGGTTCATGTGCGCGTTCGCGCCGAACTTCACTGTGCTGGTGATCCTGCGCATGCTCTACGGCATCGGCATGGGCGGTGAATGGGGACTGGGCGCCGCACTGGCCATGGAGAAGATCCCCGTCGAGCGTCGTGGCTTCTTCTCCGGCCTACTGCAGGAAGGGTATTCGTTCGGCTACCTGCTGGCCTCGCTCGCCTCGCTGCTGGTGACCAACTGGCTCGATCTGTCATGGCGCTGGCTGTTCGGGCTGTCCATCATTCCCGCCCTCATCATTCTGATTCTGCGGGCGCGCGTACGGGAATCGGAGGTGTGGGAGTCCACCCGCGAGCGCCTGGTCTCGACGCGCACCTCGTTCAAGACCATCATCACCAACCCGGTCATCGTGCGCCGGTTCGTCTACCTGGTGATCCTGATGACGGCCTTCAACTGGATGAGCCACGGCACCCAGGACATCTACCCCACGTTCCTGTCCGCCACCCAGCATGGAGGTGCGGGCCTGTCGACGGCCACCGCCAAGTGGATCGCCGTCATCTACAACATCGGCGCGATCATCGGCGGCCTGGTCTTCGGCAGCCTCTCGCAACGCTACGGCCGTCGCTACACCATCATCTTCTGTGCCCTGCTGGGCCTGCCGATCGTGCCGCTGTTCGCCTATTCGCGCACCGCGGCCATGCTGTGCCTGGGCTCGTTCCTGATTCAGGTTGCCGTCCAGGGCGCCTGGGGCGTTATTCCCGCGCACCTCACCGAGATGTCGCCCGACGCCATCCGCGGCTTCTATCCGGGCGTCACCTACCAGCTCGGCAATCTGATGGCCTCACTGAACCTGCCGATCCAGGAGCGCCTGGCCGAATCCCACGGTTACCCGTTCGCCCTGGCGATCACGGCCGTCCCCGTCTTCCTGGCCGTCGCCATCCTGACCGCGATCGGCAAGGAGGCCAAGGGGATTCGCTTCGGGACCACCGACAGCCCCGCCACCGCGCCGGTGACATCGGGTTGACGCTCCCGATCCGAAGGTTCGGGAGCACCGGGCGCGGCGGCCGGAATCGATTCTGCGCCTGGGTGATCGCAGCCATCTAGTGATCGCGGTGTGCCATCAGTTGGGCCAGGGCGGTGAGATCGTCGGAGGCGAGATCACCGGGCAGGGCCGCGAACGCGGCGTCCAGGGCGGCGGCCGCGCGGCGCATGGTGCGCTGGCGGCCGCCCGCCTGCTCGATCAGGTCCGCCGCCCGGGCCGCGCGGGTCGCGGTCATGGGATGACGGGCGTGATAGAGGCGGGCCAGTTCACGACCGGCCGCGGTACCCGATTCCAGGGCACACACCACCGGGAAGGACTGCTTGCGGTGAATCAGGTCGCTGTGCGCCGGTTTTCCGGTGACGTCCGGATCGCCCCAGATGTCGATGAAGTCGTCGACGAGCTGGAACACGAGCCCGATCTCGATGCCGAAGGTATGCATGGCCGACACCACGCGGTGGTCGGCTCCGGCGCACAGCGCGCCCAGCGCGCAGGCACAGCCGAGCAACGCACCGGTCTTCCCGGCGGCCATGGCCAGATACTCGTCGACGCTGACGGTGGGCCGGGTCTCGAAGGCGCAGTCCGCGTACTGGCCCCGGCACAACGTGACCGTGGCCTCGACCAGGCGGATGACCGCCTCGGAGGTGACGGTCTCGGGAGCGCCGTCACACAGCACGCCGAGCGCGACCGCCTGCAGGGCGTCGCCGAGCAGTGTCGCATTGGTCTCGCCCCAGACGCGCCAGACGGTCGGCCGGCCGTGCCGGAACGGATCGGTGTCCATGACATCGTCGTGGACGAGTGAGAAGTTGTGCAGCAGTTCGACGGCCGCCGCGGCGTGCACCGACTCCTCGGCCTCACCGCCGCAGGCCGCGGCAGCGGCGAAGGTGAGCGCCGGGCGCAGCGCCTTGCCCTGCGCGCCGGTGACCGTTTTCCCTTCGGGATCACACCACCCGAAGTGGTACCCGGCCATCACATCCAGGGGTTCGGCCAGCGCCCCGACCGCCGAGCGCAGCACCGGCTCGATGGCGACCCGCGCCTCGGACAGGCGTCCGTGGGCTCTCCGCTCGGTGCCCGCGTCGAGCGGGCGGGATATGGATTCGGGTGCGCGGGCGCAGGTTTCGTCATGCCCGGCCAGGGCGGCTGCGGCCGGGCGGGACAGTCCCCATCGGCGCTTGCCCTCGGCGTGGTGTCCCACGGTGAATCGGATCGGTTTCGACGCTCGCATAATCGGCCCCGCTCGCTCGGACACGGTTGCCGCAGCCACCCGGTGGCGGCTGGGCAGCCATGCTCAGAAGAAGCTCATGGTCCATCACAGTCTGAAACCTGGGGGTTGCCTGCGGATTTCATTTCGGCAACGCCGGTAGGTTTGCTGCTTCAGGTGAGTGGCAGGCCGTGCTCGAGCGCCTCCGCGGGTGCACTCGTATAGCGGGCCGCCTGATAGTGGTAGTCGTGGTTGGCACGTACATAGACGGTGTAGTTCTGGGCGGTGACCAGGGCGTCCGCGCGTTCACGGCCGGTGAGGCCGGCGTCGTCGAACTCGGTCGGCAGGCGTTGCACCGCCTCGATCATGTGCTCGACGCACTCGGAGAGCATGCCGTTGACCAGTCGTCGGGCCTGCGCTCTGTTGTATCCGTGATGATACTGCGCGAGCAGTACCGAGTTGTAGAGGTAGCCGGAGGCCTCGTCCGAGGCGACCGACAGCACATCATTGAACAGACCCATGTGCTCCACGGCCGCCGTGCGCAAGCTGCGCATGGCGGGCAGGTGCCGGACGGCGGCGGACAGGTCCACGCCCTCGGCGCGTTCGCTGATATCGAGAAACACGAACAGCGCCACGCCGTCTCGCCGATGTGCGCGGTAGGTCTCGAGGTCGGGCAGATTGCCCGAGAGTCTGCCGACGCTCTCGGTGTAGTAGGTCCACAGCCAGTCGTGGATCTCCCGGCGCACGCTCCGCCGCCAGACCGCCGACCGGCCGTGGCACAGGCGCGGCCACAGCTCGGCCAATGCGACCGCCAGCACGCTGGAAGGTGTTGTCGTACCCTCCAATACGGCCTCGATAGCGGTAATGGCCTCCAGACACCTGCGCGGATCGGGGATTTCGATATCGAACTGATCGTCTACGATGAAAGCCCATGCGGTGTACTGACTCAGCAGCGTGAGCTCGTCGGCCTTCGCGTTCGGGCACCACAGGGCGTACATGCGCGCCGGGCGGGTGCGTTCCATGCGACGCCGGGTGGGCTCGGTGGGGACCAGCCCGTAGGCCTCCAGCCAGGACCACATCCCCGCTTCGGCTTCCGGCTCCGCCGGATTGACACCCGCGGCGTCGAACGGCATGAAGAACTCGCTTGCTTCCATGCGAAACTACCTATCCCCCAAGCATTTTACGGAGAACATCGTAACGATAACGGCATTTCAGACGTTTGAGCTCGCATTTGAAATCTCACTCATCAGGACTCTGTGAGCCGGACGGTTGTCAGTCGGGCAGTCGGACCAGGCGCTGCGCACCGTCGAAAAGGGTTCGCTCGGCCACCCGAGTGGCCGCCAGAGCGGCCAGGGTCGTGGCCGCGAGCAGCATGTACATCACGACGATCTGATAGCGGATGGCCGTCAGCGGGTCCACGCCCGCCAGAATCAAACCCGTCATCGCGCCCGGCAGACTGATCAGACCGACCACCTTGGTCGAGTCGATGGCCGGGATCAGCGCGGTGCGCAGCGCCGAACGCTGATTCGGCAGGAACGACTGGTACGCCGAAAGGCCCAGTGCCAGCCGGGCTTCCACGGCATCGCGGGCCCGGCGCGCGTCCTCGACCAAGCGGCGCAGAGCGATTCCGGTCGACTGCATCGCCGACGACACGATCATGCCGCCCACCGGCACTACCACCCGCGCCTGCGTGGAGATGATGCCGAGCGCGATCAGCGCGCCTAGGGTGATCGACGCGCCGAACGCCACGCCGATGGTCGCCGAACGCGTCGCGTGCGGCAGCCCCGCCCCTCGTCGCCCGGCCACCTGCCCGGCGATGACGATCATCAGGACCACCCAGCCCAGCGCGCCCGGCAATCCGGTGTGGCGGAACAGGATCAGCAGAATCGCGCCCACCGCGACGAGCTGCACGCCGGCCCGGGCCGCCGCGATCAGCAGTTCGCGGGTGAGGTGCAGCTGCTGCCGGTAGGCGATGGCCGCCGCCAGCGCGACCAGGACCAGCGACGCGCCGACGCCCGTCCAGTCGGGCACCGAAAGTTCCTGGGTCATGGCTGATTCTCCGCTTCCGCACCACGCGTGAGCCGCCCGGCGGCCAGCGTCCATACCTCGTCCGCCACCTCGGTCACGAATCCAGGATCATGGCTGACCAGCACCACACTGCCGCCGGCCGCCACATGCGCCCGGATCAACGCGCCGATCGCCACCGCCGACGCCCCGTCCAGCGCCGAGGTCGGCTCGTCGAGCAGCAGCACCCGCGGCTCCACCGCCAGCGCCCGCGCCAGACAAACCCGTTGTGCCTCACCCCCGGACAGCTCGGCGCAGCGGCGCACCGCGAACCCGTCGGGCAAACCGACCGCCCCGAGCAATTCGCTCACGCGCTCGGAATCCACGGCCCGCCCCACGCACACCTCCTCGGCGACCGTACCGGTGAGCAGCACCGGCCGCTGCGGCACCAACCCCACCTGCCGACGCAACGCCAGCACATCCAGGTCGGTCACCGGGATCCCGTCCAGCAGTACCCGGCCGCTGTCGGGTTCCCCGAACCGATTCAGCAGCCGCAGCAGGGTCGTCTTGCCCGCCCCGCTCGGTCCGACCACGGCCGTGCACCGCCCGGCCGCGAAGGTCGCATCGACCTCGACGAGTACCGAGGTCGATCCATGGCCGAGACTGACCCGGTCCAAGACAATGCTGGGCACCGCCTCACCCTGCCCCACTCCGGATCGGCGGCGCGGGGCGGGGTCGCCTACTCGGGAAGGGTGCTCGTCGACTTGCTTCAGCCACATCTGCTCATTCATGTTCGGGAATCCGAATGACCCGAGGTCGACCATGGCTGTACAGGCAGCTCCGGTCGCCGCACCGGAGCCTCATGAGTGATGAATGTTATTGCGTCAGATGACATCTGGGCTCCATGGTCCGTTGCCGGCCTGCTGGTAGATCATGCCCAGGGGTCGAGAGCGCGCGAGCTGTCGTGGCGGAGGTCAGGCGAGTCGGATATCCGCGGTGGCGAGGCCGAAAACCTTGCGGCCGGCCGCCTTCGCGACGATGACGATGACAGCCGTTCTGGTGTCGGGATCGACAGACTTGATGCGTCCGGTGAACTCCACCGTTCCAGCGGAGGCGGCTTCGATGACCATGTAATTCGACAGCCGGACCCCATATCGGATGATCGCACCCGGGTCACCGAGCCATTCGGTGACAAATCCCGCCCCCAAGCCCATCACGAGCATGCCGTGAGCGATCACATCCGGAAGACCCGCGAGCACAGCGATCTCGTCATGCCAATGAATGGGATTCGCGTCCCCGGCGACCCCGGCATAATTCACCAGGTCGCCGCGGGTCAGGCGCACGGACCGAGCGGGAAGTTCGTCACCGACGGCGATGTCCTCGAAGCGGAACACGGTGCGCGGGATGCGCGTGCGTGAGATCGGCGAAAGACGGGCAGTGGTCCGCGAATCCGGTTCTGTCACCAGCGGCGCGTCCACGTCGGCCGCAGCGGCGGTGGCTGGGGAGGTCGTGTCGAGCCCGCTCATGATGACGCGCTCGATCGTGTCGCTGATGTCGGGGTTGACGTCCTCGTTGGTAAGGCCGAGGACGGTGGTGTGCATGATCTGCACGATGTCACCGGTCTGGTCGGTGAAAGTGTTGGTGATGGTGAGCAGGTCCTTGCCCCCGATACGACGTGTCGAGGACAGCTCGACATCGCTGACCAACCGGTCGCCGGTGAGCACCGGCTTGTACATTTCGAAAACCTGATCGGTCTGCACGACCACGTCGTAGCCGGTCATGACGATCTCGAGCAGCCTGCGGTTGGCCAGCATCGCGGCAGTGGAAATGAACGTGGTCGGCGCGATCAGACCGGCGTATCCCAGCTCACCAGCAGCCCCTTCGCTCCAGTGCGCCGGGTGGAAGTCCTGCACCGCTCGCGCGTACTCGCGGATCTTCTCCCGCCCCACCTCGTAGAAGTCATCTGTGCGATAGCGATGCCCTACCAGCCCAGCCACATCGAACGCTGCTTCCACCAAGCCCCTCCTCCATCCGGATCTATTCCACACTTGTAACCGGCACCGGCAGTGCCGAATTCACGAGTGAAACCCCACCTTCTCACAAGACGCGGCGCTACACCGAGAAAAGCAAACGTAGGTTCGCGAGACGCATTGAGTTGCTTGAGATTTCCGCACGACGAACGAGGCAAACGCCGCTGCACCGTCGACCAGATCGCCGCCGTCGCCCCGGCGGAGGCGGCCGGCCATCATCAGTTCGATCACTGGCTCCGGTGTGGCCGACGGCGGTGACGCTGTGGCCCCAATCCAGCGCTGGCACACTGCTCAGCAGTTCCGGATGCAACTGATCCACGACTGTCACCGGGTGGCCGCTGACGTCGGCCACCCGGTGACGATGTGTGGTTGCGGTGTGGGCTTTACACGACCACGGGACGCCGGGCGGCGTTTTCGGCGATGGCCGAGATGATTTCGCCGAACAGCGGCGCGGGAATGTCATGCCCCATCGCCTCGAGCGGCAGGTAGCTCGATCCGGGGATCGCCGCATGGGTGGCCTCGCCGCCGACGATCTTGATCAGCGAATCCTCCGCGCCATGGATCACCAACGTGGGCACCTGCAATCGCTGGAGGTTTCTCGTGCGGTCGGGGGCGATGACGGCTGCGGTCACCTGACGAGCCGCCCCCTCGGGATGGCGCGCGCGGTCGTAGGCGTGGGTCGCCAGGGCGTAGCGGCGTTCACGCTCGCTCTCGGCGTAGGTCTTCGACCCGATGAGGGTGTACAGGGCGACGATCTGCTCGATCGCGTCGTCGCGATTCGGCGGAAGCGGTTTCATCAGCTCCTGGAGCACGTCACCGTCGGCCATGCCGATGCTGGCGTGCGGAGTGCTCATCATCGAGCACAGCGACCGTACCCGCGCCGCGTGCTCGATCGCGACCAACTGAGCGACCATCCCGCCCATCGACGCGCCGACCACGTGCGCGTGGTCGATACCCAGGTAATCGAGCAACTCGACAGTGTCGCGCGCGATCGCCCTGAGGAAGTACTGGCTCGGAGTGACCTTCCACTCGGTCAGGCCGCTGTCGCGGTTGTCGGGACGGATGACGCGGTAGCCGCGCGCGCCGAGACCATCGACGATTTCCTGAGGCCAGTGGATCAGCTGCGAGCTGAGCCCCATGATCAGCAGCATCGGTTGCCCCGCCGGATCACCCTCGTCGCGGTAGCACATCCTGACCTCGGACAGTTCAGCGAATCGGTCGATCCCATTGCTCATGACAAACCTCCCGAAGTTGTGGCCGACGATTGCAAACATCGAGCATTGCAAGACGAACTGCACCCGGGTGTTCATGAAGCTTTCGACCGCGACAGGCCTGTTCATCGATCCGACGGCCGTCGCCAGTCCATGATCCCACCCGAGGCTCACCGCGTATCACGTTTCGCCCAGTACAGCCGGACACCGGCCACAGTGGGCCGCTCAGTGGCGGGATCGCGGGGTCGGCGGGCTCATGCCCGACCAGCCCAAGTGGCACGCGCGATCGGGCAAATGTGTCGGTGGGCGGTCTGGCCTTACGCTGTCAGGCAGTGGCGATCAGTTCGTCGACGCGGCCACACCTCACCCGTGCGTTCGGCGAGCATCCAACCGTTCTAGCGTTCCAGCCCCGCGGTCAACCTCGTTACGTACTCTCGTGCCCGAGCCCGTGGCTCCGCACGCGTGAACCGGGACCCGACCCTCGACATCAACGAATTCAACTCGGCCACAACATGATCCAACACCACATCTACCAGCGCAGACCCAGACGAGTGTCGTTGCGGTCGGTCAATAGGTGAGGTGCGGAAACCGGTAGCTGCCAGTGGGGCGCGATAGGTCGTCAGCGAGCAGACCCCCTGCTACGGACAGCTGGCGTGACGCCGAGCTCGGCGGTTCTCATTCGCCCGCAATATCTTTCGGAAACGGCAAGATCGATGCCCGCCTCGCCGTACGCTGGCCCACCGTCCCTGAACAGTTATCGGCACCACTCGGAGGCACCATGCTGTCCCTGCAGGAGATTTCGGACCGTCTGGAAATAGAGGACCTCATGGTCCGCTATTCCCACGCCGTGGACACCCACCAATGGGAACTGCTGGACGAGATCTTCACCCCCGACGCCCACATCGACTACACCGCCATGGGCGGCCCGGCCGGCGACGTGGAATCCACCAAGAAGTTCCTCGCGACCGTCATGCCGAATTTCTCCGCCTTCCAGCACATGATCAGTAACTCCTCCATCCGCGTGGAGGGCGATCACGCTACCGCCCGCACCATGTGCCACAACCCCATGCTGGTCACCGCCGCCGACGGCACCCGCCAGCTCATGCTGTGCGGGCTGTGGTACCACGACACCTTCGTGCGCATGGACGGCGAATGGCGCATCGAGCAGCGGGTGGAGGAGAAGAGCTACATGTTCATCGCCCCCGACGCGGTCCCGGGCACCTGAATCCTGTGGGGGTCACTCCCCCTTCAGCAGCTCGATGAGCGGGCCGAACCGGTCCATGTTGTGCTCGAGCACCGTGATGTAGTTGAACCCGAAGCGTTCCCGGCGTTCACGCAGGGCTTCGGCCATCTGCGCGGCGGTGCCGACCAGCAGTACGGGCAGGTCCTCGAGCGCGCCGGTGTAGCCGAAGGGCAGGTGCTCGGTCAGGTACGCGACCGCGGCCTCGCGATCGGTGGGTGCGGCGATGCCCTGCACCAGCAGGTTGAATTCGACGGTGCCGGCGCGGTTTCCGAGCAGCCCGCGCACGTAGGCCGTCTTCTTCGCGGTCGAGTCGGCATCCGCGAGCGTGAGCAGGCCGCTGTCGGCCGAGCTCGCGCCGGTGAAGGCGACGATGTCGGCGTACTCGGCGGCCAGCCGCAGCGCCCGCTCACCCCAACCGGCCAGGAGCAGCGGCGGCCCGGAAGGCTGCGCCGGACGCGGCTGATACTCAGGATCGGCGAAGAGGCGGCGCAGCGTCGTGACCGTCTCCTCGAGGTGACCGACGCGGCCGCCCGCCGACGGGAACGGCATTCCAGCGGCCTCGAATTCGGACCGCACGTACCCAGCCCCCAACCCCAGCTCGAACCGCCCTCCGGTGAGCTGATCCAGGCCGGCCACGTCGCGGGCCAGCAGGACCGGGTTGTAGAAGGGCGTATTGAGCACGAAGGTGTTCAGCCGCGGCCGTTCGGTGACATCGGCGGCCAGCATGAGCGCCGGGAACGGAGCGGGCAGCCCGAGATGGTCGGGCACTCCGATGACGTCGTAGCCGAGTCCCTCGGCGCGACGGCACTTCTCGATCCATTCCGGGCGGGACGCGGGGGCCAGCAGGTTCACGCCGAAGCGGAAAGGGAGGACCATGACTTCTTGTCTACCAGTCGAATCCGGAACCGTTCGAGGGCGGGACCGGGCGGCGAACGCTGCGAAGCCGCCCGGAACGAATCAGCGCACGGACTGCGGCGAATGCGGCCCGCGCGATGCGACCGCGCGCCATCATGGGATATCGCTCGGTCCGGTCGCACCGCGAGGAGTTTGCTCCATGACCAGTGGGCGTAGGGCGCGAGCCCGGTCCTTCAGGGCTGGGTCAGCGCGTCAATCTGGCTGTGGCGCAACCACAGTGTCTTGTCGGTGGGTGAAGATACGATGCGGGGGTGCAGCTGCGGTACAACTTCCGCGTCTACCCGACGCCCGGCCAGCGGAGCGCGCTGGCGCGGGCGTTCGGGTGTGCACGGGTGGTGTACAACGACGGGTTGCGGTTGCGGCAACGAGCCCGCGAGGCGGGGTTGCCATACATCAAGGACTCGGCGCTGCACACCCTGGTGATCACCGACGCGAAAAGGACCCCCGGACGGGCATGGCTCGCCGAGGTTTCCAGCGTCGCGCTGGTACAGGCGTTGGGCGACTTGCACACCGCCTACCGCAACTTTTTCACCTCGGTCACCGGCAAGCGCAAGGGAGCGCGGGTAGCGCCGCCGACGTTCCGGTCCCGCAAGGACAACCGACAGTCGATCCGGTTCACGCGCAACGGGTTCACACTGCGCCCGAACGGGCGACTGTATATCGCGAAGGTCGGCGAGCTGACGGTCAGCTGGTCGCGAGAGCTGCCGTCGCAACCGTCGTCGGTGACGATTGTCAAGGACGCGGCCGGACGATACTTCGCGTCGTTCGTCGTGGTCACCGACGACCGGCCGTTGCCGGCGGTGGAGTCCGAGGTGGGTATCGATCTGGGTTTGTCGACGTTCGCGGTGCTGTCCAACGGGCAGAGGATCGACTCGCCCAGGTTTCTGCGCCGAGCCGAACGTCGCCTGCGCAAGGCGCAGCAAGCGTTGTCACGCAAGCAGAAAGGCTCCGCGAACCGCGCCAAAGCCCGCATCAGGGTCGCGAAGGCGCACGCCAAAGTGACCGATACGCGGCGGGATTGGGCGCACAAGCATTCGACACGAATAATCCGCAACAACCAAGCGGTGTTCGTCGAAGACTCGAGCGTGAAGGGTCTCGCACGCACACACCTGGCGAAGTCGGTTCACGATGCCGGGTGGGGCATGTTCACCCGCATGTTGGAGGAGAAAGCCGCCCGATACGGCCGTGGCTTCTCGAAGACGGATCGGTTCTTCCCGTCCACCCGCCTGTGCTCGGTGTGCGGGGCTGTGGGCGAGAAGAAACCGCTACATGTGCGCGAATGGACGTGCACCTGTGGAACCGCCCACGACCGCGATCTGAACGCGGCACACAACATCCTCGCCGCCGGACGGGCGGAGAGGCCAAACGCCTGCGGAGGGGCTGTCAGTCTTTCCGTCTAAAGGAAAGCGAGCCCCGGTGAAACAGGAACCCACCGCAGCGGCGCGAAGCGCCGCAGGAGGAATCCCGGTCCTTCAGGGCCGGGAGGACGTCAAACAGCTGCCAGTCCCTTCACGCCATCGTGCGGAGTTGGAGAAGGCCTGGGTGCGGTGGACCACGGCGTCCTCCGGCCGCCCGCCCGGCACCGAGGTGGTGCTGCGCAACGAGGTGGCGGAGTCGTGGGAGCGGTCGCTGCGCACGGTCGATCCGACGCGCACGGCGGCGCCTGGAACCGATCGGGACGAATTGGGTTCGCGCTGGGCCGAATCACCGCTGCGGACGCCCATCACCGAGATGGCGGGTGAGCTCCGGGCATTGTCGGAGGATTCGGGCATGGTCGCGGTGGTCACCGACGATACGGGGACCGTGCTCTTCAGCTGTGGCGACCGCTCGGTCCAGCGGCGCGCGGAATCGGTCAATCTTGCCCCCGGCGGCTGCTGGGACGAGCCGTACATGGGCACCAGCGGCGTCGCGCTGTCGCTGCACAGCGGCCGCCCCACCTCGGTCTGGGCCGCCGAGCATCTGGTGGAGGCGCTGCACGGCTGGGTCTGCTACTGCGCGCCCATCCGCGCCGCCGACGGCCGTCAGCTCGGCGTGCTGGATCTATCGACGTATTGGGATCGCTCACATCCGCTCATCCTCACGACGGCCCGAGCCCTGGTGACAGCCATCGAAGCCCGAGTCCATGTCGAGCAGTCCCGCCCCGCCCGCAATACCCGGCTGGAATCGCTGGGGGTGCCGCACCTATACAAGCAGGGCAAGCAGATGGCCATGCGGCCGCGTCAGCTGGAGATCCTGACCCTGCTCGCCCTGGAACCGGAGGGCTTCACGCCGGAACGCTTGCACGAGGCCGTCTACGGCGACCGGTCGGTGTCCTCCAGCACCCTCAAGGCCGACGTCTCCCGCCTGCGCGCCGCCACCGACGGCCGCATCGCCGACCGCCGCTACATGCTCACCGAGCCCCTCGCCTGCGACGCCGTCGAACTGCTCGCTGCCCTCGAAGCGGGCGACCTGACCACCGCCGTCCGCCTGTATCGCGGTCCGCTGCTGCCTGATTCGGACGTTCCGGGCATCGTGCAGTGGCGCGAACACCTCAACGTCTGCCTGCGCACCGCCGTGCTCGCCGACCGCAACCCCGAGCACGCCCTGCGATTCGGCCAGCGCTGCCCGGACGACATCGAGATCCACGAGCACGCCCTGCACCTGCTCTCCCACGGCGACAGCCGCCGCGCCCTGGCGACCGCGCGCCTGCACACCGCCTTACGCGCGTAATCGATGCCGGAGCGCGTGCACAGGTGCACGTCATGCCATGAATATGTCGGCCTTGTCCGGAATGTTCATTACCGCAGTCGTATTCGACAGCAGTGACTCAGCAACGTTTCGCCAACCCGGCGCCAACCTCGCGCCAACCTTCGCGGTTCATAGTGACCCCCGTCACCGCAGATACGGGATCAGGAGCCGCGCCATGATCTACGCCAAACCCGGCACCGCCGGGAGCATCGTCAGCTTCAACCGCCGCTATGACAACTTCATCGGCGGCGAGTGGAAAGCGCCGATCGAGGGCAGATACTTCGACAATCCCTCCCCGATCGACGGTGAAACCTTCTGCCAGGTGGCGCGTTCGAGTGCCGCGGACATCGATATGGCCCTGGAGGCGGCGCATCGGGCGGCCGACGCCTGGGGTGCCACGTCGGTAACGGATCGTGCCAACATCCTCAACAAGATCGCCGACCGGATCGAGACGAACCTGGAGCGTCTCGCCGTCGCCGAAACCTGGGAGAACGGCAAGCCGGTCCGTGAAACCCTCGCCGCCGACCTGCCTTTGGCGATCGACCACTTCCGCTACTTCGCCGGGGCGGTGCGCGCACAGGAGGGTCATCTCTCCCAGATCGACGCCGACACCGTCGCCTATCACTTCCAGGAACCGCTGGGTGTGGTCGGGCAGATCATTCCGTGGAATTTCCCGATCCTCATGGCGGCCTGGAAGCTGGCACCCGCGCTCGCCGCGGGCAACTGCGTGGTCATCAAGCCCGCCGAGCAGACCCCGGCCTCGCTGCTGCTGGTCATCGAGCTCATCGCCGACCTGCTGCCGCCCGGAGTCGTCAATGTGGTCAACGGTTTCGGCGTCGAGGCCGGCAAGCCGCTGGCCTCCAGCCCACGCGTCGCCAAGGTCGCATTCACCGGCGAGACCACCACCGGCCGGCTCATCATGCAGTACGCCAGCGAGAACATCATCCCGGTCACCCTGGAACTCGGCGGCAAGAGCCCCAACATCTTCTTCCCCGATGTCATGGCCGCCGACGACGCCTTCCTGGACAAGGCCGTCGAGGGCTTCGTGATGTTCGCGCTCAACCAGGGCGAGGTCTGCACCTGCCCGTCGCGGGCGCTGATCCACTCGTCCATCTACGACGAGTTCATGGCCCGCTGCCTCGAGCGCACCAAGGCCATCAAGGGCGGTAATCCGCTCGACGACACGACCATGATCGGCGCACAGGCCAGTAACGACCAGTACGAAAAGATCCTGTCCTACATCGACATCGGCCGCAAAGAGGGCGCGACGGTCCTCACCGGCGGCGAGATGCGCAAGGTGGAGGGCTTCCCCAATGGGTACTACATCGAACCGACGATCTTCGAGGGCCGCAATGACATGCGGATCTTCCAGGAGGAGATCTTCGGTCCGGTGGTAGCGGTGGCCCGCTTCGACAACGAAGTCGAAGCGGTAACCATCGCCAATGACACGCTCTACGGCCTCGGCGCCGGCCTGTGGACCCGCGACGGCAGTACCGCCTACCGGGTGGGCCGCGCCGTCAAGGCCGGCCGGGTGTGGACCAACTGCTACCACGCCTATCCCGCGCACGCGGCGTTCGGCGGCTACAAGAAGTCCGGCATCGGCCGGGAGAACCACCGTATGATGCTCGACCACTATCAGCAGACCAAGAACCTGCTCGTGTCCTACTCCCCGAATAAGCTCGGATTCTTCTGAACCGCAAGCAATTCGGTTCATTCAGAACTGCCGGTAATTCGAAGTCGGACGGGCCGGACGGTCTGCGAGGAGCGTGATGAAAGCAGGTTCCGTATCCAGGGTGACCATCACCGAGGCCGCCGCACACGTGCTGCAGGACCTCATCGTCCACCACGGTCCGGTGATGTTCCACCAGTCGGGCGGCTGCTGCGACGGCAGCTCCCCGATGTGTTACCCCCTGGGCGAGTTCCGGGTGGGCGCGGCCGATGTGCTGCTCGGGCGCGTCTTCCCGGACACGGCGTTCTGGATCAGCGCCGACCAGTACGAGTACTGGCGCCACACCCATCTGACCGTCGACGTGGTCCCCGGCCGTGGCGGTGGTTTCTCCCTCGAGGCCCCCGAGGGAGTCCGATTCGTCATCCGGTCACGCCTGTTCACCGATGCCGAGACAGCGGCGTTGGAAGCGGCTCCCGCTCCGCTGCGCGGCAACGAGCTGGCCGGATGAAGGAAGGTGGCGCGGCCGGTTTCTCCGGGTCGGCCGCGCCATCGTAAACCTCCGGAGCCATCGGACCGCTCCGGACCCGAAAGTCCCTACCGCGGAACGCGACCGGTGCCCAGCCACGCGGTGGTGGACAGCGGCGTGCCCGGCACGTAGTGCTCGCGCAGATAGCCGATCATGACCTTCTCCTGGGCTGCCCAGGTGGCCTTGTCGGTGCGCCGCCGGGTGGCCTGCAGCGGTGCGCTGCCCCGGGTCAGCCGGTCCCACATCTGCTCGGCGCTGTCGTAACTGAACGATTCGGAGTGCGGCCGCAGCACCACCTCGGTGAAACCGGCCGCGAGCAGCTCCTTCTCGAACACGTTCGGGTTCTCGAGGCTCTCCGGATTCGGCTGGGGCGCGGGGAATCCCGGAATCCCGGCCTGGAACGCCTCGAACAGCAACGTCATCAGCGGCGAGTCCGTGATCGGGGCCCAGCTCGACACCACCGCGATGCCGCCCGGCCGCAGCACCCGGTGCAGCTCGGCGAACCCGCTGGCCCGGTCCGGGAAGAACATGAGTCCGAACATTGAGAACGCGGCGTCGAAAGTGTTACTGGCGTAGCGCAATTCCTGCCCGTCGCCGACGCCGGTGAGCACATTGCCGACCCTGGCCTGCATGATGGCGCGCCGCAGCCGCCGGATCATGGCCTCGGAGAAGTCGACCGCGACCACCTCCGCGACTCGCGGCGCGGCCAGCAGCGCCAGCACACCGGGCCCGGTGGCCACATCGATGATCCGGGACCGGTCGCTCAGCTCGGCCGATTCCAATGCGCGAATCGCGAACGGCCGCATCATGTCCGATACGACGTCGTCATAACTCTCAGCGACCTGGTCCCACGCGCCCGGCGCGGCAAGCGGATTCTCCGGCATTCGACCACCCTTCCGACGGGTACAGTGTACGCACACCGGACGGGCGGTCCAGCGGGGAGATCAGCGACCCGGCAGGAACCGGATGCCGCGGGCGATGGCCATGAGGAACGGCTGCCACTTGGTCTGCGGGATGAAGGGCGGGGCGTCCAGGTTCAGGAACCGCGTGACCACGATGGACTGGGGTTCGGTGAACTTCAGCAGGCCGTCGGGACCGTGGCGGCGGCCGACGCCGGAGATGCCCATGCCGCCCATCGGCGCGCCGGTGGTGCCCCACGCGGGCGCGTAGCCCTCGTCGACATTGACCGTGCCCGCGTGCAATTGCTCCGCGATGCGCTCGCCCTCGGCCTTGCTGCCCGCCCACACGCTGGCGTTCAGTCCGTACTCGGTGTCATTGGCGCGGGCGATGGCCTCCTGCACCGAGTCGACCGGGTAGATCGACACCAGTGGGCCGAAGGTCTCGTTGCGGCCGCATTCCATCGCGTCGGTGACCTCAGACAGGACGGTCGGTTCGAAGAACAGCGGGCCCAGGTCCGGGCGGGCATTGCCGCCGGCGAGCACCTTCGCGCCCTTGGACACCGCGTCGGCCACATGCTTGGTGACCGTCTCCAGCTGGGCCTCGGAGATGAGACTGCCGATATCCTGCGAGAAGTCGTACGCGGCACCGAGTTTCGCGGCCCGCACCGCCGCGACGAACTTCGCGGTGAACTGGTCGGCGACCGCGCGCTCGACATAGAGCCGCTCGATGGAAATGCACAACTGGCCCGCATTGGAGAAGCAGGCGCGGACCGCGGCCTTGGCCGCCTTGTTCAGATCGGCGTCGCGGGTGACGATCATCGGGTTCTTGCCGCCGAGCTCGGCCGAGAAACCGATGAGGCGGCGCCCGCACTGCTCGGCCAGGGTGCGGCCGGTGGCTGAGGAACCGGTGAACATCAGATAGTCGCAGTTCTCGACGATGGCCGTGCCGACCACTGTGCCCGGGCCGGGAACCACCGCGAACAGATCGCGGGGCAGCCCAGCGCGCGCGAACAGCTCGGCATTGACCAGCGAGGAGTACGGGGTCTGGCTGTCGGGCTTGACCACCACGGCATTCCCGGCCAGCAGCGCCGGAATCGAGTCGCCCACCGAGAGCAGCATCGGGTAGTTCCACGGCGCGATCACCCCGACCACGCCCTTGGGCACCGCGCGCACCGAGGCCCGGTTCAGCAGCGGGAACGCGCCCGCCGCACTGTGCGGGGCGAGCAGCCGCGGGGCCACCCGGGAGAAGTAGCGGGCCGCGAACATCAGGCCGATGACCTCCTCCTGGGCCGCCCACCGGGCCTTGCCGGTCTCGGCCTGGATGATGTCCATCAGGTACGCGCGGTTCTCGACCACGAGCGCCCGGTACCGATCCAGCACCTCGGCCCGCTGCTTGGGTGTCCGCGCGGCCCATTCGGCCTGCGCGATACGCGCTTTGGCGATGGCAGCCGCGACATCGGCGGCGGTCCCGACCGGCACCGAGCCCAGGGTCTCGCCGGTGAACACCTCGGTGATCGCTCGGGTCGCATGGTCCTGGGTGGTATCCACGGCCGCGAACGAGCGCAACCGCTCGAACACCGTGGCAGCCGGCACCGGCATCATCGCCTCCTACTTGCGGGTAACTTCCAGGTACACACAATCTACTCCGCTCCGCACGCGCCGGGCCGGGACCGCGGGATTCCGCCCGCTCGGATCGGGTTCCGGGCGGATTTTCGGCTCGGCTGAAATGTCGTGATTGCCCTAATTTCGGCTTCTACCTGCGAAATCTGTAACTGATCGTGAACGCAGAACGAAGAAACAGCCGGCAGTACCCGGGCACGGATCTACCGCCGGTGAGGCAGCACCGGCGACAATGCCCGATCCCGCGCACGCACGAGGGGTGCGTGCGCGGGATCATGAAAAGCGCTGCGGGAATAGGTTGTTCGTTGACCAGTACCCGGAATCGACAGTGCTACGGCGGAGATCGGCGCATCGGCCGCAGATGCGGTGATCGTGAAGGGGACGCCATCCGGGTTCGGGGTGTGCGCGCCACCGTCGGGTGCCTCGTCGTCGTGCCGGAAGCTTCCCGCACCCAGCACTTGACCGGTCGCGTCGTAGCGGGCCGCGTGCGCCTCCAGTGCCAGCACATCACTGATGTCGGAGGTGATGGCGAAAGTGCCGCGTACCGCAGCGCCTTTCCCGTGCTGCACGTCGTCTCCTCCGTCCGCGCGTCCCGGATCACCGGGCGCGGCCCGCTGTCCCGGGCGCAAACGAAGCTAGTGCTGAAAGTTTGCCCACTCTGGTCTCGAGGGAAGCTCACAGCCGACTCGAAGGCAAATGAATTCTAAAGAAATTGCAGAGAGCTCGGCAAACCCCGGGCTTACGGGACTCGTCTCGTCAGTGTCAAATCCCGTCCCGCACAAAAGGACTCGACTCGCGGAGCGTATCACGACGCACTTACGTTGCAGCGATGCGCTTTCCGACGCTCGGGGTCCGGACCCGGATCCTGGCCATCGCGCTGGTCCCGAGCGTGGCGTTGGCGGCCATCGGCCTCGGCGTGGCCGGCACCCTGATCGACCGCTCACACCAGGCCCGCACCTGGGCCGACGAGATGCAGGCCGGCATCGCGCCCACCCGCGAGCTGATCGAGGCCGTGCAGGCCGAACGGCAGCTGACCCTGTGGCGGGTAGCCGGGATGGATTCCGATGTGCGCCGGCTGACGACGGCGCGCCAGCGGCTCGACAGTGCCGTGCGACTGATCGCCCCGGCCCAGTCGGCGCTGTCGCGGATCGGACCCGCGTCCATGGGCCAGGCCACCGGCGCCCTCGGCGAAATGAGCAAGCAGCTGGCCGGAATTCGCGCCGGCGTCGATGCGGGCACCCTCGGACTGGCCGACGCCTACGCCTTCTACAACCACATTCCCGAGGCCGTCATGGCGGGCGTGCAGGTCGCGCAGAAGACCGCGCCCGATGCCGCCACCGCCGTCGAGCTCACCCAGGCCGCGGACGTACTGCACTGCCTGGAGGCCATGAGCCGCGCGAACGCGCTGGGCGCGGCCCTCGTCGACGGCAACGACCTCTCCCCCGAGCTGGGCGCCGAATACCTCAGCCTGGTCGGCTATTACCGCACCCGGGTCGACGGCATCGTCAGCGCGCCCGACGAGAAACAGGCCGCCGCGGCGCGGGCGCTGGTCTCGACCGCCGCCTGGCAGCAGCTGGGCCTGGTGGAGCCGGTCCTGGCCCAGCACACTTTGGTGCCGGCCGACGGCTCGGCCAAACGCTCGGCGCTGCAATCGCTTCCGATCTCGGTCGCGGAATGGCAGCACAGCGCCGGGGAGGTCACGCACGGTCTGGCGAACCTCTGGCAGGCGGAAAACGCCGAGGCCCAGCACCTGGCCGGGGCCGCCGCGGTCGACACCACCAGGAAATCGCTGGCGGCCGGGGCGGGCATGGTCGTGGTCGGGATGGGCGCGATCCTGGTCGCGCTGGCGTTGGCCAATCGCATCATCCGCCGACTCCGGCGTTTGCGTGACCGCACCTTCGCCCTGGCCGACGAGCAGCTGCCCGAGACGATGAGTCGGCTGGCCGCCGGTGAACACCTCGATATCGAGACCGAGACCCCCGTGCTGGACTTCGGCCGCGATGAAATCGGCCAGGTCGCCGAGGCTTTCGGCCACGCCCACGGGACGGCCGTCGCCGCCGCGGTCACCGAGGCGCGCACCCGGGAGGGCGTGAAGTCGGTCTTCCTCAATATCGCGCACCGCAGCCAGGTGGTGGTGCACCGGCAGCTGGAGATCCTCGACGAGGCCGAATCCCAGCAGGAGGATCCGGAGCTGCTGGACATCTACTTCCGGCTCGACCACCTGGCCACCCGCGAACGTCGCAATGCCGAGAACCTGATCATTCTCGCGGGTGGACGGCCCGGCCGCCAGTGGCGCAATCCGGTGCCAATGCTGGAACTGGTGCGGTCTGCGGTCGGCGAGACCGCCGACTACACCCGGGTCCGAACCGGCCGCCTGCCAGCGGCTTTCATTGCCGGTCGGTCCGTCGCCGACCTCATCCACCTACTGGCCGAGCTGATCGACAACGCCGCATCCTTCTCCCCGCCGCAGTCCCGCGTCGAGATCTCCGGCGCCTCGGTGGCCCGCGGGGTCGCGGTCGAGATCAGCGATCAGGGCATGGGCATTCCCGAGTCCGACCTGGCACGGCTCAACGAGCTGCTCGCCGGTCCACCGGATTTCGCCGTCACCAGCCTGTCCTCGGATTCCCGCCTGGGCCTGTTCGTGGTGTCGCGGCTGGCCGTCCGGCACGGCATCTCGGTGCGCCTGTCCGATTCCGATTACGGCGGCACGCGCGCCATCGTCCTCATCCCGTCGGGGCTGATCGAGGGCGAGCTCGGTGCGGCGGAACCGCGGACGGAGAACAGGCCGCCGCAGCGTCGAGTCGAACTCGAGCGGGCCTCGACCGCGTCGCCGGAATTTCGCGAGGCCGCAGCATCATTCGATGCGTGGCATCCGGGCGGGTACGAGCCGGACTTCCCCGCATCTGATCCGCAGGTCACCGCCGATCTCCGGCCCGAGCTGCCGCGTCGGCGCCGCCAGGAGCATCTCGCGCCCGAGCTGGCCGAGAACCCTGCCGTCGAGCACTCTCCCGCCGTGGCCCCGGCGCCCGGCGAACGCAGCGCCGAGCAGGCGCGAGAGCTGTTCTCGGCAATCGAGAACGGCACCCGGCAGGGGCGGCAGGCCGATCCTGGCGCGCCGCCCGCCACTCGACAGGAAGGTGATGGTGAAAACCTCCCCCGCTGGTGATCTCGACTGGCTACTCGACGATCTCGTCGGCAAACTCGCGGGCGTGCGGCACGCGGTGGTGCATTCCGCCGACGGGCTGCTGCTCGGCCGGTCGGCCCGGATGAGCCGGGAGGACGCCGAGCACTTCTGCGCCATGTCCTCGACCCTGTTCGGGCTGTCCCGCAGTGCCGGGCACCGATTCGACGCGGGTGGGGTGCGGCAGGCCGTGATCGAACTCGACCGAGCGGTCCTGTTCGTCACCGCGGCGGGCGCCAATGCCTGCCTGGCACTGCAGGCCGGGGCCGACGCGAACCTGGGCATGGTCGCCTACGAGATGAACCTGACCGTTCAGCGGGTCGGATCCTTCCTTTCTGCTGCACCGCGCCAACGTGCATGAGGGTCGCGAATCGTGCTGTCCTGCCATCGATTCCGATTGCCAGAAGATAGCTGGATTAGGGGAGCCTTTGTAATGTACGTGCATACATGAATAAAGAAGTCAATCTCAGTCCTGCTCAACGGGATCGGTGGGGCATACGTGACTTAGGCCCCGTTACCTTTGCCCGATGTTCAGAGCGAGGCTCGGGGTCCGGACCCGCGTGCTCGCCATCGCACTTGTCCCGAGCCTGGCGCTGCTCGTGATCGGCGTGGGTGGCGCGGGGTACCTGGTGGTCGAGGGCAAGCACGCGCGGGATTGGGCGGACGCGTTGTCCGCCGCGGCACCGCCCACCGGAGAAGTAATCGCCGCGGTGGAGCAGGAGCGCCAGCTCTCCCTCGCCCAGATGGGTGGCGGCGAGGACGCCAGCCCGAAGTCGTTGGCGCAGGCACGCACCCGTCTCGACAGTGCGTTGCAGGGCATGGCGCCGGTCAGCGCCGCCATGGAGAAGAACGGCCCGAAATCCGTCACCGGCGACGTCGGCGGGCTGCTCACCCTGACGCGCCAGCTCGCCGGCTTGCGCACCCAGATCGACACCAACGCCGTGTCGATATCCGACGTCTATTACTTCTACGGCAAGCTGCTCGAGTTCGTCTGGATCGGCACCCGCATCGTCGCCGACACCGCGCCCAGTTCCGAAGTGGCCCTGGAGGTCGCCAACGGCCTGCAGGTCGTGCAGGCCGCCGAGATGCTCTCCCGCGAGGCCGCGGTCGGCGAGGTCCTGCTCGCCGGCGGCTCCCTGCCACCCGAGCTGGCCATCGAATTCTCCCGCGTGGCAGGCACCTACCGGGTGAACCTCGGCGTGCTGGCCGGCGGCGACGGTACCAACGGTGACGTCGACATGCAGGCCCTCATGAACGATCCGGACTGGACGAAGATCGTCATGATGGAGAACGTGCTGCTGTCGCGGGCACTCGATCCCATGACCGTGCCGCCCGTGAAACCCGGTGGTACCACCCAGGTCGCACCCCTGACCTTCACCGCGCAGGAGTGGCGCGATACCGTTGCCCGGCTCAACACCCAGATCCTGCACCTGTGGGACAAGATGAGCCGCCACAACGAGAAGCTGGCCGCCGAGGTGGCCGACAGCAATTCCCGCAACTCCGCGCTCGCCGGCGGCGGCATACTGGCGGTGTCCGGGCTCGCCTTCCTGGTGTCGCTGGTGCTCGCGAACCGCATCATCCGCCGCCTCAAGGGCCTGCGCAACGAGACGCTGGTGCTGGCCGACGAGCGGCTGCCCGAGATCATGGCCAAGCTGCGCACGGGCCAGCCGGTCGACGTCGCCGCCGAGGCCGCGGCGCTGGACTTCGGCCACGACGAGATCGGCCAGGTGGCAAAGGCGTTCACCCACGCCCACTCCGCCGCCGTGGCGGCCGCCGTCACCGAGGCCCGCACCCGTGAGGGCGTCAAGGCGATGTTCCTCAATATCGCCCACCGCAGCCAGGTCATCGTGCACCGCCAGCTGGAGATCCTCGACGCCGCGGAGTCGTCGCAGGAGGATCCGGCGCTACTCGACATCTACTTCCGCCTCGACCACCTGGCCACCCGCGAACGCCGCAATGCCGAGAACCTCATCATTCTCGCGGGTGGCCAGCCCGGCCGGCAGTGGCGTAATCCCGTGCAGCTGCTCGAGATCGTGCGCTCGAGTGTCGGTGAGACCCTCGACTACACCCGCGTCAAGATCGCGCGGCTGCCCGACGTATCCATCGCGGGCAGCGCGGTCGCCGACCTCGTGCACCTGCTCGCCGAACTCGTCGACAACGCCGCCCACTTCTCGCCGCCGCAGTCGCAGGTCGAGGTGCGCGGCAACGTGGTCGGCAAGGGCGTCGCCATCGAGGTGATCGACCAGGGCATGGGCATGCCCGAGGAGGAGCTGGCGCGGATCAACGAGATCCTGCGCGACGCACCCGATTTCGGTGTCGCCATGCTGCCCGACGACTTCCGCCTCGGCCGCTTCGTGGTCGCCCAGCTGGCGGCCCGCAACGGGATCTCGGTGCGGCTCACCGAATCCGACTACGGCGGTGTGCGGGCCATCGTGCTGGTACCCAACAGCCTGGTCGTGCAGCCCTCGGGCCGTACCGGTGAGATCCCGGTCGTGCCGCGGCAGCTGGATGCCGCCGAGCCGTCCGCGGCCTCGCTGGCGGTGGCCGCGCTGCCGCAGCTCCCCGCGGCGCCGGCGGTTCCCCCGTCGACGATCTCGAGCTACGAGCTGCCCATCGTCGGTTACGAGGCCTACACGCCCCCACTCGCGCCGGAACCGCCCGCCACGCCCAGCGCGCCGGTGGCTCCGGTCGCGCCCCAGCCGGAGCCGTTCGGGCCGTCCACCGGCTCGCTCGTGCCGCCGGTCATGTCCTTCGGAGCCGCAACGCCGTTCGACCCGCCGACCAACCCGCGGCCGAACCCGAATCCGCCGGTCGAACCGGTTCCGCCGGTAGAAAACGGTTTCCGGTCTCGCGAATTCGGGCGATCCCATTACACTGGCTCCGACGCCCGGCCCGCGCTCCCGCGTAGGCGCCGGCAGGCAAGTCTCGCACCGGAATTGGCGCAGGAGCAGTCGGCCCCCGAGTCGACGGTCCAGGCCACCCGCACGGCCGAGCAGGCCCGAGACCTTTTCTCCGCCATCGAAAACGGAACCAGGCAGGGCCGCAGAGCCGACCCCGGTTCGTTCGGGCCTGAGTCCCAGGCCTTCTTTGAAGGCACACAGTCGGAACGACAGGAAGGCGACGGTGACCACCTCAAACGCTGGTGATCTCAACTGGCTACTCGATGATCTGGTCGACCGGCTCGCAGGCGTCCGTCACGCGGTGGTGCACTCCACCGACGGGCTGCTGCTGGGCCGCTCATCCGCCATGAGCCGCGAGGACGCGGAGCACTTCGGTGCCATGTCCTCCACCCTCTACGGCCTGGCGCGCAGCGCCGGAGGCAGATTCGACGGCGGCGGCGTCCGCCAGGCGGTCATCGAACTCGAGCGCGCGGTGCTGTTCGTGACCGCCGCCGGCAGCCATGCCTGCCTCGCGCTGCAGGCCACCGAACAGGCCAACCTCGGCATGGTCGCCTACGAGATGAACCTGACCGTGCAGCGCGTAGGCAACTACCTGTCCACCACCCCGCGCCACAACCTGGCCGGACAAGGCAATCCCCGACTGTCATGAGGCCGGGGCCGGGGGAACAGTGGTTCGATGACGCGGCCGGTCCGCTCGTGCGTCCCTACGCACGGACCGGTGGCCGAACCATGGGTGCGGGGCACGATCTGGACATGCTCACGGTGGTGGTGGTACCCAACGCCGCCCCACCGCTGCGTCGTGCCGAACCGGAGTACGCGGAAATCGTCCGGTTGTGTCGGCTGCCGCTGTCGGTGGCCGAGGTGTCGGCCGCCCTGCGGCTGCCGCTGGCGGTGACCAAAATCCTGGTGGGGGACCTGATTTCAGACAACATCCTCAACTTCCGGGCCCCGGCCTCCCCCGAGGCCGCGCCCGGTGACCTCAACATTCTGCGAGCGGTACTCGATGGCATTCGAAAACTCTGATACCGCCCAGCCCATGGCCGCCTCGGTGAAGATCCTCATCGCGGGCGGCTTCGGCGTGGGCAAGACAACAATGGTGGGGGCGATCAGTGAGATCACTCCGCTCCGCACCGAGGAACTCATTACCGAATTGTCCGCCGGCGTCGACGATCTGCGCGGCGTCGAGGGCAAGACCACCACCACGGTGGCGCTGGACTTCGGTCGTATCACCATCGACCAGAACCTGGTGCTCTACCTGTTCGGCACGCCGGGCCAGGACCGCTTCTGGTTCCTGTGGGACGAACTGGCTCGTGGTGCGCTGGGCGCGGTCGTGCTGGCCGACACCCGCCGCCTGGAGGGGTCGTTCGCGGCGATCGACTTCTTCGAACGCCGCGGCGTCGCTTTCACGGTGGCCGTCAACTGTTTCGAGGGCGCGCCCCTGTACACCCCGTCCGAGGTTCGCGACGCCCTCGACCTGGACGAGCGAATCCCGGTGCTGCTGTGTGACGCCCGCGACCGCGGCTCGTGCAAGAACGTGCTGATGACTCTGGTCGAATACCTCATCGATCGGGCTGCCACCGCCGGCGTGCGCTGACAGCTGTCTCGAACGCGAGGCGAGCCCGCCCGGAGAAATCCGGACGGGCTCGCCTCGTCTTCGCTTGTGCAGCAGGTCAGCTGGGCACGATGTCGGCGAAGTCGCCGATCCAGCGGTGCGGGCCGCGCGGGCTGTTCGGCTCGCCCGGGCGGGTGACGCCGATGGCCTGCCAGCCCGCTGCCACAGCGGCGTCCACCTCGTCGGGGTGGTCGGACAGGAACAGGATCTGGTCGGCGGGGACGCCGATGGCGCTCGCGATCTTCTCGTAGGAGGAGGCTTCGCGCTTCGGGCCCGCGGTGGACAGGTCGAAGTGGCCGCTGATCAGCGGGGACAGATCGCCGCCCCGGGCGAACGCCAACCAATCCTTCTGGTTGCGAACCGAACCCGAGGAGTAGATGTAGAGCTCCAGACCGGCGTCGCGCCAGGCGCGCAGCACCGGCGGCACGTCGGGGAAGAACTCACCGTGCAGGGACCCGTTGCGGAAGCCCTCGGCGCAGATGATGCCCTGGGCGGCCTTGAGCGGCTCCGACTTCACGTCGGTGTTGAGCCACTCGATGAGGATCCGGGCCACCTCGGCAGCGTCGGCGTCGGGGCGGTTCGCCTGGGCGCGGGTGGCCTCGAGGATGGGATCCGCTGCGCCGCCGGTGTTCTCGGCCAGCCAGGCCGGGAGCCGGTCGCGGGTGTAGCCGTAGAGGTCCTCCCGCACCGAACTGGTCGGGCTGGTGGTTCCCTCGATATCGAGCACGACCGCCTTGATCATGCCGGGGCCAGCAGCTCGTCGAGGGTCGGGAAGCCGGACGAGATCTTGTCGCCGGTGAAATCGCCGATCCAGCCGTCCTCCTCCTCGAAGAAGCGCACGGCCACGAACTCCGGCCGGGTGCCCATGTCGAACCAGTGCAGGGTGCCCGCCGGCACCGAGACCAGATCGCCCGCAGTGCACACGGTGGCCAGCACCTCCTCGCCCAGGTGCAGATAGAAGCAGCCCGCGCCGGCCGCGAAGAAGCGGACCTCGTCCTCGGCGTGGCGGTGCTCGTCCAGGAACTTGGTGCGCGCGGCGACCGCCTTGGCGGGCCACTCCGGATCGCTGTCGTCAGGGTGGATACGCGCCACGTCGATGAACTTGTAACGGCCGTCGACATTCAATTCGTCGATGCGGCCCTGGTATTCGGCCAGCAGCTGTTCGGTGGTGGTGGCGGGACTGAAACCCTCGAGCAGCGGCCAGCGCTCGAAGGTGATGCCGCGCTTGCCCAGCTCGGCGGCGATCACCGCGTCATCGTCGGTGCGCAGGACGACATCACCGGCGTCCTTGTCGGACATGATCTGCAACAGAGTCATAGGAGGTTCCTTTCTCGGAACGCTGTATTCAGTTCAATCATGGTCCCCCACCGGGATCTCGCGGTGTCCGGTCAAGGTGGTCAGCTCGCACATGGCCTCGAGGCACTCCGCGCGATCGCGCGCCTGCGCCAGGCTCGAACCCCAGGCGGTGATGCCGTGCCCGGCGATGAACAGCACCGGCGGGGCCTCCGGATGCTCGATCAGGTACTTCTCGATATCCGCGCCGATCCGCGGGACATCGGTGTGGTTCGGGAACACCGGGATGTCGATGACATCCGGTCGGGCCGAACCGAGGCCCTTGATCAGCTCATAGCCCGCGAAACGCGCTGTGGTGACGCCCGATCCGGCGGTCGTGATCGAGACGGCCGTGGCGTGCGGCGGGTGCACGTGCACCACCGCGTCGGCGCCGCGGGTGCGGTAGACGGCGGTGTGGATGGTGGTCTCCGCCGAGGGCTTGCGGCCGGAAGCATCGACGGGCTGGGAGTCGACCACGGCGACGCTCACCATGTCGGAGGCGGTGAGCTCGCCCTTCGACAACCCGCTGGCGGTGACTAGGGCCGTATCGCCCTGGCGCACCGAGATATTGCCGGCCGTGCCGGGCATCCAGCCGCTGGCGTAGAGGCCGCGCGCGATCTCCGCGATCTCCGCGCCCGCCGCCGGCTTCGGGGTGGTGGCCGCCGAAGCGGAAGTCCGTGCGGCCGCCGGATGCTCGAGCACCCCGAACTCGGTGACCACTGCGGTCACCAGCTCGGCAGGGGTGACATCGAAGGCCGGGTTGAACGTTTTCGTGCCCTCGGGAGCCGTTGCGACGCCGCCGAATCCGGTGACCTCGGCCGCGGTGCGCTGCTCCACCACGATGTCCGAGCCCTTCGCGGTGGAGATGTCCCGCGTCGATTCGGGCGCGACCACGATGAACGGAATGCCGTGGTGCTGCGCCGCGATGGCCAGCATGTAGGTGCCGATCTTGTTGGCGACGGACCCGTCCGCGGTGATCCGGTCCGCACCCACGACCACGGCGTCCACCTGCTCGGTGGCCATGGCCCACGCGGCGGCGGAGTCGATGGTGAGCCGGTGCGGGATACCGGCTTCGGCCATCTCCCACGCGGTCAGGCGCGCGCCCTGCAGCAGCGGGCGGGTCTCGTCCACGATCACCTCGGCGAGCGCGCCCCGCTGATGCAGGACCCGCAGCGCGCCGATGGCGGTGCCCCACGCGGTGGTGGCCAGGCGGCCGGTATTGCAGTGAGTGAGCAGCCGCAGCGGGCGGTCCGCGCACAGCCGCTGGATCAGGTCGGCGGCCGCGGTGGCGGCGGCCAGGTTCACCCGCCCGTCCTCGGCCAGCATGTCGAGGGCTTCGTCGAGCATGGCCTGGAGTCCCTCGGGGAGCTTGGCCAGCGTGCGCTGCACACCCCAGGCCAGATTCACCGCGGTCGGCCGAGCGTCCGCGATACGCGCGGCCTCGGCCTCGACGCGCCCGGTGTCGACCACGCCATCGGTGGTGGCGGCACGGGCCGCGATCACCACACCGAACGCGCCGCACACGCCGATCGCAGGCGCGCCGCGCACGGCCAGGGTCTTGATCGCATCGATGACCTCGTCGACCGTCGTGATCCGAAGCTCCCGCATCTCGTGCGGCAGCGCCCGCTGGTCGATGGTGACCAGCGCACCGTCGGCCCACGCGATCGAACTCTGATCCATCTAGTTCTGTCCTCTTGACTGGAGAATTGCGTCGACGCCCACGGCTGTGGGCACACTCCACCGTATCGAACTCGGATCCGCTCCTGACCGGTAGGTTTCGGATCAGCGCAATCCGAATAGCCGGTTTTCGTGCGGGATGTGCCGGGAGCGGCTATTGCATCTCTCGGCGATGTCAGCTCGCGTCCGCGGGTCATACCGCTCTACCATCGCGGTATGGCGAGACCGCGTCGTACCCGCAAGATCACCGTCACGATGCCGGAGGAGATCGCCGCCACCCTCGACGATTGGCGCAGCGCCGGCCGCATTGCCTCGATTTCCGCGTTCGTCGCCGAATCCGTGAAGGCCCGGGTCGATCGGGCCGAATCCCTGGCCCGCCTGGAGAACGCGCTCGGCGGCCGCCCGCCGCTGGATCTGATCAATCGTGCCCGTGCTGTCCAGGGGTTGCCGCCCTTATCGGACAAGGAGGATCCCGGCGACCGCGCCGGTGCGGCATGACCCCCGCCGCGACGCTGGGCGGCGTCGTGTTCGACACCGCAGCGCTGACCGCCTGGGCGCATCGTGTGGCGTACGTGCAATCGGTGGTGTGGGCGACCGCGGACGCGGGCCACACCATCATCGTCCCGGCCACCGCTCTCGCCGCGGCCCGCGCGCTGATTCCGCCCGGTCGCCTGGACATCCTCTCGGTGCTGCTGGACCTGCCGAACACCGTCATCCAGCCGCTCGACCGCCCGGCCAGTGATCATCTGGGCGACACGCTCGCCGATCGCCCCGACGCCGACGCACTCATTCCGGCGGGCCATGCGACGCTCGAAGCAGTGAGCCGGGATTGGCCGTGTCTGACCGACCGTCCCGATACGCTGCGCAAGCTGGACCCGCGTGTCCAGACGGACAAGCTGCCCTGAGCTTTCGAATCAAGCTCGGCCCGGGGAATATCGATCAGGCGCGTCCCAGCGCGAGGGTGACATTGTGGCCGCCGAAGCCGAAGGAGTTGCTCAGCGCGTACCGGAGCTCCTGGTGGCGCGGTTTGTCGGCCACCACATCCAGCTCGGTATCGGGGTCCGGGGTCTCGAAATTCAGTGTGGGCGGCACGATCTGCTCGTTCAGGGTGCACAGGGTGAGCATGGCCTCCAGGGCGCCGACCGCGCCGATGGAGTGGCCGAGGGCCGACTTGGGCGCGTATACCGAGGCATGCGGCGCAACCGTCATGACGGCCTTCGCCTCGGAGGCGTCGCCGATCTGGGTGCCGGTGGCATGTGCATTGATGTGGTCGATGTCCGGGCCGGTCAGACCGGCCGTGGCGAGGGCCTTGCGCATGGCGCGGGCGGCGCCGTCACCGTCGGGCGCGGTGCCGGTGATGTGGTAGCCGTCGGAGGTGATGCCCGCGCCGAGGACCCGGCCGAGCATCCGCGCACCCCGCGCCCGCGCATGCGCTTCCGACTCCAGCACCAGCAGCGCACCCGCCTCGCCGAACACGAACCCGTCCCGGTCCTTGTCGAAAGGCCGTGAGGCGCGCTCGGGTTCGTCATTGCGGGTGCTCATGGCCCGCATCATGGCGAAACTGGCGATCGGCACCGCGTCGATGCGCCCCTCGACGCCGCCCGCCACCACCACGTCGGCCTCACCGGTGGTGATCAGCCGCCAGCCGTGTGCAATGGCCTCCGCGCCCGAGGCGCAGGCCGAAACCGGTGCGTACACACCGCCTTTCGCCCCGATCTCCAATCCGACGGTGGCCGCCGAACCGTTGGGCATGACCATGGGCACCGTCATGGGCGGGACCTTCCGGTAGCCCCCGGTCTTCATCATGTCCACGGCGTTGACCAGCGCCTCGCCGCCGCCGAGCCCAGTGCCCACGGCGACCGCCAGCCGTTCCGCCTCGACCCCGGGCGTCCCTGCCTCCCGCCAGACCTGCCGGCTCAGCACCAGTGCCAGCTGCTGCACGAACGACATCCGCCGCTGCTCGATCCGGGTCAACTGCTGCCCCGGCTGCGCGACCAGTCGCCCGCCGATCCGCACCGGTAGGTCGTTGTCGGTGACGAAATCGTCTGTGAGCGTGCCGATCCCGCTGTCCCCCGCCAGCAGTCGCGACCAGGTGGTGTCGAGATCGGCCCCCAGGCAGGTGGTTGCCGCCATTGCCGTCACCACGACGCCCCGGCGAGTTTCTGTACCAGTCGTTACACTCATGCCTGCATGCATACCTGTACCACCCGCTACAGTCAATCCGTGCCCCGCCCACTCGACCACGCCCGCCGCGCTCAGCTCCTCGAAGGCGTCATCGCCTACATCGCCGAGTACGGCCTGGCCGAACTCTCCCTGCGCCCGCTGGCGGAATACCTGGGCACCAGCTCCCGCATGCTGATCCACTACTTCGGGACGAAAGAGGCAATGCTGGTCGCCGCCTTGGAAACCCAGCGCCCCGACATCGCCGCCCTTTTCTCGGGCATCGACTCCGCGGAGGTCCTCCGCGAGCGACTCTCGGCGTCCTTCGCGATCAATACCGCGGGCCAGTTCGCGACCAGCCTCCCGGTGCTGCTTCAGGTTCTGGGAGCCGCCACAGTCCCCGACAGTCCGTTCAAGGCCTACGCGACCGACGCCATCCTGGTGCTCGTCACCGCAATGACCCGGTCCCTCAGCCGAGTCGACCCCACCATCCCCGACCCCGAGGCCTCCGCCACCCTGCTCATCTCGGGCATGCGCGGCCTGATCCAGGACTGGTGGGTCACCGGCGACACCGCCCGGGTCCACCGCGCCGTGAATCTCCTCGTAGCCCAAGCCATCCCCACGCCCTCGTGAACGGAGAACATGCCGTGGCGCAACACCGGAAACGGTGCTGCGCCACGGCATGCCGGCGAGTCAGGCGGGGGTGAGGGAGGGGCGATTGCGCAGGATCGCGGCGGCGGCCAGCACGGACAGTGCCAGTAGAGTCAGCGCGAAGGTCGTCGCGCCGGTCGAGAGGCCGACCGCGTCGCTGAGGTACCCGGCGCTGACGGGCAGCAGACCGGCGGGGATGTAGCCGCCGATATTGAACGCCGCGTTGGCTTCCGCCAATCGAGCGGCCGGGACGGCGTGGTTGAGCAGCGACAGCCCACCCAGCTGGCCCAAGCCCTGGCCCGCCCCGGCGAGCAGCGCCGAGGCGATCAGGTAGGTCGGCGACTGGGTGTGGACGGCGATCACGAGGGTCAGCATCGCCAGGGCGGTCGCGACGGCGGAGATCGTCATCGTCGCCGGGCGCGGCAGGGACCGGGCGGCGAACTGGACGGCGGTGGCGGTGAAGAACATCGCGAAGGCCATGGCGCCGGCGACGATTCGGTTCGTCGTGCCGAGCAGGCCGGACAGCAGGGCCGGGCCGAGAGACAGCACGAAGGACGTGGCCGTGATTCCGGGCGCGAACACCGCGATGCCGAGGAAGAGCTGGCGGCGGTTCGCGTGGGGCACCCGGGGCACCCGGATCCATGAACCCGCACCCCGGTGCGCCGGACGACCGACGGGCATCCGCAGCACCGTCACGAAAGCGGTTGCCAGCAGCGCGATCTCGACCCCGAAGACGGTGACGGTCGGGGCCGGGACGGTCTCGGACAGGACGCCGGACAGCAGCGGGCCGACGCCCGCGCCCAGCACCATCGCCGTCGAGGCGAACAGCGCGCCCAGGTGCTTGCGCTCGGGTCCCGCGACATCGGTGACGGCGGCCATGCCCGCGGAAACCGCCGCCCCCACCGCGATACCGGTGAGCAGGCGAGCGATCATCAACGCGATCACACCGGGCGCGGTGGCGAAGATCAGACATGCGGCCGCCGCGAGGATCAGCGCCGGGATGAGCACGGCTTTGCGGCCGAGCCGGTCCGAGGCGACGCCGGAAACCAGCAGCGATCCGAGCAAACCGACGATGTAGAACGCGAAGACCACGGTCATGGTGCCCTTGGAGAACCCGAAGTCGCGCTGCCACAGCACATACAGCGGCGTCGCCGCGTTCGAGAGCACGAAGACGGCGGTCACGGGCCATGCCGCGAGCCAGATCCACCATGTCGGGGCGACGCGAGATTCGGCTCCGAGATCGATCGGCTCCCCGGCTTGCGCCGGACGGGATTGTGTCGCAACCACTTCCACTACCTCCACTCAAAGTTCGAATTGACTCGAACTAGTACGAATGGAGTCGAACATAGCATGCTGTACGATCAAAGTCGTACAAGCGTCGACAGTGAGGAGTTCATCGATGCCGGCCAAGCAGCACCCCGCGCCGAAGTTCACGCTCCCCGCGGAACCGGACGTCGTGCCGGATCCGTTGCCCGAACCCGGACTCGACGAGCTGCGACTCGAGACCGTCATGGGCGCGCTCAGTGACCCGCTGCGGCTGCACATCGTCCAGAAGCTGCTGCTCGAATCCGAGGCCTACGACCACTCCTGCGGCTGGTTCGGCATCGACCGCCCGAAATCGTCACTGACGCACCACTTCAAGGCGCTGCGCGAAGCCGGTGTCACCCGCCAGCGCCAGTACGGCCTCGAACGCCGTAGTCAGGTCCGTATCGACGACCTCGAAGCCCGCTTCCCCGGCCTGCTCGACCTCGTCGCCGCATGGGAGCCCGCGGACTGACGCCCGTTAGGCTGCGCCAATGCAGACGGAGCGAGAGCAGCGGCTGATCGACACGGTGGCCTGGGTTCGAATCGAGGACGGTCGCATCCTGTGCGCGCGGCCGCGCGGCAAGGACGTCTTCTATATCCCCGGCGGCAAGCGCGAGGGTGTGGAGACCGATGTGCAAACCCTCGTCCGCGAGATCCGCGAGGAGCTCACGGTCGAACTCGCGCCGGACACCGCCGCCCACGTCGGCACCTACGAGGCCCTGATTCCCGACGCCGTCGTGCGCATGGCCTGCTACACAGCCGACTACGCCGGCACCCTCACGGCCAGCAGCGAGATCGACGAGATCGCCTGGTTCACCTACGCCGATCGACCGCACGTCCCGCCCGTGGACCAGCTCCTTTTCGACGATCTGCACGCGGGCGGCCTGCTCGCGCACGGCTGACCGCTCCCGGCAACTAGAACATGTTGTTGACAGTGACCTACGTGTAGGCATCGAGAGACTGGTCCGAATGTAGAACATGTTCTAGTGTGGTGGACACAACATTTCCAGTGCCGGAAAGTTCAGAGGAGCCCACCACACCATGCGTACCGAGATCTGCGATCGCCTCGGCATCGACGTACCCATCTTCGCCTTCACCCACTGCCGGGACGTGGCCGCCGCGGTCAGCAATGCGGGCGGTCTGGGTGTGCTCGGCGCGGTCGGGTTCACCGCCGAACAGCTCGAGGTCGAGCTGCAGTGGCTCGACGAGCACGTGCAGGGCGTCTACGGCGTGGACCTGGTCATCCCCTCCAAATACGAGGGCAAGGGCGTCGAGGGCCTGAGCCCCGAGGAGCTGGAAGCCCAACTGGCCAAGCTGGTTCCGCAGGAGCACCGCGACTTCGCCGAGAAGATCCTCAACGACCACGGCGTACCGCACCTGCCGCCGGAGGAGCGCCACAATCAGTTGCTGGGCTGGACCGCCACCACGGTCGCCCCGCAGATCGAGGTGATCCTCCAACACCCCAAGGCCAAGCTGGTCGCCAACGCCCTGGGCACCCCGCCCGACGACGTGATCAAGCAGATCCAGGACTCCGGCCGCCTCATCGGCGCGCTGTGCGGTTCGGTCAAGCACGCGCTCAACCACAAGAACGCCGGGCTGGACTTCGTGGTCATGCAGGGTACCGAGGGTGGCGGCCACTGCGGTGAGATCGCCTCCATGGTGCTGTGGCCGCAGGTCATCGACGCCATCGGCGACATGCCGGCGCTCGCGGCCGGTGGTATCGGCAATGGCCGACAGGTCGCGGCCGCCCTCGCCATGGGCGCGGCGGGCGCGTGGACCGGCTCGCTGTGGCTGACAGTGGAGGAGGCCAATGTGCCGCCCGCCCAGATGCAGACCTACATCGACGCCACCAGCCTCGACACCGTGCGCTCGCGGTCGTGGACCGGCAAGCCCTGCCGCATGCTCAAGAACGACTGGACCGAGGCGTGGGAGCGCCCCGACACCCCGAACCCGCTGGGCATGCCGCTGCAGATGATGGTCGCACTCGACGGCGTCAAGCGCGGCCACCGGTACCCGGAGCAGGCCAAGGACGTGAACTTCAACCCGGTCGGCCAGGTCGTCGGCATGATGAACAAGATGGAGCGCTCCGCCGACGTGGTACAGCGGCTCATCACCGAGTACCTGGAGTCCTGCGAGCGGCTGAACAAGCTCAACAACGCCTGATTCTCAGAACATCGACACCGCCTGATCTTCAGGCGATTCGGCGCGTCGGGTAGGGGCTGCCCGGCGCGCCGACGCATATCCGGCGGGCGCGGCACCAGGTCGCGGGCTGCCGGGTCGGACGATCGTCCGGCGCTAGGGTTGTGCCCATGGGGAAGGTCGAGCGGGTACTGCGGGCCGCGTACTACGCGCTGCTCTCGGTGCCGGTTGCCTTCGCGCCCACGGGGGTTCGGGCCCGGGTGGCGCGGCGAGTGTTCCGGGCGCCGTTCGAGCTGCGGGAACCGGGACCGTGGCGGACCGCAGTGCATACGGTGCTGGCGGTCGCGGTCGGACTGGTCGCCTGGTTCGCGGCGTTCCTGATGGTCCTGGCCGCGGTGCGCGGCATCTGTTATCCCCTGGTGGCCGCGCACGATTTCGAACATTCCTGGGGCGGGCCGACATTGGCCGGCGCGTGGGCGGTGCATTTCGCCGGGGGCGCGCTGCCACTCCCCCTGTGGATGCTACTCATCGCCGGGTTCGGAATGCTCGAACAGCGTCTAACCCAGCGGTTGCTGGGCCGCAGCGGGCCGTGGTGGCCGGTGCCGATGGCCATCGCCCTGTGCCCGGGCGGCACGGCGTTCTTCATAGCTTGGTGGCATCAGATCTGAGATGACACGGTGACGCGCCGGAGACCATGCGGAAATCCTTGCACCGTCATTGTTTTCGCTCTCCGCGCGGCCCAGTATGGAATTGCGGCGGGTGTACCGCGAGTCCGATTCCGGACGCGAATTCTCGGGGCGCGGTGTGACACCGGTCTCGGAAACCCACGTGCGGCTTGCCGTTTCGGGTCGCTGATTGCCAAGGTTTGCGGGATATGTTGCACACGAAGCCGTCACGCCTATCGAAGCCCCTGTCCCCGGCCGCCGCGGGCGGTGATGCGCGGTGACATCGTCGAAGATCCGTTCCTCCCCCGCCCTGCGCCGCCTATTGAAAGCGGCCGCGTCGCTGCTGTTCGTGATCATGCTGGCCATCGTGGCCGCCGTCCTCGAAAAGCATGTCGGCACCGGTAAACCGGACGCGAGCGGCCCGCCGATTCCGGATCGCGGCGCTCAACCGGCGGGATCGGCCAAGGAGATCGGCGGTCTGCTGGGAAAACTGAAGGCGGCCGACGAACTGCCGATGACCGGTTACTCGCGCGACCGATTCCCGCACTGGGACACCGACAAGCCCGAACACGGATTCGGTGACGCCTTCGCGCAGTACAGCCGCTGCACCACCCGTGACGTGGTGCTGCTGCGCGACGCGACCGGGCCGGTGAAGCTGGATCCGAGCAGTTGCAAACTGAGCGTCGGCACCAATGGTGGCTGGCGCGACCAGTACGGGGTCATGGACAAGAAAACCAATGCCCTCAAGCCCTACAAGTGGACCACCGATTCGTCGGCCCTGGACATCGACCACATCGTGGCGCTGGCAGAGGCATGGCGCTCGGGCGCGTCGAACTTCGACGACGACACCCGGCGTCATATCGCCAATGACGCGCTGAACCTGGTGATTTCCGATCCCACCGCCAACCGCTCCAAGGGCGACCAGGATCCGTCGAGTTATCTGCCGCCCGGGACTTTCCGGTGCGCCTATATCGGGCGCTACATCCAGGTGAAAGTAAAGTACGGATTGAACGTCGATGCCAAGGAGCAGACCGCACTGCAGACCGCGGTGAAGGACTGTGTCACCAAGGGAGAGTTCACATAGCCGCCGTCGTCGAAATCCGCAGCGAGGCAGCCGTCATGACCCGGGAAGAGGGAACGGTCTCCGGGGATCTCGATGTGACGCTGGATTATTCGGGCCATGGGCTGGTGCGTTATCGCGGCACCGCCACCTGGTACACGATCGGCAATCTGGAGGACGAGGAACCCCGCAGCTGGACCAGCGTGCAGGATCTGGCCACCGCCATCGAGAACGAGAGCGGTGGCCGCGACGCCGCCGGCAATGTGCTGCCGTTCGAGGCGTGAGCGCTAGTCGCGCACGGCTTTCAGGGCCTCGGCCCGCGTCTTGACGGCGTCGGTCATGCCCTCGAACCCGGTGGTCAGCGCGCCGCCCAGGAGGCCGGCGACCACCGGGGCCAGCGGTCCGTTGAGCTGGAAGTGCGAGAGGTAGCGCGTGCGGCCGTCCTCCAGCGGGGTCAGGGTGTGCGAGCGCTCGCTACTGAGCAGGCCCAGCGGCGCGGGCTTCATGTTGTAGCTGAATTCCTTACCCGGTGTGTGGGAACGGATGAACTCGCGCTGCTGCTTGGGCTTCGGCCCGACCAGCCGCACCTTCATGTCGATCGGCGATCCCGGCTCGAGGGTGGTCTTGCACTCCAGGCAGAAGGGATTCCATTCCCCGTACTTGTCCACGTCGGTGAGCACCTGCCAGACCAGCTCGGCGGGCGCGTCGATCTCCACGGTTTTGTCGATGACGAAGGCCATACGGGAACAATACTGAAACCAGTTCTAGACGGTGGGGTGGGCCGTTACTCCACGGAGGGATGGCCCTCCCACCCTCACGAGTGATCCGGGGCGCGATCGCGCCACCCTACGGTCGGCCCATGACGGACGAGCGGGCCATAGCGGTGGTGCCGCGGCTGCGGGAACTCGACGCCCTGCGCCGATGCCGCTGGATCCGCCACCACCGCTACGGCCCCATCGAATTCCTGCTCCGCACAATCACTTACGGCCCCAAGCGCCTGCGCCCGTCTCCCAGTACCGTCGAACCATGACCCTCGCCGACCGCTACCCCCTCCTCCACACCCCCGCTCGGTGGGAATGGGGCGGCCTCGACGTCCAGTTCTCCACCGACCTCCCACCGGACGACCTGGTCACCAACATCCACGTCGTCTGCTTCCTCGGCGACCGCATCGTCCTCTGCCGCGACGACCGGAACCGCTGGATCCTCCCCGGCGGTACGCGCGAAGCCGGAGAATCCATCGAGTCCTGCGTGATCCGCGAACTGGCCGAGGAAGCCGGCGCCGAACTGTCCGGCCCCCTCCACCACTTCGGCGCCCACTACGCCACCACCGATCGCCCCACCCCCTACCGCCCCTGGCAACCCCACCCCCGCAAAGCCTGGCTCTGGTGCACCGCCGACGTCACCCTCACCGGCCACCCCACCAACCCCGATGACGCCGAACAAATCCTGGAAGTCCGCGCCTTCCCCCTCGCCGAAGCCATCCGTCTGACAGCCACAGACGGCTCCCACGTCCCCGAACTACTCCAGTTGGCCGACGAACTTCACCCACGCTGATCCTCGAGGACCGCAGCGCATGTCAGCCATCCAATCGACTGAATGGAATGACCGCCGAATAAGGGCTCTCCAGCAGCAACGCGTTTTCATGGGTTTCGGCGAGCCGATAAGTCCGCGCGGCCCAGTCGAGCCGGTACTCCTGGATCATCTTCACGTAGAGGCTGGAGTCCAGATAGACGATCAGATAGACCGGAATCCCCTCGTACGCGTATTCGGCGAGCTTGTCGACGGTATCCGTGTATCCGGAACCGGGCGATACGACTTCTACGACCAGCAATGCCTCGGCAGTGGTGAGTTTGGTGCCACGTTCGACGCAGCGGTACACGGTCACGTCGGGGCGGCGGAACGAGAAGGCCCCGTCGCGCCGCTTCCTCCGCGTGAAGTGGACGTCGACATCGGTCGACACCCGCATGCAGGGGTCGTCGGGCTTCGCCGCTTCGAGATGATTGGCGAGCCGCCGCGCGACATCGCTGTGTTCCGCGCTGCCGCTCTGGCAGCGGATGATGTTCCCGTCGATGACTTCGATCAGCTTGCGCAGGGCATCCGGGAGCTCGTCGTAACGCTCCTCGGTGAGCTCCAGCGCCCCGGGGTCGTCGGCCCACACGGGCAATTCGGTCACCGGCAACCTCGCTCTACACGGGACGTCAGGGCATCGTCATCGTACGCGCCGGATCCCGGAACCCAGTGGATGCTCGGACGCCGTACCCGGCTGATGGCTGTCGAATCATGGTGCAACGCGTTATAGTTCTGGCCGGACACGCGTGCGTGATGGAGGGGAAATGGCGGGGCAGGTCGAGGCTGCGGCGGTGAGTATCGGGCTCGGGATCGATACCCGGATTACGTTGGTGGCGGCGGGGTTGCTGTTCATTCTGGCGCTGTTGCTCGGGGTGTGGAAGTACCAGCAGGTCAGTGCCTCTCCGGACGCGACTGCGCATGTGTATGTCGATATCGCGCATCGGGCCACCCTGCTGTACTCGTTTGCGGCGCTGCTGCTGGCGGTGTTCACCGAGCTGAGTGCATGGGCGACGGCGGTGAATCTGACTGCCGATGTGGTGGTTTTGTTCTTCTTCGTCGCGGCGATCGCGGCGTACATCTATCACGGGTGGCGGCGGGATACCACGAATCAGTTTCATGGGCAGACCGACAAGCTCGGCACACGAATTTCGATGGGGTTGCTGATCGTGGGCGAGGTCGGTGGATTTCTGGTGCTGTTCAGTGGGTTTCTCGCCGGGCAGTTCTGACGGTTACGGGCACAGGGCGTCGCCGAGCAGACCGGTGATGTCCGGCTCGGTGTCCGGGGAGTCGTTCATCGCGATGGTCACCGCGCGGCCCTCCCGGGTCGCGCCGGAGATCGTGAGGTAGCCCGCGATTTCGCCGACGTGGCCGAAGTATTGTGCGCCGCAGGGCAGTCCGATCGCGCCGATGCCGAGGCCGTAGTCGAGGGCGGTGTCCGGGGTGCGGGGCGGGATCGTGAGCATGTCGTGCAGCTGCCCATCGGCGACGATCTTCCCGGCGAGCAAAGCCATGAAGAAGCGGTTCAGGTCATTGCCGGTGGAGATCAGTCCGCCTGCCGACCACCCCACCGACGGCTCGGAGCGGGTGACGTCGGTGGGGACGCCTCCGACGAGGGCGTAGCCGTGCGGGTGGGGCCCGCGGAAGCCGGTCTCACCCGGACTGGGCAGATAGGTGTCGGCGAGCTGGTTCGGCGTGGTGATGCGGCCGACGAGCTCCTCGGAATACGTTCTGCCCGTCACCTTTTCGACCAGCATGCCCGCGACGATGAAATTGGTATTGGTGTACTTGAACCGCTCCCCCGGCGCGAACTGCGCGGGTCGGCGCAGCGCGATCACGATCTCCTCGGCGGGAGTGAAGGTGCGGCCGCCGGCCGCGGCGCGCACTTCGTCGAGTTCGGGGTCGTCGGACAGTTCCGGCAGTCCGCTGCGGTGCTGCAGGATGTGCCGCACGGTGATCGCGCGCCCGTCCACGCCATTGCCCCTGAGCAGCCCGGGCAGATAGGTGTCGACGGGTTCGTCGAGTCGCACCTTCCCCTCCGACACGAGTTGCATGATGAGTGCCGCCGTAAAGGTTTTGGAGATGCTGCCGACCCGCACCTGCTGCGGCGGGGCCATCGGAATCGGCGCCCGGCTGATGCGGTCCCCGACCCCGGCGGTGAGGGTGATGGTCTGGCCGTTCTCGGTGAGGGTCGCGATCACCCCGGTGGTCCCGGCCCGCACCAGCCCGTCGATGTCGTCGCGAATCCGCTCGACTCGCTTGGGCGACACCGCCATCGGGGTGGTGGAGACCAGCTGCGGCACCGAGGTCGTCACACTCCCGCATCCCGCGGCCCCCACCAGCGCCAGCACTGTCACCGTCAGCCCGATTCGCATATCTCGACGGTAGGGACGACCGCGGACCGGGACATCCGGACAACCCCTGAGACCGTCCCTGAGAATCTACCCGGATACCGGCGCGGCCTTCGGTATTCGCGCTGCCAGGCCCAGAACACCGGCGGCCAGCGAAGCGCCGGCGATTACGTACCAACCGTGCTGGAAGGCGTCGAGGGTCGACTGGGCACCGGAGGGCGTACCCAGCACCGCCACCAGAACGGCCACACCCACGGCCATTCCGAGCTGCCGCGCCATGCTCAGCACCGCCGACCCGGTCGCGAACTGCTGTGACGGCAGCCCTGCCGTCCCGGCCGCCACACTGGTCGGCATGGTCAGGCCGACGCCCAGACCGGTCACCAGCATGCCGCCGAGCAGCCCGGTCGGATAGTCCGGCTGCAGCGTGATCGCCTGCGCCCACCAGACGATTCCGGCCGCGAATGACACCCCACCCAGCGCGAGCACAGGCCCGACACCGATCCGGGCGATCAGCCGGCCTGCCGACACCGCCACCAGCGGCACGATCAGCGGCCCGGGCGCGATCCCCAGCCCGGTCCGCAAGGCCGACCATCCCCACACGTTCTGCATCCACAGCACCGCCGACAGCAGCATCCCCGCGAACGCGATATTGAACAGCAGCGAATTGCCGAGCATGAGTGCGAAATTCGGCACACGCAGCAGTCCCGGATCGACGACGGGACTGTGATGGCGGCGCGACGAGACCACGAACGCCACCGCGAACACAGCGGTCGCCGCGAACGCGCCGATGACACCGGGCGATCCCCACCCCCAGTCCTCGCCCTTGACGACGGCCAGAATCAGCGACGCCACCGAACCGATCAACATGAGCGCGCCGACCCCGTCCGGCATCGATCCGCCCGTGCCATTCGGCCGTGGCAACAGCCGCGCTCCCAGCACCAGCGCGATGATCCCCAGCGGCACATTCACCAGAAACACCCAGCGCCAATGCAGTTCGACCAGCAGTCCGCCGATCACCGGCCCCAGTGCCGCGCCCAGACCGCCGAACGCCACCCACAGTCGCACCGCCGTCGCCCGCCGCTCGGCCGGTGTCGCGGCCAGCAGCAGGCCCAGCGAGGACGGTGTCAGCAATGCCGCGCCCGCCGCCTGCAGGACCCGGAAGGCCACCAGCGCACCGGTATTCCACGCCACCGCGCACAGTGCCGACCCCAGCACGAAGACGCCCAGCCCGGTCAGGAACGCGGTCTTGTTCCCGTTCCGATCACCCAGACGTCCGGCGGGAACCAGCAGCGCCGCGAACACGATCGAATACGCGTTGAGCACCCACGACAGTCCCGTGATCCGGGCTCCCGAGAAGTCCTCCGCGATCCGCGGCAGCGCCACATTGACGATGAACAGGTCCAGGCTGGACAGCAGCACCGCCACCGCGACGATCCCGAGCACCACCCGCGGATCGACGGCCCGCCGTTCCTCCTGCACGACAACGGTGTTCATCGTTCTTCCCCCTGCGTCCGGCCGTCGGCCCGAGTGAGTTTCTTCATGAGACTGACCATAGGCGAGTGGGTCTCTTCAAGCAACCGACTATGCTGGGATCATGCGGCGAACCAGCTTCGAGGACATGAACTGCTCCATCGCCCAGTGCCTGGAGGTGGTGGGCGAATGGTGGACCCTGCTCATCGTCCGCGACGCCCTCTTCGGCATCACCCGCTTCGACGACTTCCGCTCCCGCCTCGGCATCGCCCGCAACGTCCTCACCCAGCGCCTGGAACACCTTGTCGCCCAGGGCATCCTGGACAAAACCCCCTACCAGGACAACCCGGTCCGCTACGACTACCTGCTCACCGACAAGGGCCGTTCCCTCTGGACGATCCTGGCCGCCATGCGCCAATGGGGCGACGAATGGGCCGCCCCCGACGGCCCCCCGATCGAATCCGTCCACAAATCCTGCGGCCACACCGTGACCGTCCAGCCCGTTTGCTCCGAATGCGGCGATCACCTCACCGTCAAGGATCTACGCCCCCAACTGGGCCCCGGCGCACATGACCCGTCCCTGCTGCCCGGTCGTGACTGAGGCGGAATCGCTTCGGAACACGGGAGCGAGGTTCGGTGCGTGCGCACGTGCGCGATCCCGACCTGTCACCATCGTCGCGCTGGTGGCCTTACTCCGTCTGCGGTGCGGCGGCAGCGATCAGCCGGTCCGCACTCGATCTCCGATCAACCGTGCCGGTTGTCTGAAGCCGACCACGGTGCGCCACAGTCGATCTCAGGCAGAACGGACTGTGTTCACCGGCTGGCCGGTGGCCTTGGCGATGCGGGGAAGTTCGGCGGTGATCTGGGCGGTGGGGATGGGTGTGCTGTCGAACATCGACACGGTCAGGTCGCCTTTGTCGAGGTCCCAGGTTCCGGTGATCCGGCCGCCGGTCAGGACGAGTGGGGAGATCCAGCCGGCGGTGCGGCTGACCTTGGCGCGGTGGTCGCCGGGCAGGAGGGCGGTGTCGCCGGTGCCGGGGCCCAGGATGTACTGGTCGAATTGGCCGAGGAGGTGAACTGCGGAAGTTGGTGTGGCCCTGGCGAGTTCGTCGAGGTGGGCTGTGAGGAAGTAGCCGGGGCGGCCCTCGACTTCGATCTCCGTCAGCTCCTTACCGAGGTTCGAGAACCAGCGGCGCACGGTGGGTTTGCTCAGGAAGCCACGAGTCAGCCAGGTGTTGAAGATTTCCGGGGTGGCCGGGCCGTAGGCGCCGAGGTAGGCACGGATGATGGTGGGCGCGGCGGTGTCCGGGTCAGGGATGCCGGACCAGCCGGGGATGACGTGCGCGGGATTGGTGAAGGTGACCGACGTGCCGCGGGACGGGCCGTGGCACAGTGCGCCCTGCCAGGCCAGGGGCTTCAGCATCGAACCCCAGCCGGAGCGCAGATGGTCCTCCAGCGGCTGGAATCGCCGCTCGGCGATCAGCTCCGTGACCAGTTCGTCGCGAGTCAGCACGCGCCCGTCGAGGATGTCACCGACGGCCTCGACCAGCGCCGCAACATCATCCGGTGTCGCCCCGGAAGCCCTGGTCCACGCGGGTTTCTCCCACGTGCGTGCCGACGCCATGAGCGACAACGCCGCGGCCCCCTGCTCCGGCGTCAGCGCGTGCAGCGTGCCACGCATCGCCCAGGTCTTCATCAGCGCGCCCTCCCCCAGCGCCGCCACCACCGCACCGGGCTCGCCTGCCGAACGCCGAAGCGCCACAGCGGTTTCCGCCGCCGACGTCACCTGCGCCTGCACCCCGCACAGCCGCTCGACCACGGCCCCGGCATCGCCCTTCGTCCGCGGATCCACGAACTGCCGCCGCACCCGCCAGCTGAACACCTGATCCCACGAAACCCGCACAACGCCTCCCCGCACCCGCTCCGCACGCCAGCCGCACGACGGCCCCAGCTTACGGCCGACCCCGACACGATCGGCCATCTCCGCTGCGCCGCCGCCCTTCCGGCACAACATCCTCCGAGGCCATCCCGTTGGACCCGATGGGTGGGAACCGCTCAGATGGTTGCAGCCGAGCGGTCCACGTCGTCCTCGATGCTGCCGTTCGGCCGGCGGCGACAACGGGCCTGAGGCCCCGATGCGGGCGCCGGTCTCAGAGACGTTCGATGATGGTGGCGTTGGCCAGGCCGCCCGCCTCGCACATGGTCATGAGGCCGTAGCGGCCGCCGGTTTGTTCGAGGTGGTTGAGCATGGTGGTGAGGATGCGGGTGCCGGAGGCGCCGAGGGGGTGGCCCAGGGCGATGGCGCCGCCGCGCGGGTTGAGCTTGGCCGGGTCGGCGCCGAGCTCGTGTGCCCAGACCAGCGGCACGGGTGCGAACGCCTCGTTCACCTCGTAGACGTCGATGTCGTTGATGGACAGTCCCGCTCGCGCCAGCACCTTGCGGGTGGCGGGGATGACGGCGGTGAGCATGAGCAGCGGGTCGTCACCGGTGACCGCGAAGGAGTGGAAGCGGGCGCGCGGCTTCAGGCCGAGCTGGCCGGCCTTGTCCTCGCTCATGATGAGCGCCGCCGACGCGCCATCGGTGAGGGGCGAGGAGTTGCCGGGGGTGATGGACCATTCGATTTCGGGGAACCGGGCCTTGAACTCAGCATCCACGAAGGCGGGCTTCAGCCCGGCCAAGCCCTCGACGGTGGTGCTGGGCCGGATGGTCTCGTCGGCGGTGAGCGATCCCGCCGGGACAAGTTCGTTGTCGAAGCCTCCGGATGCCGCGGTGGCGGCGGCCAATCGGTGTGAGCGCGCCGCGAATTCGTCGAGCGCGGTCCGGTCGAACTTCCAGCGCGCGGAGATCACCTCGGCGGAAATGCCCTGCTGCACAAGCCCGTCCGGGTATCGGTGCGCGATCGGCCCGCGGTTGGCGTCGCGGCCCTGGGCGTTGGAGAACATCGGCACCCGTGACATGGATTCCACGCCGCAGGCGATGGCGATGTCATAGGCCCCCGCGATGACGCCCTGCGCCGCGAAATGGGCGGCCTGCTGAGAGGATCCGCACTGCCGATCCACCGTTGTGGCGGGCACCGCTTCCGGGAAGCCGGCCGCCAGCACCGCGGTGCGGGAGATATTGAAGGCCTGCTCGCCACTTTGCGTGACGCAACCGCCGATCACATCATCGACGAGCGCGGGATCGATGCCGGTGCGCTCGACCAGGCTGCCCAGCACGCCCGAGAGCAGCGTGGCCGGATGGACTTCCGACAGGCCGCCACCGGTTTTCCCCTTCCCGGAGGGGGTGCGGACAGCATCGACGATGACGGCGGAGGTCATGACTTCTCCTTGTTCCCACTGGGCATTCCAGTTGCGAATTCCGGTTAACATACGCACTGTACCGCACCGGCGGCCCGGCGTCACCGGCATGAATTTTCGCCTCCGGGTCGGCATGTTGCGGATTGCTAGCCTGTTGCTGTGACTGCGATCGGCAAGCAACCCCGCGAGCCCTTCTGGGATCTCGAGATGCGGCTGTCCGCGGTGCTGTCAATGCTGGCGGGATTCATCGGCGCGGCCGCGTACGCCCACTCGGAGGGCTATTTCGTCACCTTCATGACCGGCAACACGGAACGCTCGATTCTCGGCAACTTCGCCGGCGACCCGACCCTGGCCGGTGGCGCGGCCGCGATCATCGCCTGCTTCCTGGCCGGCGTGTTCATCGCCTCGATCTGCCGCCGGTACTGGTGGACCAACCATCCGCACGGCGCGACCATGCTCACCACCGGCGCTCTGCTGCTCGCGGCCATCGCGGACGTCGTGCTCGACGAGCGCGCCATCGGCCTGGTCCCGATCCTGTTCGTCGCCTTCGGCATGGGTGCGCTCAACACCTCCTTCGTCAAGAAGGGCGAGGTCTCCATTCCGGTCAGCTACGTCACCGGCACCTTGGTGAAACTCGCGCAGGGCATCGAGCGGCACGTCTTCGGTGGCGGCACTGTCCGTGACTGGCTCGGCTATGCGACGCAATATGTTTCGTTCAGCACCGGCGCGCTCATCGGTGGCCTGGTGTCGCTGGTGGTGAACGGTTCCTCGATGCTCAATGCCGCGGTCGTCGGTTCACTGCTGGTCGCCGGATACACGTGGCGGGCCGACATTCGCTGGGTGCGGCGCAGCGCGCGCCGCAGCGCCGGCGACGATTGAGTCATGTCACAGCCGCGCAACACTTGGCTAATTGAACGCAAACGTCCCGAACTGGTCATATTCTGCTGAATATGACAACCAGCAAAGAGGGAGTTTACGAAGGGCCGGTTCATGCGCTGGCCCGCAGTGCGTGGCAGTCGATCCTGGTCACCGGCCTTCTCTCGGTGGTGCTGGGCATCCTGGTGCTGGTATGGCCCGGACCCACCCTGGTCGTCGCCGGTGTCCTGTTCGGCATCTACCTGCTCGTATCCGGTGTTTTCCAGCTGATCGCGGCCTTCGGTCTGCACATCAGCACCTGGATGCGGGTGCTGTCCTTCATTACCGCCATCCTGTCGTTCATTCTGGGTTTCTTCTGCTTCCGCAACGAGTTCCAGGCCATCGGCCTGCTGGCGCTGTGGATCGGCATCACCTGGATCTTCCGCGGCACGGCGGTGCTGGTGGCCGCGATGTCCGATGCCGCCCTCCCGGGCCGGGGCTGGCAGATCCTGTTCGGCATCCTGCTCATCGTCGGTGGTGGTCTGCTGATCGTGGAGCCGTTCCGCTCGATCACGGCCCTGGTCGTGGTGGTCGGTTGCTGGCTGATCGCCATCGGCGTCTTCGAGGTGATCTCGGCCTTCCAGGTGAAGAGCCGTGCCAAGGATCTGCCCACCGCCGTCTGACCGGTTCGATCCGCGTGACCCACGGCGGTCGCCCTCCCCGGGCGGCCGCCGTTTCTCGTGCGGCACAACCCGGATCAGCGCAGCCGCTTGGGCCGCTTGTCCATCAGCCGCAGGATCAGCGGCGTGAAGATGAGCTGCATCGCCAGGTCCATCTTTCCGCCCGGCACCACGATGCTGTTGGGCCGCGACATGAACGAATCGTGCAGCATGGACAGTAGATACGGGAAGTCGATGACCTTCGGATCGGCAAAGCGGATCACCACGAAACTCTCGTCCGCGGTCGGAATGGTCCGGGCGGTGAAGGGATTCGAGGTGTCCACCGTGGGCACCCGCTGGAAGTTCACATAGGTCCGCGAGAACTGCGGGCAGATGTGCTTCACGTAGTCGGGCATGCGCCGCAGAATGGTGTCGATGATGGCCTCGCTGGAGTAGCCGCGTTCGGTCTTGTCGCGGTGCACCTTCTGAATCCACTCCAGATTGATAATGGGAACAACGCCCACCAGCAGATCGGCATAGCGGGCCACGTCGACCCCATCGCCGACCGCCGCCCCGTGCAGGCCCTCGTAGAACAGCAGATCGCTGCCCGGGGACAGCTCCTCCCACGGAGTGAACGTGCCCGCCGGCTGCCCGAAGGGTTTGGCCTCGTCGTCATCGTGCAGGTAGCGCCGCACCGCGCCTACACCGGTCTCCCCGTACTCGCGGAACAGCGACTCCAGTTCGGTGAGCAGATTCGCCTCCGGCCCGAAGTGCGAGAAGGTCAGGTTGCGCTGCTGTTCGGCCTCGGCCATGGCCAGCTTCATCTCGTTGCGGTCGTAGCGATGGAACGAATCCCCTTCCACGATGGCCGCGCTGATTCCCTCGCGGCGGAATATCTCCTGGAAGGTTCGCGTGACGCTGGTCGTCCCCGCACCGGACGACCCGGTGATCGCGACCACGGGATGTTTGACCGACATGGCACCTCCTCGATTGCCGGACAACAGCTTTCACCCGGCCGCTCAGTGCCGGGACGCGCGGAACAGGGAGCGGGAACCGAAAAGTGAGGCGTCGAAACTGGGCCCCTCCTCCGGTTCGCGGTGATAGCGCTCGATTCGCTCGACCTCGTTGCGGGAGCCGAAGATGAACGGGATCCGCTGGTGCAGCTCCTCGGGCCGCACATCGAGCACCCGTTCGTGCCCGGTGCTGGCCGCGCCCCCGGCCTGCTCGACGATGAAGGCGATCGGATTGGCCCCGTACAGCAGCGAGACCCGGCCCGGGCGTTCGGGATTGCGCGTATCGCGCGGATACATGTAGAGCCCGCCGCGGGTCAGGATGTGGAAGGTGTCGGCCACCAGTGACGCGACCCAGCGCATATTGAAATCCCGTCCGCGCGGGCCGTCCACGCCTTCGAGACATTCGTGGACATAGCGACGGACGGGGCGTTCCCAGAACCGCTCATTGGCGGCATTGATCGCGAAACCGGAAGTGTCGTCGGGGATTCGCATGCGCGGATGGGTGAGGACGAACGCGCCCACCTCGCGGTCCAGCGTGAACCCGTCCACCCCGTTGCCGGTGGTGAGCACCAGCATGGTCGCGGGCCCGTACAGCGTGAACCCGGCGCACACCTGCTGCACGCCCGGCTGCAGGAAGTCGGTGCCCGCGGCCTCCCGCCCGTCCTCCGGAGCGCGCAGCACGCTGAAAATCGTTCCCACCGGCAGATTCACGTCGATATTGCTGGATCCGTCCAGCGGATCGAAGGCCAGCAGATACTTTCCGCGCCGGTACTCGGTCGGCACCTGATGGCACTCGCGCATCTGCTCGGACACCAGCGCCGCCAGCGGTCCGGTCCACTGGCTCTCTGCCACCATGATGTCGTTGGCGATGGCATCCATCTTCCGGTGCACGGTGACCGGCAGATTCTCGGCATCGGAAGCGCCCAGGGAGCCGACGATCGCTCCCCGGGTCACTTGATTCCCGATGATCTTGGTTGCGGTGGCGAGCACGTTCAGCAGCGCCGAGAACTCCCCGGACGATCCGGGATGGCGGTGCTCCTGCTCGATGGTGTAGCGGGTGAGGGTCTTCAATCCTTCGGGCACAATCGCTCTCAATTCGTCATGGAGGGGCCCCCTCGTCGGCGAGGGCGTCCGCGAACACACTGCTGCCGAGGACATCGCTGTCCGTCAGGGTGATCAGATCCGTGCGACCGACCGGCCGGTGCAGTTCGACCAGGCGTTTGGCCTGCCGCAGCCGGCAGCGCTCGAGGGCATTGCGCACGCTGCGGGCATTGGCGAAGCGGGGGCGGGCCATGCGCAGCGTCAGATAGCGCGAGAAAGCCTGTGCGGCTTGCGGATCGAAGCGGAAGTTCTCCTGGCGCACCATGAGTTCGGCGATGGCCATGAGCTCGTCGTGAGTGTAGTCGGGGAACTCGATGTGGTGGGCCACCCGGGAGGACAAGCCGGGGTTGGCGGAGAAGAAGGTCTCCATGCGGTCCGGATAGCCGGCGAAGATGACCACCAGGCTGGTGCGCTCGTTCTCCATCTCCTGCAGCAGGATCTCGATGACCTCCTGCCCGTAGTCGCGCTCGTTCTCGGGACGGAACAGGTAGTAGGCCTCGTCGATGAACAGCACTCCCCCGGCGGCCTTGGCCAGGGCCTCCTTGGTCTTGGGTGCGGTGTGACCGATGAACTGGCCGACCAGATCATCACGGGTGACGGTGTGCACCTTGGGTTTCCGGATGTACCCGAGGGCGTGCAGCATCTCGGCCATGCGCAGGGCGACCGTGGTTTTCCCGGTGCCGGGCCCGCCGGTGAAGCTCATGTGCATGGTCGGGCGGGTAGCCTGGAGCCCGAAACGCTGACGAGCGCGATCGATCAGCAGCAATGCGGCGATTTCCCGCACGCGGCGTTTGACGTTCGCCAGACCCACCAGTTCCGCGTCGAGGCGGGCGAGAGTGTCCTCGACGTCCTTGCCCGCGATATCCGTCGATAGATCCAGCAGGGCGTCGTCGGCCAGCATCTCCGGTGGGCCGGAAACGGGGCGGTGCAGGTGGTCGGCCGCCGAATCCTCCGGTCGGGGAGGACCATCGGCGGCCGTACCGCGCACCGGTGCGGGGCTCGTGACCCCGGGCCGATGCATCTGGAACCCGCCCGCCGGGCGGCCGGCTGCAGGCTGCCGGCCGCCCGGTATCGCGGGGCGTTCCGCGCTCACGATATCCTCCCGTTCCGAAAGCTGTTCAGCCGTCATACCTTTGGCCCGGACGGTCGTCGAGTGCGTAGGCGTGGAAGCCGTAGTGCTGGCGGCGATCGTCGGACTCGGTGCGGTCGAGGCGGAAACCGGGCTCGTGGGCGGGGCGCTGTACGAGGAAGCTCAGCGCCGTGGTCTGCCGGCCATAGGACGCGTCGTAGGCGTTCACGCGAATGTAGCAGCGCGGGAACGTGGCCCGGCAGGCGTTGACCTCGGCGAGCACCCCGTCGGGCTCGTCCAGATCGAACAGCGGCAGACCCCACATCTCCCAGTAGTTGTTGCGCGGGTGCGGATCGTCGGTGTACTCGATGGACACCGGCCAGTTGTTGAGCAGGGCGTAGCGGACCTGGGCGGCGATCTCGGTGTCGTCGAGGTCCGGCAGGTGCGAGAAGGTGCCTTGGCGCAGATGCATGGGGATTCCTCGACTTTCAGCGGGAGGCCGTCGGGACGGCGTCGGGGGCGTCGGTGGAGGTGTAGTCGAAGGTGACATCACCCCAGGTGGCGAGCGCGACATCGAGCGGGCGGCAGATCTCGGCGGCGCGGCGCAGCACGTCCGGGCCCTCCTCGAGCAGATCGCGACCCTCGTTGCGCGCCTTGACCACCGCCTCGAGAGCGACCCGGTTGGCTTCCGCGCCCGCGGCGATGCCCATGGGATGCCCGATGGTGCCGCCGCCGAACTGGAGGATGGCGTCGTCGCCGAACAGGTCCAGCAGCTGATGCATCTGGCCGGCGTGGATGCCGCCCGAGGCGACCGGCATGACGCCGGGCAGGCTGGCCCAGTCCTGGTCGAAGAAGATGCCGTTGACGGGGTTCATCGGAATGTGGTTGTCGCGCAACGTGTCATAGAAGCCCTTGACCGTGTGCGGATCACCTTCCAGCTTGCCGATGACCGTACCCGCGTGCAGGTGATCCACCCCGATCAGCCGACACCACTTGGCCAGGACCCGGAAGCTGACGCCGTGGGTCTTCTGCCGGGTGAAGGTGGAGTGCCCGGCCCGATGCAAGTGCAGCAGCATGCCATTGCGCCGCGCCCACTTCGACATGGACTGCATGGCGGTGTAGCCGACCGTCAGGTCCATCATGATGATGCAGCTGCCGAGCGATTTCGCGAATTCCGCGCGCTCGTACATGTCCTCCATCGTGGCGGCCGTGACATTGAGATAATGCCCCTTCATTTCTCCGGTTTCGGCGATGGCGCGGTTGACGCCCTCCATCGCGAACAGGTAGCGGTCGCGCCAGCGCATGAACGGCTGCGAGTTGATGTTCTCGTCGTCCTTGGTGAAATCGAGTCCACCCCGGCAGGCCTCGTACACCACGCGGCCGTAGTTGCGGGCCGACAGGCCGAGTTTCGGTTTCACCGTGGCGCCCAGCAGCGGTCGGCCGTATTTGTTCAGATACTCCCGTTCCATGACGATTCCGTGCGGCGGACCCTGAAAGGTCTTGACATACGCCACGGGAATGCGCATATCCTCCAGCCGCAATGCCTGCAGCGGTTTGAAACCGAATACATTGCCGATGACCGAGGAGGTGAGGTTCGTGATGGAACCCTCCTCGAAGAGATCGAGATCGTAGGCGACATAGGCGAAGTACTCGCCCTCGCGCCCAGGCACCTCGTCGACGCGGTAGCACTTGCCCTGGTAGCGCTCGTGCGCGGTGAGCCGGTCGGTCCAGACCACCGTCCAGGTGGCCGTGGACGATTCACCCGCCACCGCCGCGGACGCCTCCACCGGATCGACGCCCCGCTGTGGCGTCACCCGGAAGACCGCCAGGACATCGGTGTCCTTGGGCTGATAGTCGGGAGCGTAGTATCCCATCGACGCGTACGACTGCACACCCGGATCCCACCGGCTGCGCTGATCATCGACAGATCCGGCCATCATTCCTCCTGCGAACCGGGTTGGGCGACTTGTGATTCCCAGGATGACGGGGCCGTTAACGACAAACAATTCGATTGTTTCTGTTCTCGCTCAACCTTTTCGTCGAGTTTGCTACCGTTGAGTATGGGTACGGTGAGCGCGGTGCGCATGGAAACCTTTCTCGCCGTTGCCAAGCACTCCAGCATTCGCCGCGCGGCGGCACAGTTGCACATCACCGAAGCGGCGGCGTCCGCGGCCGTAGCACACATCGAGAAACAACTCGGCGCGAAACTGGTCGCCAAATCCGGTCGGGGTATCGCGCTCACCGAGGCCGGGCGGGTCTACGCCGACTACTGCCGCAGCATCCTCGGTTTGATGAAGGAGGCGCACGCCGCTGTCCAGGAAGCCGAGACCGGCCGGTTGCGTATCGGCGTGGTAGCGACCGCCGGCGAATACGTGCTGCTCCGGCTGCTCGCGTCCTTCCGCATCCGGTATCCGGACATCGAACTGGGTCTGTCCATCCAGCCCCGCGACGTGCTGTACCTCGAATTGACCCACCACGAAACCGATCTCGTGATCGCCGGCCGCCCACCCCGCGACGCCGGGCTGGTCACCCGCGCCCGCCGCCCCTGTCAGCTGGTCGTGGTCGGCGCACCCGACGCCTGGCCGGACCCCTGCGAGGCCACCTGGCTGCTCCGCGGCAAAGGCTCCGGAACCCGCGACACCACCCTCGCCCTCTTCGACCGTCTCCAGATCCGCCCGCCCACACTGACTCTCGGCACCCATGGCGCGGCGCTGGCCGCCGCCCGGGAGGGACTGGGCATCACCCTCATCCACTCCGACGCCATCGCCACGGACCTCGCCGCCGGTCACCTGGAGGTCCTGCCGGTCGACGGCACCCCGCTCAACCGTCCCTGGCACGTCGTCACTACCCGCACACCCGCGCCGGCCGTTCGCCTGTTCCTGTCCCACATCACCGATCCGGACCGGGTCGGCGACAAGGCATTTCGCGGAGTCTGACCGCTGCTTCGAGCAGGAAGTGCTGATCGCCCACAGGCGCGTCACCAGCCAATGCGGCTGTTGCCGGCCATCCACGACTATGGCGCCAACACCGGCATCAAGGCGGTTTCCGGTGGGGCACATGGGCACAACGAGTACGGCATTCGATACGCCCGACGAAGATATCTGTATCGAAGCGGCGCGATGGATCGCGATCGAGATCGCCACCGGCATCCGACGGCCCTCGGTATCGGTCTCGACCGATCGCGCAGGTTGAATTCATGTTCACGCGGCGCGCCGATGCACGCCGGCGTGGACGTGCTCGGCGATCAGGGCGGCGATGCGATCGGGTGCCTCCAGCATGGGGACGTGTCCGGCACCGTGCACCAGGATGCGGTCGGCCGAGTCGGGCAGCTCGCGCAGGAAACGCTCAGCGTAGGCGAGGTTGGGTGTCACCCGGTCGCGTTCGCAGATCAGCAGGCGTACCGGGGTTTTCAGTGTCGACAGGTGGTCCGGTCCGGGCATGCGCAGGCCGCCGACCAGCAGCGGCAGCATGGCAGGGCAGTGCAGCGCCGCGGTGATCGCCGTGGTCACCGCGCGCGCCGGCACTACCGAGGGGTCGCCGCTGAGCGCCGCCAGCGCCAGCCGGCGGGCGGGACCGCTGAATCGCAGCGCCGGACCGAGCTGCTTGCCCAGCGCCACGATCGGTACCAGCGCCAGGAACTTCAGCCCGATCCGCAGTTGCAGCAGCGAGGGGCAACCCCAGCCGCCGGCCGGCGCGATCGCGGTGAGGGTGCGAGCGCGGCCCCGGCGGGCCAGTTCGAAACCGACCCAGGCGCCGAGTGAATTGCCGGCGATATGGCAGGTGCGCCACCCCAATTCGTCGAGCTGGTTTTCGATCTCATCGGCCAGCGCTGCCACATTCAGGTATCGGCCACGCAGCTCGGGTCCGCCCCAATGGCCGATCAAAGCCGGGGCGAACACCTCACACGTGTGCGACAGCCGCGCTGCGACCGGCTCCCAGCAGCGCGGGGACATCATGAACCCGTGCAGCAGCAGAAGGGGCTCGCCGGACCCGGTGTGCAGGGCCTTCAGCGACGGTAGGGGCGTGGGCCGACTGGTGGCTGACGTCATTGTCATCGCCTCTTTCTGGACTTCGTTGTCCGCGAAGAGGCCCGACCAGTGTGCCCACGACGACATCGATCAGAGTGCGCGGCCTGCTTTGACCGGCCGACATCGCCGCAGGAGGCGATTCCTCATCCGCGTGTGTGTGAGGTGCAGGCCGGATCCAGTGACAGTCCGGCTCGCACTATGCAGGGCGGTTCGAACGGTTGCGGCGCATGCCGAGCGCCATCGAGCCCAGCCCGAGCAGCAAGGCGACCACACCGGCCACCACGTTGCTCCAGATCGTCGCGGTATGGGCGGCATCGCCGCTGACGACCCAGGGGGTGATGATCATCCATACCCCGAGCAGCGGGGCGGTCCAGCCGATGCCGTGGATCCGCCCGTACATGGAGGCGAACCCCAGCGACAGCACCGCCAGGGCGATCCCGACGATCAGGTTGTTCACGGTCAAGGCCGGGTACCGGGTGAATCCGACAACCCACGCGGAGATCGCGATGTAGAGCCCGGTCAGGAACATCAGGCCGGTGACCGCTTGGGGGGCCGGTTCCATCGCGGCGAGTTCATACTTCTCATGCTTCGCCCGCAACTCCACGATGTCGGGATGCAGGTGCATGCTCATGGCCTCAGTAGCCATGTCTTCCACCACCCTTCGGACTTGCAATGAAGGCGCTCGAACCGGACGGCTGAGACGACAGTGACATGCAACCGATCCGAGTCACCACCGGTCCTTACGTCATAATGTGATAATATCACTTCATGACGCATGAGTCGACGTCGCGGTCCGAACCCCTGACCGACCAGGAGTACTCGAGACTGCTGGCGTTCCGCGCCGAACTGCGCCGGTTCCTGCGCTGGAGTGAGCACCGGGCGGCCGACGTGGGACTCACCGGTGCTCAGCACCAACTGCTGCTGGCGATCCGGGGCCATCTCGACCCGGGCGGGCCCAGCGTCAGCGAAATCGCGGAATATTTGAGCGCCCGTCACCACAGCGTGGTGCAACTGATCGATCGCACCGAGCAAGCCGGGCTCGTCGCCCGTAACCGGGAGGAGGGCAAGGACCGCCGCGTCGTCCGCCTCACCCTGACCGAGGCAGGCAAACAAACCCTCGCCTTGCTCAGCGCCACGCACCTGGAAGAACTTGGGCGACTGACCCCCCTCGTCGACGCGCTGGCCGACCTGACCGTCGCCATTCCGCAGGCACGATAGCCACTCCGCCATTCCCGCCCACGCCATTCGAAGACCGTCCGCACCGTCTCCCGGTCGGACCCGTGCGAGACGCGCCCATCGCGTGACGGGATCGCCCAGCGACCTCTACGCCCACGCCGCAGCTCTCGACTCGTGGAGGCGGGGCGTCGGCACGCTTGACCTTGTCCCCGGGGGCAGGGTTTACCGTCGGCGGGTGAGAATAGGGCAGGTTGCGCAGCTGGCGAAGGTGAGCCCGAAGGCGGTTCGACGTTACGAGGCAATGGGTTTGATCACACCGGACCGTTCCGGCAACGGCTACCGCGAGTACTCCGAGCACGACGCGCGGCTCGTGCGTGAGATCAAGGAGTTGAGCGGACTCGGGATTCCCGTCGATGAGACGCGGCCGTTTCTCGAGTGCCTCGCCTCGGGCGAAGAGCATGTCGATGATTGCCCGGCGTCGCTGGCGGAGTACCAACGGGCCATCGATGAAATCGACTCGCGCATCACCGCATTGAACGAACGCAGGGGCGCGCTGGCGGCTCGATTGCGCGATGCCGCCTATCGCCACAGTCGGGTCTCGCCGCCGGTGACCGACCTGCTCACACTGCCCGCGGACCTGCCGGTGCCCGAGGACGACGGCGCGGCGGCACACCTGGCCGGTACGAAACTGCCGGCGCTCGTGCTCGACTGCACCGACGGGACCAAGGTTGATCTGGCCGCCTTGCCCGCAGGACGGACGATCATCTACCTGTATCCACTCACCGGCCGGCCCGATACCGACATACCGCTCGGGTGGAACGAGATCCCCGGCGCACGTGGCTGCACCCCGGAGGCGTGCGGCTTCCGTGACCATCACGGTGAATTGCTGGCTGTCGGCGTCGCTCGGGTATTCGGACTGTCCAGTCAGGACATCGAGTATCAGAGCGAGGTCGTCGACCGCCTGAACCTTCCGTTCGGATTGCTCTCCGACACCTCTTTCCGCCTGGCAGCCGAATTATCGCTGCCGACCTTCGAGTCGGATGGCCGCGACCTCTACAAGCGTCTGACTCTCGTGGTCCGGGACGGGGTCATCGAGCATGTCTTCTACCCGGTGTTCCCGCCGGACCGGCACGCGGATCAGGTGCTGGAGTGGTTGGCCGGGGCCATCCCCGCTTGCCGTTGAAATTGCCCGCCGGGGCTCCGGCTCGCCGCGGCGAGCCGGGCGATTCCGGTGAGTGAGCCATCACACGATTTCATTAGTTAGCGACATGCAACTATATTTAGGCGCTGTTCGTTCGTTGACTTGCGGGAGGCTCTGATGGCTGCGGCCCCTACCACCGGTTTGGATGCCGGTGACGTCCAGACCATTCGGAGACGCCTCCGGATCGAGCATGATCACCCCAAATACAAGTGGGTAGCGTTGTCGAACACGACGCTGGGCATGCTCATGGTGACGATCAACTCGTCGATCGTGACGATCTCGCTGCCGGACATCTTCCGCGGGATCGGGCTGAATCCGCTCGAGCCGGCCAATGTCAGCTACCTGCTGTGGCTGATGATGGGGTTCCTGCTGTCCTCGGCCGTGCTGGTGGTGATGTTCGGGCGGCTCGGCGACATGGTCGGGCGCGTCAAGATCTACAACTACGGGTTCGTGGTGTTCACCATCGCGGCCGTGGCCCTGTCGTTCGATCCGTACACACACGGCGGCGGCGCGGTGTGGCTGATCGCCTGGCGTGTGATCCAGGGTGTCGGCGGCGCCATGCTGATGGCCAATGCGGCCGCGATCCTCACCGACGCGTTTCCCGCCGACCAGCGCGGATTCGCGCTGGGCATCAATCAGGTTGCGGCCGTGGCCGGTTCGTTCCTGGGTCTACTCATCGGCGGCGTGCTGTCGCAGTGGGATTGGAAGGCCATCTTCTGGGTGAGCGTGCCGTTCGGCATTCTCGGCACCATCTGGTCGTATCGCTCGCTGCACGACAATGGCCAGCGCAGCCCGGGCTCGCTGGATCTGCCGGGCACCATCACCTTCGCGCTGGGTCTGACCGCACTGCTCACCGGCATCACCTACGGCATTCAGCCGCACGGGGATTCGAAGACCGGCTGGACCAACCCGTGGGTGCTGGGCGCGGTGATCGGCGGCATCGTGCTGCTGGTGGTGTTCTGCGTGATCGAGACCAAGGTCGCCCAGCCCATGTTCAATCTGTCGCTGTTCAAGAACCGGGCGTTCGCGCTGGGCAATGTCGCCGGGCTCATGTCGTCGCTGGGTCGGGGCGGTCTGCAGTTCATGCTCATCATCTGGCTGCAGGGCATCTGGCTGCCGCTGCACGGGTTCTCCTTCGAGCAGACCCCGCTGTGGGCCGGTATCTACCTGCTGCCGCTGACCGTGGGATTCCTTGTGGCAGGACCGGTTTCGGGCAAGCTGTCGGACAAGTACGGGGCGCGGCTGTTCGCCACCGTCGGCATGCTGATCACCGGACTGACGTTCGTGCTGCTGGTGGTGTTGCCCGTCGACTTCGACTACTGGGTCTTCGCGCTGGTCATCGCCCTCAACGGCCTCGGCTCGGGCATGTTCGCCTCGCCGAACACCGCCGAGATCATGTCGGCCGTGCCCGCGGCTCAGCGAGGTGTCGCCTCGGGCATGCGCGGCACGCTGTTCAACGGCGGTATGGCGCTGTCGATCGGCCTGTTCTTTTCGCTGATGATCGTGGGTCTGTCGAATACGCTGCCGGACGCCATGAATTCGGGTCTGCAGCAGCAGGGTGTGCCCGCGCACTCGGCGCAGGCGATCGCCGACCTGCCTCCGGTGGGCAGCCTGTTCGCCGCATTCCTGGGCTACAACCCGATCAAGGAATTGCTCGGTCCCAGTGGCACTCTGAATCAGCCCGGCGTGCACGGCGATGTGCTCACCGGCCAGGAGTTCTTCCCGCACTTGATCTCCGGCCCCTTCCACTCGGGTCTGGTCGTGGTCTTCCTGGGAGCCGCGATTATGATGCTGATCGGCGCGGTGGCCTCGTGGTTCGCCGGTAGCCCCGCCGTCCCGGACGAGGCTGCCGAACTGCGTGAAGCCGTCCGCGAGGGAATCTGACCGGAGGAGATCACGCTGCCCGAGCCCACGAGCGTCGCCGACCCCGACCAGCTCACCGAAGCTGCCGACCTGTACCACTCGATCGGCCGCCTCCTACGCTTGTTGCGCCACTCCGGCGACCTCGGGGCCCTCAGCCCTGGGGCGGCCTCGGCCCTGGCCACCGTCGCCCGCTCCGGACCCCTCCGCCTCGGCGACCTGGCCAATGTCGAACGGGTCAGCGCCCCAACCATGTCCCGCATAGTGACGGGCCTGGAAAAAGGTGGCTACCTGACCCGGGACGCCGACCCGGAGGACGGCCGAGCCCAACTCCTGACCGCGACGGCCGCCGCCCACGACCTGGTCACGGGCCTCACCTCGGCCCGCATCCAGCGCTTCGCCGGCGCCCTCGAAACCCTCACCCCGGCCCAGCGCGAGTCCGTCAAATCCGGCCTCAACACCCTCATCGAGGCCCTCGACCAGTAGCGCGGTGCCGCGTTTCCGCCTCACTCGATGTCGTGTCGATCGCCGCCCGTCGCCTCGGCGTGACCTGGTCGTCCTTGTGTCGGATCCCGTTGGATCACCGAGCACGTCGGTGAGCTCAGCGTCGAGGAAATGGAAGCCATCGACATCCGTCTTCGCTCGACGCTGAGTCCCCGATATCGGAAGGACGGGCGTGGTCACGGTGTCAGGACGGAACGGATCCGATTGTCCGGGTCCACTCGACTGCGGAGCTCGGACAGGCGGGTGTGGTTGCCGCCGTAGTAGCGGGACAGCGGATCGCCGGGCTCCAGGTAGTTGACGTACGCGCCGACCGAATCGGAGGCGAGGGTGGCGTGGGCGTCGGAGAGCCAAGCCATTGCGGCGTCGTGCGGAATCGGTTCGTAGGCACCCCATTCCACCATGGCGGCGTGGTCGCGCCAGGGGAAGGCGGTGGCGGTGGGCGACAGATCACGGATCGCGCCGTCGAGGGTGTTGATCTGTACCCAGCCGGTGCCGCCGACGCTGGAGAACCGGGTGACGGCCTCGAGCACTCGGCCGATGGTGTCGGGGGTGAGGTCCGAGATGATGTCGGAGCCGTTGGTGAAGGCGGCGCGTGGCTGATCCGCCGTGCCACCTGCCAGATACAGGACGGTGTCCATATGGCTGAGGGTGCGGGTATCGATGTCGGCGGGCACGACGCCGATCGCGTCGGTGAGCGCGGCCGTGACCGTCTCTGCCGTACCCGCCGGGCAGACCAGCTGCATCCAGCAGCGGAGGCCGCCCTCGCCGTCGGCGTCCACACTGACATCGGCCCACTGTTCGCGGTCGGCACTGCGCAGCCACTCCTGCCAGCCGCTGATGACGCGATCCGCGTTCTCGCCCGAGAAGGTCAGGCGCACCACGTCTTTCGCGGTCGCAGGGATGGTGTCGAAGGTCAGCGAGGTGACGATGCCGAACAGCGAGCCGCCGCCGCGCAGCGCCCAGAACAGGTCCGGGCGGGCAGTGGCGGACACCTCGGTGATGGTGCCGTCGGGCAGGACCAGGGTGGCGGCGGTCAGCCGATCACAGGTGAGGCCGTAGGCGCGGGATTCGAAGCCGAACCCGCCGCCGAGGGTGAGACCCGCGACGCCGACGCTGGGACACATGCCCGTCGGCAGGCTCTGCCCGGACCGGTCGAGTTCCCCGTAGACCTCGTAGAGGGTGTGACCCGGTGATATGACGGCCCGTTCGGCCTCGACTCGGACTCCGCGCAGACGTCGTACGTCGACGACCAGCGTGCCCGTAGCCGTGGAGACCCCGGCGTAGGAATGCCCGCCCGCCCGCGCCGCCACCTCGAGATCGTTCTCGGCGGCGAAGCCGAAGGCGGTGGCCACATCGTCGGCATCCGCGACCTGCACGATAGCCGTGGGCGTCTCGTTGTCGAACCGAGTGTTGAAGACCTCTTTGGCCATCGGGTATCCGAGATCGCCGGGGAGTATCACCCGGCCGCGCAGCTTGTCCTGTAACGCACGCCATTTCGGGTCGGCACTGCCGGTCCCGGAGCCGGTGGCGCTGCCCGACGAACCGGCGGTGCCGTCGGAGGAACCCGCGGCGGGCGCCGCGCCGGAGGCAGGCAGTCGGGTGGTCCCGGCGAAACCGACACCGGCGACCGCGATTCCGAGCGCACCCCGCAGGAACACGCTTCGCGCGAAGCGGGGACTCACGACGGTCTCCCGAAGCCGATCGAGATGCGGTGCGCCGCCCGGTTATTCGCTTTCGATATCAACGTTCGCGACCCGCCTATACCCATCGGACAACACAACACCACTCGATCATGGTTCACTCACTGTTCATTCGCTCAATCGAGCCCGGGTGTGTCGACGCCCCGCTACCGAGATCCCATGTCAGCCGGAGTGTCGGGCGGAATGAGCCACCAGGCGAAGGTCTGCTCCGGCTCACGATGACCACATCGGCCCGCTCCACGAGATCCCCTGGCAGCTCACCGTTCTCGAAATGCTGCGGCGACGGCCAGGACATGCCATCGTAAACCCTTGTGTTCCAAGATAATTCCCCCGAGTCGGTGTGGGCCTCGGTCGGTCGCCATACAAGATCGGATATGGGCATGGGGGCCACTGATCCTCGAGTGCAGATCAAGACTCGGCGTGACCATGACTTTCGACAACCTCGGCTGCGAGGTAGTCGGCCCAACTGGACGCGGAAGCGACTCGTGCTTCGAGCCCAGGCGATATCTTTCCCCTCGCGGAGGGCCAGCCTCGTCCCGCCGACCAGAGCTGGGCACTCTGTGCCCATCGGGTGAGGTTCCTAACGTTCGAGTCAAGAACAGCGCGAGGGCCGGGTCCAGCAGGACGTCTCGTTCGGCGTGCTCGCCGGCGGCGATGCCAGCGAGGATCTTCACCGCGATGCCCTGCTGGAGCGGATCGGTCAGCGCGTTCAGGTGGGGTGCCCGGCACATGGCGAATTTACTGGGGTTCGGCCTCGGCCTGCCCTGCGTGATGGCATGCTGAGCAGCGGATACGTCCCTGCTCAACTGGGTTCAGCACAGCTGCGGGCACGCCGTTACCCGCAGACGACTCGCGGGAAGGTGAGGGCAATGAGTAAGCGCAGCCAGAAGCTTCGCGGTGAAAATGGCGGCAAGCTCGCAATTTCTGGTCACCCATATGGTTTGGCCGCGGTCGCGTACGCGACGACACGGAAGAAGTGGCCGGACAGGACGTTTGTGGTGACCGACGTCGGTCCTACCCGGGAACCTGCGTCCACCGAGCGCCCGAACAAGTCGTCGTTGCCTCGGGTGGTTTCCCTCACGCCCTACGACAGACCCGGCGCCGCCTCGATGCAGGTCCTGGCGTATGTCCCGACGAACTTCAACAAACCCCTGCGCATCGGGGACACGGTGGTGACCCGTATGTCCAAACACGGCGCGCGCAAAGGGCTACCGGGAGTCCACCTCCGTATCGTCGGCACAGAACCAGCGGACGTTGCGCTGCAGAGGCATCGCCGCGAATCGGAGGACGAGTACGCGCGGAAAATCGAACAGACACCGAAGTCGCCAAAGGGAACGCACGAGAAACGACGGTGAGGGCCGAGCCGCAGCCATCCATCGGGAAAGCGCGTGGCAATCAGGGCCGAGGTGTCCGCGTTCGTCTGATGATCGTATTCCGAACACCCGGGGCACCGAGCCGTGGTTGTAGCGCCCACTGCGGTCCGGCCGACCTGCCAGGCCGGTTCGGGCACAGCTCGGTGTCGGAGCGTCCGGAAAATCGTCCCGTGCGGCTTTGTCTCGGGTCTCAGGCCACCCGCGGCATCGGTGTGCAGGCGACGGGGATCGTGTGAAGTAGCGAGCCCGTTCATGTCAGGACTGAACCTCATCGGATACGTCTCGCGGGGAAAACTCAAGAAGCTATGGCACTGTGGCAGATTCGTGAGTCCCGGGCTTACGCTGGAGTCAGGTTGCGGCATCGTTGCCGCGCCGAAGGTGGTGTCGTGAATGGGCTGAGGTGGGTGTGCACGGGCGCTATCGACATTTGCATGCCGGCTTTCGACGATGCCGTCGCAGCCACCAGCACCGCACGCGCTGACCGATAGTTCGGCGTCGTATCGAATTAGACGTATGTGCCCATCCTCGAGGGGCGTGGTCGACCGGCATGTGACCGCATTGTTCGGTGCTCATCCCCGCCACGGGAGATTCCGTAATGACTCGACACACCACCGATATCGAGACGATCGATTCGATGCCTCGTGGCGGTCCGGATGCCTCCTGGCTCGACCGGCATCTACAGACCAGCAGGCCGGAGTACCTCGACAGAGACGATGTGCCCAGCCGGCGCAAGCAGAAGATCGCCGCGTATCTCGACCGAGCCGGCGAACGCACAGGCCATCACGACTACAACGCGCAGCTGGTAGTCGAACAACTGTTCGGCATCCCGAATCCGCGGGTGCTCGAGCTCGGCGCCGGTCATGGCGGGCTGTCGGCACGGGTACTCGATCTGCACCCCACCGCGGAGGTGACCGTCACCGATCTGGACCCGGCATCGGTCGCCGATATCGAAGCCGGCCCCCTCGGCCACTGCCCTCGTGCCACCGCCGAGGTCGTCGATGCGACAGCCATCGACGCGCCCGATGACAGCTACGACCTGGTCGTGTTCGCGATGTCCTTCCACCATCTCCCGCCGAGCGCGGCTTACCGGGCCATCGCCGAAGGCACCCGCGTCGGGAAGAAATTGCTCGTCATCGACCTGAAACGGCCGCCGGCGATCGTGATGGCCCTCGCGTTTCTGCTGTTCTTGCCCGCTGCCGTGTTCTTGTTGACCCAATCCTCACCTTCCGCGGTCGCTCCCGTCCTGCACGACGCCTACATCAGCTTGCTGCGCTCTTACAGCACGTCCGCGTTCATCGCTCTTGTCGCCGCGGCCGACCCCACGATCGCAGTCGAATTCCTGGCGGCAAGACGGCAGGCGGCCGTGGTCTACACCAAACTGTGAAACGGACAGCTCGCCGGCTTCGTGTTCGCCGGGCTGATGAAGGCCTTGGAGTCGCCGAGCCACCTGCGCCGCCACGCCCCAGAGGTCATGTTGACGCTGCTGGCGGACCCGCGTATCGGGCGATGATCGAGCTGGGCCGGGCGCAGAAGACGATCTTTCTGTGCCGGTACCTGCGCAGCCGAGAACTTCAGCGGGAGATCAAGGAAGGGCTCGGTCCTGCCCTACGGCGAGGTGAAATTGAACATGGCCAGCCGTCTTCTCACCCTCAGCGGGTGAAGGGTAGCTGTCGGTGGTCAGGGCCCGGTGGAAGAACGTCTCGTTCACCAGTGGTGCTGGCCCGCCGGGGAATCCGTTCAGCCATTGGGGTTCCAGTTGTTTCGGCGCAAACAACAGCGAATATGGCTTGACCAGCGGCGATAGCGCGTGTCGGGGGTCGAGGAACATCTTTGAGAAATCCGGCGCTTACGGACCTGATTCGGCGAACGGGGTTGGCCGGTAAGTGATTTCACGTCGCGGTGGCGGATGAGGGTTACGGCAGGTTCACGTATTCGCGTGTTGAGCTGCAGAGATGTCGGTGAACCGTCCGACGGCCTGGACGGTGCGCACACCCAGGCCCGGATTCGGTGCCTCGGCCGCGGCCACCGGGCGCCTCCTACGGGCCGGCTCACGCCGGCATCGGCGGAAATCTGTTCGTCGTCGGCTGGCCGGTTCCGGTTCTCCAGCGCTCAGCACAGGGCGTGGTCGATCAGGGTGCTTGCCGAGTTTTCTTGGGCGAGAATGTGTTCGGGGGTGTCGCCGCGGGCCTCGGACATGGAGACGACGGCACTACGGGTGCCGTCGTCGGTGACGCCGTTCAACGTGATGTAGCCGCCGTCTCCGCCCTCGTGGCTCCAGTAGGCGCCGCCACAGGACAGTGGGCGTTGGGCCAAGCCGAGGCCATATCGGCCGTTGGGCCATAGCTGTTGGACCTCCGCGCTCACCGAGACGGTCTGCTTCATTTCGGCCAGTTGGCGGGCGGGAAGCAGGCGGCCTGCGAGCAGCGCGCGGAAGAAGGTGCTCTCGTCTCGCGTGGTCGTGACCCAGGACAGGATTTCGGGATCCACCGCTGTCTGGTCGGTGACATCCACGCGGGAATCGGCGCTGAAGAGTTGGTAGGCGGCGGCGTGCGGATCCGGGAGCGTGGGTGTGGTGTCGAGCCATCGTGTTTCGTCGAGGCCGAGCGGGCGCAGGATGCGGGCCTCGATCTCCTGGTGGGCGGGGCGACCGGTCGCCTTCTGGATGATCATTCCGAGCAGGCTGTAGCCGGTGTTGGAGTACGCCCAGCCCTCGCCGGGCGCGAAGTCCGGTGCATGGGCCATGGCACGGGCGACCAGCTGCTCGGCGCTGTAGACGTCGTGACGCTGCCGGTAGTACTCGTCGGCCGTGGTGTATCCGGGCAGGTCGTCGTGGATGCCGCTGGTGTGCTGTAGCAATTGGCGGAGGGTGATCCGGCTGCCGTCGTTGCCGTTGCCCTGCACCACGCCCGGCAGCCAGCGTTCGACCGTATCGTCCACGCTCAGTGTGCCTTCGGCTTCGAGTTGCAGGACGACGGTGGCGATCAGTGTCTTGGAGGTGCTGGCCATGCGGAAATAGCCGTCGGCAGACACCGGGGTGCCGGTGTTCAGGTCGGCGGTGCCGCTGGTGGCGACCGACTGCCCACCGTCGGGCGCGACGACGCGGGCCTGCACCCCGCTGATGCCCAGAGCATGGATCGCTTCGGCGTCCCCGCGCAGCTGCCCCTCGGACGAGGAAGCAGCGGGCTCGCAGGCGGTGGTAGCCAGCGCGGTGCAGAGCAGCGCGGTGATGCTGAGTGCGATGGCGCGATGCTTTCGCCGAGTCGAAGTCATTGGCGCAACACTAGTTTCACCCGCCATCGCGGCGAATCCGGTAGATCCCCGAATCGGAATGAGGGAAGTCCCCCAGCAGGAGCTCCTTCGATGACGTTGCGCCGCTTATAGAGCTGAGGACGTCATCCGGAATAGCCGAGGTCGTGGACCGGTTGGGTTGACCGTGAACTTCGTCTTGATTCCCGGTGGCTGGTTCGGCGGATGGTGGTACTCGGATCTCGCGAGCGAGCTTCGCCGACACGGGCACACCGCCTACCCGGTAACACTCACAGGAGTCGGTGATCGTAGCCATTTACTCTCGCCCACAACGAATCTGGACACCCACATCCACGATGTCGTGTCGGTCCTGGAATTCGAACGGCTCGACAACGTCATCCTGGTCGGACACAGCTATGCCGGGATGGTCATCACTGGTGTCGCCGACCGCATTCCCGAACGGGTGGCCGCTCTGGTGTACTCCGACGCCTACGTGCCCGCCGACGGCCAGTCGTGCTTCGAACTCACCTCCCCGCTGTTCCAGCGGATATTCCTCGACGGTGCGGCCGGCGACGGGATCACCGTGCCCGTGCCCGCGGGCGCAGACCCGCGCGCCACCGGTCATCCCCTCGCGTCGTTCCTGCAACGGATCCGGCTCACGCGCGAGGCACCGGCGGACATCCTTCGCGAGTACATCTATCTCAGCGAATGGGAGGGCACGCCGTTCACCGCTGTGTACGAGCAGCTGCAGCACGACCCGTCATGGCGCACTCACAGCCTCCCGACAAGCCACAATGTGCTGGCCGACGCCCCCGATGAGTATCTGAAGCTGCTGCTCGATATCGCCGATCGCGCGACCTCACCCAGGAGCTGACACACGCCATCGCCGGGATGGAGCGGCTCGACGGCCCCACATGTCAGCCGATGAGCGATCAGAGTGTAGGCCCGCCTCCGTTGATTCCGGGTCTGTCCAGTTAGTGGCGTGCGCCGTGAGGCGCTGTGATTCGAGTGGCGGTGAGAGGCCCCGCCTCCGGACTGTCGTAGCAGGTCGGTGGAGCCGAGGGCAGCCTGATCCGGGTGGTGCCGGGGAGGGTGGGAGCAGCCCTGACAAAGCCGGGGCGTGGCCAGTACTGCCAGATGGTGCGGGTCCGGCAAGCGGGATGAAGAGGAGTACGCGAGGAACCAGTGTTATTACGTCTCTCCACTGGACACCTGCTCGAACCTGGCGGATAGGGCAGGACGCGGCGCACACCTACTGCCTTTCGGGTGGTCGGGGAACTTCTGGGCTGGCTTGCCGTTGCTGGCCGGGAGGCCACGGGGAAGGTCTACGGCGTGTCACGATCGTTAACGGCACCGCACCACGCCGGGTTGAAATCGACTCGGCTACTGAGCATCTGCGAACTCTGGCCGCTCACCACCTCGCTGAACCGGACCGACATCTCTGCCGGCGAGCCCGAGCCCTACGCCATCGAGCTGCACGTCGGGGAAGTCTCCTGGGTCCCGGAGGCCGGAAACCACCTAGAACTCGCGACGGTTGAATAGGCGAGTTTACCAGTCCGGAACCCCTTGTCGGCGTGCGGTGTTGCGCCATTCGGAAGGCGGCGGGGTTGGATACCTCGGCAGCCGCCGGAGGCTACGCGGCCGGTTCGGGCTGGAGGCGGGTGCGGAGGTAGGCGAGGATTTCGTCTCGGGCCTGGAGGGTGGGGTGGCCTTGTTCGTCGACCAGGTGGGCGGTGACAACGCTGTGGGGGGTTTGGACGATGTGCCGGAAGAACGGTGGGGGGTTGGGGTTGGCGTGGGCGCCGGAGAGGACTCGGCCGTCGAAGCGGTCGCCGAGGAGTTGGGAGTAGGCGGCGAAACGCTGGCCGGTGCACCATTTGTCGTTGTCGAAGCGGTAGGCGAGGGCGCGGAGATCGTCGCGTTCGAAGCGGGCGGCGATGGCGGTGGCGTCCTCCGCGGAGAGCTCGAGGCCCGCGGGGTCGTCGAGCGGGAGAGACGGGTGGTTGATGACGGGGGCGATGACCGCGGGTTCGAGAGTCATGGTGAGTGCGAAGTTTCCGGTGAAGCACATGCCCACCGCACCGACGCCGGGCCCGCCGGATTCGGCGTGGGCCAGGCGGGCCAGGGCGCGCAACCACACGGCGACGGGGCTGGTGCCGCCGCCGGCGAAGGCGCGGAACTCCTTGCTGACACAGGTCTTCCGGGCGATCGGGTCACCCAGCTCGACCGTCGGGTACGCGCCGTCCACGCCGAACAGTGAAGGTACGTAGACGGTGAAGCCCGCGTCGCGGACCCACCGTGCGAAGCGCAGCACGTCAGGGCTGATGCCGGGCATCTCCGGCATGACGATCACCGCCGGCCCGCTGCCTGCCACGTAGACGGTCTTGTCCGCGCCCTCCAGTGCAATGGTGCGCTTGGTGAAATCGCCCAGAGTGTCGTCAGGCGTTGGGTTTTCGGACTGCACGGGCGCACGGCCTTCCTCGATACGACGAATCGATTCGATCGTATCGGGCAGGCGGGCGGGTGAAACGAGTGTGTTACCCGTCAGCCGTGTTGCAGGTACTTGACCAGGGCTTCGCGCTCGGTTTCGAGTTCGGAGATCTGGCTCTTGACGACGTCTCCGATACTGACTATGCCGATCATCCGGCCTTCGCGGAGGACCGGGAGGTGGCGGATCCGGTGCTCGGTCATGGTGGCGTTGAGGGTTTCCACGCGGTCGTCGGGCGAGCAGGTGTGCACGGCGGCGGTCATGATCGAGGCGACGGAGGCGTCGAGGAGTGCGGCGCCTTGGTCATTGAGCCGGCGCACGATGTCTCGTTCGGAGACGATGCCCGACATGGCGGCACCGTCTCGGGAGACGATCACCGCGCCCACATTGTGGGTCGCCAGGACTCTGAGCAGTTCGCGCACTGATGCATCCGGTGCAATCGTGACCACGCCGCTGCCCTTCCGGCGCAGTATTTCGGAGATTCGCATGTGTCCACCGCCCAACGCTCGGGACTATCCGTGGTTACCAGGATGCCGCTGATAACCGGGCGTGAACAGCAAAGATTGCGATTCGATGCCTAACCGGATGCGCGGGCATCGGGACCCGCGTGCTATCTGCCCGCAATAGTGTTAACCAAATGATTGCCATTGGGCGTGACTTGCCGTAGTCGCCGTGCCGAAGGTCCGCTGGGTCGGGCTACATTCTCGGCCTGTCCTCGCGTGAATGGCTCGGACCGATCGGGGAATTGAAGGTGAAGACCCGTCCGCCCAGAAGTAGCTGACTGTCCGGTTTCAGCACGGTCGGCTGCCCTGGCGCCGCGCGCACCCAATCCGGGCGGCCCGGCGGGCGAATGTGGGTGCCGTTGGCCGAGCCGCGGTCCATCACCAGCACGTCCCATCCCGCGAGCCGGATCTCGGCGTGCACCCGCGACATGCCACCGGAGGTGTCGGGGATACGAATCGCCTGCGCGCCTCGCCGCACCTGGTCGGATCGTTCCGGCTCCCGCCCGATCACCAGATCGCTGTCGAGCACATACGAGGTCCCGTCGTCGAGCAGCAGCACGCCCAGTGGCGGCCGGATGCCCTCGGTGAGCACGCCGGCCATCGGCTCCATCCGGATGCCGCACGCCGCGCAGAGGGACGCGCGCGGATCGTTGAGATGCCCACGCGCGCAATCGTATCCGTGCACGACAACCCCGGCCGGTATGGTATGCGACGCATTCTTGCCCACACCACCGACCGGTGTATCGGGTGCGTCCTCTCGCCACATCACAGCCCCGGACCCGGGCACCCGCCCGTCGCGCAGCGCGAAAACACCCGGCGGCGGCAGCGTCGCGCGCGGCTCGCCGTCGTCCACGAACACCGCCGCAGCCCGCGCGGGTGCCGGGCCGACCACCCGGTCGACACTGAATCCCGCGTCACGCCCGTGCATTACCTCGCACCGCTGCTCGCCTTCCAGGATCGCGGTGACCCGCCCGTGCAGGAATACGGCCAGCCCGCGGGTGCCGGGCGTGAGTACCCCGAATTCGACGTTCTCCTCGTCTTCGCGAGCCATCAGCCAGGTGCTGACCAGCCGGGCGAAGGTCCGCCCGGTCCGCCGGGTCTCTCGCGACGACGCCTCGGCGACCAGATCCAGCAGCTTGTCCAGCACCGCCACGGCGTCGGATTCGGCGGTCAGCGGCCGCGAATCCCGGTGTGCGACAACCACGACCACGCCGTCCAGACTGGCCACCAGGTGGCTGCCCGACACCACCTCGACCCGCGCGCTCATCTCACCCGGCCCCCGCTTGCCCCACCAACCCGTCGGTCCACACGTCGGTTTCGATGAGGCGCTGCGTGATGTCTCCCCTCATTCGCTGGATGGTACCGGTCGCGAATTACGAACAATCGGCCATCGACATAGTGCGCGACAGACGATTCCGCGACGCGCGCGCGACTTCGGGCGAAGCTGCCCCACACTCCCCCACCACGGACGTAGCATGCGGAATGTGGCCGATGCGAAACGTCCCGCCGCGGTGCGGGTCCTCGTCTACAGCAATGACGCCGATACCCGGAGCCAGGTGATGCTGGCGCTGGGCAGACGGCCGCACCCGGATCTGCCACCCATCGAATACCTCGAGGTGGCGACCGGGCCGGTCGTCCTCGAGCGCATGGACGCGGGCGATCTGGATCTGCTGATCCTCGATGGCGAGTCGGCCCCGGAGGGCGGTCTCGGCCTGGCGAAGCAGCTCAAGGACGAAATCGCGGACTGTCCACCGATCATCGTGCTGACCGGCCGCCCGGACGATGCCTGGCTGGCCAATTGGTCGCGTGCCGAGGCCGCGGTGTCCCATCCCATCGATCCCATCCGGCTCACCGACGCTGTCCTGGGTGTGCTCGGTAATAGCTTCGCGGCCTGATCTTCGTTCGCCCTCGCGATCAGGGCAAACCCCTGTCACGTGACATTCGTGATTGCGTCCAATCGGTCATAAAAGACCGTTCCGAATTCGATCAAACGCGATCGCAAATCGTGATGTATCTTCTCTTCCGAGTTGTAGGCTGTGCCGTAGCTCACACGAGCGCGGGCATCGGTATCAATGAAGCCGCCGCCTCACTTCCCGTAGGTCCGTGCCGTCGCTGAGCGGTGCCCGGGGAACGAGACTGGCCGGCGGACGACGATGTCAGCCCGCGCCTCGGCAGCTGCCGTCCGTATTGCGTCGTCCAGCTCGCAGGAGGGGTAGTGCTGTTGTGAATATCGAGGTACCGACCCTGGTTCTCGGCGCGGTGGCCGCCGCGTTCGGGGTGTTCTCCATCTTCCTGGCGGCCCTGATCGGCCCCAAACGCTATAACCGATCAAAGCTCGAAGCCTATGAATGCGGTATCGAACCCACCCCCCACGCGGTCGCGGGCGGGCCGGGAAATGCTGCGGGCCAGCGCTTTCCGGTGAAGTACTACCTCACCGCCATGCTGTTCATCATCTTCGACATCGAGATCGTGTTCCTCTACCCGTGGGCCGTGCACTTCGACGCGCTCGGAGTGTTCGGACTGGCCGCCATGGCGTTGTTCATCTTCAACGTCTCGGTCGCCTACGCCTACGAGTGGCGGCGCGGCGGCCTCAGCTGGGATTGATTGGCGCACAGGGGATTTCCAATGACACACCCCGTGTGAGACGGGGTGTCCCGATCCGGGAGATGTAGTCCGACATGGGTCTCGAGGAGAAGCTGCCCAGCGGGTTCCTGCTGAGCACGGTGGAAGATTTGGCCGGCTATCTGCGCAAGAGTTCGCTCTGGCCGGCGACGTTCGGCTTGGCGTGCTGTGCGATCGAGATGATGGCCACCGGCGGCGGGCGATTCGATATCGCCCGCTTCGGCATGGAGGCGTTCCGCGCCTCGCCGCGCCAGGCCGATCTGATGATCGTCGCGGGCCGGGTGAGCCAGAAGATGGCCCCGGTGCTGCGCCAGGTCTACGACCAGATGACCGAACCGAAATGGGTGCTGGCCATGGGTGTCTGCGCATCCTCGGGCGGCATGTTCAACAACTACGCCATCGTGCAGGGCGTCGACCACATCGTGCCGGTCGACATCTACCTGCCCGGCTGCCCGCCGCGGCCGGAGATGCTGTTGAACGCGATCCTGAAGCTGCACGAGAAGATTCAGGAGATGCCGCTCGGCGTCAATCGCGAGGAAGCCGTGCGCGAGGCCGAGCGCGCCGCGCTCGCCAGCACCCCGACCATTCAGTTGAAGGGGCTGCTGCGATGACCTTTGATGCTCCTACCGGCACGGAGGGCCCCCCGGAGGCGACGGTGGAACCCACCGAGAACATCCCGGAGACACCCGAAGCCGCCGAGCCCGCCGACGAGGTGATCGGCGTCCGCAAGGGCATGTTCGGTGTCTCCGGCACCGGCGACACCTCCGGCTATGGCCGGTTGGTCCGCACCGTCTCCATACCGGGCGGTACGCCCGCGCCCTACGGTCCCGTCTTCGACGAGATCATCGCGAATCTGCGCCTGGCACTGGCGAAAACCTTCGACGAGGCCGTAGAGAAGATCGTCGTCTTCCGCGGCGAGCTGACCCTGCACATCCGCCGCGAGCACCTGGTGCTGGTGGCGAGGACGCTGCGCGACACCGAAGCCCTGCGCTTCGAGTTGTGCCTGGGTGTCAGCGGCGCGCACTACCCCGAGGAGACCGGGCGCGAGTTGCACGCGCTGTACCACCTCAACTCCATCACCCACAACCGCCGGGTGCGGCTGGAAGTCTCGGTGCCGGACAACGATCCGCACCTACCCTCGCTGTACCCGGTCTATCCGACCGTGGACTGGCACGAGCGGGAGACCTACGACTTCTTCGGCATCCTGTTCGACGGTCACCCCTCGCTGACCCGCATCGCCATGCCCGACGACTGGCGTGGCCATCCGCAGCGCAAGGACTATCCGCTCGGCGGAATCCCGGTCGAATACAAGGGCGCGCGCATCCCGCCGCCCGACGAGCGGAGGACGTACAGCTGATGAACGACATCGACACCAAGTCCCGTCGCAACACCGAGGAACGACCCGAACGCACGGTCACCGTGGTGGGCAACGACTGGGACGAGATCTCCGCTGCCCTCAATGGGGTCGCCGAGGAGCGAATCGTCGTGAACATGGGCCCGCAGCACCCCTCCACGCACGGGGTGCTGCGGCTCATTCTCGAAATCGAGGGTGAGACCGTCACCGAGGCCCGCTGCGGCATCGGTTACCTGCACACCGGCATCGAGAAGAACCTCGAGTACCGCAACTGGGTGCAGGGCACCACCTTCGTGACCCGCATGGACTACCTGTCGCCGTTCTTCAACGAGACGGCGTACTGCCTGGCGGTCGAGAAGCTGCTGGACATCACCGACGACATCCCCGAGCGCGCCAATGTCATCCGGGTCATGCTCATGGAGCTCAACCGCATCTCCTCGCATCTGGTCGCGCTGGCGACCGGCGGCATGGAGTTGGGTGCGCTCACCCCCATGCTGTTCGGTTTCCGGGAACGCGAGCTGATCCTGGACGTGTTCGAGACCATCACCGGTCTGCGCATGAACCACGCCTTCATCCGGCCCGGCGGTATCGCCCAGGATCTGCCCGGCGACGGCGTGCAGAAGGTGCGCGAACTGCTGGACCTGCTGCCGAAGCGCCTGCGGGACATGGAGCTTCTGCTCAACCAGAACCCCATCTGGAAGGCCCGCACCCGCAATGTCGGCTACCTGGACCTGACCGGTTGCATGGCGCTGGGCATCACGGGTCCGGTGCTGCGCGCCACCGGCCTGCCGCACGATCTGCGCAAGTCCCAGCCCTACTGCGGGTACGAGAACTACGAGTTCGACGTCCAGGTCGACACCGGCTGCGACTGTTACGGCCGCTACCTCATCCGCGTCAACGAGATGAAGGAGTCGGTCAGGATCGTCGAGCAGTGCCTCGACAAGCTGCGGCCGGGCCCGGTCATGGTGGAGGACAAGAAGATTGCGTGGCCTGCCGATCTGCAGCTCGGGCCGGACGGCCTCGGCAATTCGCCCCGGTACATCGGCAAGATCATGGGCACCTCCATGGAGGCGCTCATCCACCACTTCAAACTGGTGACCGAGGGCCTGCGCGTCCCGCCGGGCCAGGTGTACGTGGCGGTCGAATCCCCGCGCGGTGAGCTGGGCGTGCACATGGTCAGCGACGGCGGCACCCGGCCCTACCGGGTCCACTACCGCGACCCCTCCTTCACGAATCTGCAAGCGGTGGCGGCGATGTGCGAGGGCGGCCTGGTCGCCGACGTGATCGCGTCCGTCGCCTCCCTCGACCCGGTGATGGGTGGTGTCGACCGTTGACCGAGATCCTGCTCAACCTGACCACGCGGCCGATTCCCTACCCGGAGAAGGTGCGTGAGGGTCTGCAACTCGAGGCCCAGGAGATCATCGAGCGGTACCCCCACTCCCGCTCTGCACTGCTTCCCCTTCTGCATCTGGTGCAATCGGTGGAGGGGTACGTCTCCGGGACCGGCATCGAATTCTGTGCCGAGCAGCTGGGATTGACCGATGCCGAGGTCACCGCGGTGGCCACGTTCTACTCGATGTACCGGCGCACGCCGACCGGCGACTATCACGTCGGTGTCTGCACGAACACCCTGTGTGCGGTCATGGGCGGCGATCAGATCCTCGCGGAGCTGAAGCAGCACCTGGGAATCGCGCACGGGGAGACCACCGCCGACGGCGCGGTCACGCTCGAGCACATCGAGTGCAATGCGGCCTGCGATTACGCGCCGGTCGTGATGGTCAACTGGGAGTTCTTCGACAACCAGACCCCGGAATCGGCCAGGGGACTGGTGGATTCGCTGCGGCGCGGGGAACCGGTGACCGGATCGCGCAGCGGCATCCCGCTGTGCAGCTTCCGCGAGACCGCCCGCATTCTCGCCGGATACGAGGACCAGCGGCCCGGGGCCACCGACGGCGCCGCCGGGCCGGCCACCCTCGCGGGCCTGCATGTCGCCGAACGGGATCTGCATGTCGCGGAACAGAAGTCGACCGACGGAGGCGCGCAGTGACGACCGCTCTGACTCCCGTCCTCTCCAAGCACTGGGCGGACCCGGAGGGCTGGACCCTGGCGGCCTACCGCGGCCAGGGCGGGTACCGCGCCCTGCCGAAGGCGTTGCGCATGAACCCGGACGAGGTCATCGCCACGGTGAAGGACTCCGGCCTGCGCGGCCGCGGTGGCGCGGGCTTCCCCACCGGCATGAAGTGGGGCTTCATCCCGCAGGGCCCCGGACCCGACGGCACCACCAAGCCGCACTACCTGGTGGTCAACGCCGATGAGTCGGAACCCGGTACCTGCAAGGATATTCCACTCATGCTGGCGAGCCCGCACGCCCTCGTCGAGGGCGTCATCATCGCCGCCTACGCCATTCGCGCCTCGCACGCGTTCATCTACGTGCGCGGCGAGGTGGTGACGGTGCTGCGCCGCCTGCAGGCGGCGGTCCAGCAGGCCTATGCCGCAGGCTATCTCGGCCGCAATATCCAGGGCTCCGGCTTCGACCTCGAGATCGTGGTGCACGCCGGTGCGGGCGCCTACATCTGCGGTGAGGAGACCGCACTGCTGGATTCGCTCGAGGGTCGCCGCGGCCAGCCGCGCCTGCGTCCCCCGTTCCCGGCCGTGGCCGGTCTCTACGCCTGCCCGACGGTGGTCAACAATGTGGAATCCATTGCGTCCGTGCCGTCCATCATCGCCAATGGCGTGGACTGGTTCCGGTCGTTCGGCACCGAGAAGTCGCCGGGCTTCACGATCTACTCGCTCTCCGGTCACGTGACGCGACCAGGGCAGTACGAAGCTCCCCTCGGAATCACCTTGCGGGAGTTGCTGACCTACGCGGGCGGCGTCCGCGCCGGCCACACCCTGAAGTTCTGGACCCCGGGCGGCTCGTCCACACCGATCTTCACCGACGAGCACCTCGACGTCGCCCTCGACTACGAGGGCGTCTCGGCCGCGGGCTCCATGCTCGGCACCAAGGCCCTCCAGATCTTCGACGACACCACGTGTGTCGTGCGGGCGGTGCTGCGCTGGACCGAGTTCTACGCCCACGAATCCTGCGGTAAGTGCACCCCCTGCCGCGAGGGCACCTACTGGCTGGTCCAGCTGCTGCAGCGGCTGGAGAACGGCCGGGGCCACGAGACCGATCTGGACAAGCTCGCCGACATCGCCGACAACATCAACGGCAAGTCCTTCTGCGCCCTCGGCGACGGCGCGGCCAGCCCGATCTTCTCCTCCCTGAAGTACTTCCGCGACGAGTACGCCGAGCACATCCGTCTCGGCGCCTGCCCGTTCGACCCGGCCCGGGCCACGGCCTGGGCCGCGCAAGGAGCGCGATGACCTCGACAGTGAGCTCCACGACCGGCGACGGGGTGACACCCACCGACATGGTGACCGTAACCATCGACGGCACAACGGTTTCCGTGCCCGCCGGGACCCTGGTGATCCGGGCCGCCGAACTCATCGGCACCCAGATCCCGCGGTTCTGCGACCATCCACTACTCGAGCCCGTCGGAGCCTGCCGGCAGTGCCTGGTCGAGATCGAGGGACAGCGCAAGCCCGTCGCCTCCTGCACCCAGACGGTGGCCGAGGACATGGTGATCCATACCCAGCTGTCCTCCCCCGCCGCTGCCAAGGCCCAGGAGGGAGTGATGGAGCTGCTGCTCATCAACCACCCCCTCGACTGCCCGGTCTGCGACAAGGGCGGCGAATGCCCGCTGCAGAACCAGGCCATGTCCACCGGCCGCGCCGAATCCCGCTTCGACGGCCAGAAGCGCACCTATCCCAAGCCGATTCCGCTCTCGGCGGCCATCCTGCTGGACCGGGAACGCTGCGTGCTGTGCGCGCGGTGCACCCGGTTCTCCCAGCAGGTGGCCGGTGACCCGTTCATCGAACTGATGGATCGTGGTGCGCTGCAACAGGTCGGCATCGCCGCCGGGGAGCCCATGGACTCCTACTTCTCCGGCAACACCGTGCAGATCTGCCCGGTCGGCGCGCTCACCGGCTCCACCTACCGCTTCCGCGCCCGGCCCTTCGACCTGGTATCCAGCCCGGCGGTGTGCGAGCACTGCGCCTCGGGTTGTGCCCAGCGCACCGACCACCGCCGAGGCAAGGTCATGCGGCGCCTCGCCGGTGACGACCCGCAGGTCAACGAGGAATGGAACTGCGACAAGGGCCGTTTCGCCTTCGCGTACGCCACCGAACCGGACCGGCTCACCACGCCCATGGTGCGCAACTGGAAGGACGGGACGCTGCGGCCCGCCTCCTGGTCCGAGGCGATCACCGTCGCGGCGCGCGGACTGGCGTCGGCACGCGGCAATGCCGGTGTGCTCGTCGGCGGTCGCGTCACGCTCGAGGACGCCTACGCGTACTCCAAGTTCGCGCGAGTCGTGTTGAACACCAACGACATCGACTTCCGTGCCCGCGAGCACTCCGGCGAGGAGGCCGAGTTCCTATCGGCTCGCATTGCGGGACAGGGCATCACGGTCGACTACGCGGCGCTCGAACGCGCCCCGTTCGTATTGCTCGTCGGCTTCGAGGCCGAGGAGGAATCGCCGATGGTGTACCTGCGGCTGCGCAAGGCGGCCCGTAGGAACGGCACCTCGATCTACTCGCTGGCCCCCTTCGTGACCCGCGGCCTGCAGCGCATGTCCGGCACCCTGATGCTCACCGCGCCCGGCGCGGAACCGCATGTGCTGGAGGCCGTCCGCACCGGTGAGGCCGATGCCGTCACCGCCGGATACCCGCGCCTGCGCGAGGTCGCGGACCTACTGCGCGAGCCTGGTGCGCTGATCCTGGCCGGCGAACGTCTCGGCGGCATTCCGGGTGGCCTGTCCGCGGCCGCCCGACTGGCCGACGAGACCGGCGCCACCCTGGCCTGGATCCCCCGCCGTGCCGGTGAGCGCGGCGCGCTGGAGGCCGGCGCGCTTCCGGTACTCCTGCCGGGCGGGCGGCCCGTCGCGGATTCCGCGGCGCGCCAGCAGGTCCGGGATGCGTGGAACGTCAACGATCTGCCCGCGGCGCCGGGCCGCGACACCAACGCGATCCTGGCCGCCGCCCCGACACTGGGTGCGCTGCTCATCGCGGGGGTGGAGGTCGGCGACCTGCCCGACCCGCATGCGGCCCTGTCGGCCATCGACGCCGCGAGCTTCGTGGTGTCGATGGAACTGCGCCGCAGCGATATCAGTGACCGCGCCGATGTCGTCTTCCCCGTCGCCTCGGCCATGGAGAAGCCGGGCACCTTCCTCACCTGGGAGGGCCGCCACCGCCAGTTCGACGCCGCACTGCGCGACGCCACCGTGCGCCGCGAGGCCGCGCCGATGCCCGAATACCGGGTGCTCGACGCCATCGCCGCGGACATGGGGATCCGGCTCGGCCTGCCCGACGCGGCCAGTGCCCGAGCCGAATTGGCGGATCTGGGCGCCTGGGACGGCCGGCCCGTCGCGACCCCGGCGCACCTCCCGCACCCCATCGCCCAGCCGCATGCGGGCACCGCGGTGCTCGCCTCATGGCGCATGCTCATCGACCGCGGCCGCCTCCAGGACGGCGAACCCAACCTGGCCGGCACCGCCCGCACCCCGGTGGTGCGGCTCTCGCCGCACACGGCCGCCGAGATCGGCGCCACCACCGGCGATCCGGTGACGGTCGGCAACAATCACGGCCGCATCACGCTGCCCCTGGTCATCACCGAGATGCCCGACCGCGTGGTGTGGCTGCCCATGAATTCCCCTGGCTCCGACGTGCTGGTGCAGCTCGGCACCACACCCGGCCACCTCGTGCGCATCCGACGGGAGGACCACCGTGAGTGACTTGGCTCTGCCGATTTTGGCGGCCACGGGCCCCTCCGTGGTTACGCAAGCAAGCGCTGGGAGGTGGAGCGACGCCTACGGGACCGACGTGACCGCCGTGTTCGGCCACGACCCCTGGTGGCTGGTGCTGGTCAAATCGATCGGCATCTTCGTCTTCCTGCTGCTGATACCGATGCTCGCGGTGTACGCCGAACGTAAGATCGTGGCCTTCATGCAGATGCGCGTCGGCCCCAACCGGGTCGGCCCGCGCGGCAGCCTGCAGTCCATCGCCGACGGCGTCAAGATGCTCCTCAAGGAGGACATCGTCCCGGCCATCGTCGACAAGCCCATCTTCATTCTCGCACCGGTGATTTCGCTCATCCCGGCCGTGATGGCGTTCGCGGTGATCCCGTTCGGGCCACAGGTCAGCATGTTCGGGCACCGCACGGCGCTGCAGCTGACCGATATGCCGGTGGGCGTGCTCTACATCCTGGCCATGGCCTCGGTGGGCGTGTACGGCATCGTGCTGGCGGGCTGGGCGTCGGGCTCCACCTACCCGCTGCTGGGCGGTCTGCGCTCCACCGCGCAGGTCATCTCCTACGAGATCGCCATGGCACTGTGCTTCGCGGCGGTGTTCCTGCTCTCGGGCACCATGGCCACCTCGGGAATCGTCAAGGCGCAGACCGGAACCTGGTACGTCTTCCTGCTGCTGCCGTCGTTCCTGATCTACGCGGTGTCCATGGTCGGCGAGACCAACCGTGCGCCCTTCGACCTCCCCGAGGCCGAGGGCGAGCTGGTCGGCGGCTTCCACACCGAGTACTCCTCGCTCAAGTTCGCCATGTTCATGATGGCCGAGTACATCAACATGGCCACCGTGTCCGCGCTGGCCACCACGCTCTTCTTCGGCGGCTGGCACGCGCCGTTCCCGATCAGCCTGTGGGCGGGCGCCAACTCGGGCTGGTGGCCCATACTGTGGTTCACCGCCAAGGTGTGGACGTTCCTGTTCGTGTTCATCTGGCTGCGCGGCACCCTGCCGCGACTGCGTTACGACCAGTTCATGAACCTGGGCTGGAAGCTGCTCATCCCGGTGTCGCTGGCATGGGTCATGTACGTGGCCACCCTGAAGGTGCTGCAGGACAACGGGACCCACATCCAGACCGCGGGGATGGTGATCGGCGGGATCGTGGTCGCGGTCCTGCTGCTCGCACTGGTCATCCGGGCCGGGCACGCGGGTGGCGACCGCACCAAGGCTTCACCGGATCCGGACTCCACCCGGGCCTACTCGGACTTCCCAGTACCGCCGATGCCGGCCGAACCCCCGGCAGCCACGGAGAAAGCCGGCCTGCTGGATCCGCTCAGCGGCTTCCTGGTCACGGCCTCGACCATGTTCAAGAAGCCGAACACCGAGCTGTATCCCGAGGTCAAAACCCCGACCGCGCCGCGCTATCACGGCCGGCACCAGCTCAACCGGCACCCGGACGGTCTCGAGAAGTGCATCGGCTGCGAGCTCTGCGCGTGGGCCTGCCCGGCCGACGCCATCTACGTCGAGGGCGCGGACAACACCGACACCGAACGCTTCTCTCCCGGTGAGCGTTACGGCCGGGTCTACCAGATCAACTACCTGCGCTGCATCGGCTGCGGTCTGTGCATCGAGGCCTGCCCGACCCGGGCGCTGACCATGACCAACGAATACGAACTCGCCGACGACAATCGGGCCGACCTCATCTACGAGAAGCAGGACCTCCTCGCGCCGATGGAGCCGGGCATGATCGCCCCACCGCACGCCATGTATCCCGGCGCGGACGAGGGCTCCTACTACCGCGGTGAAGTCCCCGGTGCCGCAGGCGAACTCGCCGCAGCCGAAGGGACGCAGCAATGATCGACCACCTCTCCCAACCGGCGCAGCAGATCGTCACCCATACCTCCACCGGTGAGGCGGTGCAGTTCTGGATCCTCGCCGTGGTCGCGGTGCTGGGCGCGCTCGGCATGGTGTGCGCGCGCAAGGCCGTGCACTCGGCACTGTGCCTGGCCGCCACCATGATCACACTGTCCGCGTTCTACATCGCCCAGAGCGCGCTGTTCCTGGGCATCGTGCAGATCGTCGTCTACACCGGCGCGGTCATGATGCTGTTCCTGTTCGTGCTCATGCTCGTCGGCGTGGATTCCGCCGAGTCACTGCGGGAGACACTGCGCGGGCAGCGGCTCGCGGTCATCGTGGTGGGCATCGGCTTCGGCATGCTGCTCATCGGCGGCATCGCGCACGGGATGTCCGGCAAGAGCGTCGCCGAGACCGGGCCCGGTCTGGGCGGCAATTACAGCATCGGGGCGCTGGCCGAACTCATCTTCGTGCGCTATGTGTGGGCGTTCGAGCTGACCGGCTCGCTGCTCATCACCGCCACCATCGGCGCCATGGTGCTCGCGCACCGCGAGAAATTCGGGCCGCCCACCGATCAGCGCACGCTGTCGAAGGAACGCTTCCGCCGGGGCACCCGGGTCACGCCGCTGCCGACGCCCGGCGTATACGCCCGCCACAATGCCGTCGACGCCCCCGCGCGACTGCCGGACGGCTCCTTCGAGGAGCTCTCGGTCAGCACTATCCTGCGGCACCGGCGCAACCGGGCCCACACCGAAGCCGTGGTGCGCACCGTCGGCAACGGCAGTGACACTCACCGGAACGGCAACGGCCACAACGGTGCCGACGCGCACGGCGGCAAGAACGGCAACGACTCCCACGAGGAAGGCTTGCGGTGAATCCGGACAACTATCTGTATCTCTCGGCCCTGCTCTTCACCATCGGCGCGGCCGGAGTCCTGGTGCGGCGCAACGCCATCGTGGTATTCATGTGCATCGAGCTCATGCTCAACGCGGTGAATCTGGCCTTCGTCACCTTCGCCCGCACCCACGGCAACCTCGACGGCCAGGTGTTCGCCTTCTTCACCATGGTGGTCGCCGCCGCCGAGGTCGTGGTCGGCCTGGCCATCATCATGAGCATCTTCCGTGCCCGGCGTTCGACCTCGGTCGACGACGCGAACATGCTGCGGTACTGACATGGATACCGCACAGATGATGCTGTGGCTGCTGCCGGCCCTCCCGCTCGCCGGCGCCGTGATCCTGTTGCTGCTCGGCAGGGTCAGCGACACGTGGGGGCACATTCTGGGCACCCTCATGGCGCTGGCCTCGTTCGGGGTGGCGGCCTGGGCGTTCAGCGACATGCTGGGCCGGTCGAATGACCAACGGGCCGTGCACTACAGCCTGTTCGAGTGGCTGCCGGTGACCGGGCTGAAGGTGGACTTCGCCCTGCAACTGGATCAGCTGTCGATGTGCTTCGCACTGCTGATCACCGGCGTGGGCTCGCTGATCCACGTCTACTCGGTCGGCTACATCGCCCACGATCCGGGACGGCGGCGATTCTTCGCCTACCTCAACCTGTTCCTGGCCGCCATGCTGGTGCTGGTCCTCGCCGACAACTACCTGGTGCTGTACCTGGGCTGGGAAGGCGTCGGCCTGGCGTCCTACCTGCTGATCGGGTTCTGGTACGAGAAGCCTTCCGCCGCAACGGCGGCCAAGAAGGCGTTCGTGGTCAACCGCGTCGGCGACATGGGACTGGCCATCGCGCTCATGGTCATGTTCGCGACCTTCGGGAGCATCGACTTCGGAACCGTGTTCGGGGCGGCCGGGCAGGCCGGCACCGGAACCCTCACGGCCATCGGGCTGCTGCTGCTCCTCGGGGCCTGCGGCAAGTCCGCGCAGGTGCCGCTGCAGTCCTGGCTCGGGGACGCGATGGAGGGCCCGACACCCGTGTCGGCCCTCATCCACGCGGCCACCATGGTCACCGCCGGTGTCTACCTGATCGCCCGCTCGAACCCGATCTTCGATCTGGCTCCCGGCGCGCAGGCCGCCGTGATGGCAGTCGGCGCAATCACTTTGCTGTTCGGCGCCATCATCGGTTGCGCCAAGGACGACATCAAGAAGGCGCTCGCGGCCTCGACCATGAGCCAGATCGGCTACATGGTCCTCGCCGCCGGGCTCGGCCCGGTCGGCTACGCGGCGGCCATCATGCACCTGCTCACGCACGGCTTCTTCAAGGCCGGGCTGTTCCTCGGCGCGGGCTCGGTCATGCACGCCATGGACGACGAGACCGACATGCGCCGTTACGGTGGGCTGCGCAAACTGCTGCCCGTCACCTACGTGACCTTCGGGCTGGGATACCTTGCCATTCTGGGTGTTCCGCCCTTCGCGGGGTTCTGGTCCAAGGACCGGATCATCGAGGCGGCGTTCGCGCACGGCGGATTCGGCGGCATCGTCACCGGCTTCGCCGCACTGTGCGGCGCGGGCATCACCGCCTTCTACATGACCCGCGTCATGATCCTCACGTTCTTCGGCGAACGCCGCTGGCGTGCCGGCGTGCACCCGCACGAGGCGCCCGCCTCCATGACCGGGCCGATGATCCTGCTGGCCTTCGGCTCCGTGTTCTCCGGCATGCTCTTCGCCTACGGCTCCTCGCTCACCAACTGGCTGGCCCCGGTCGTCGGCCAGCACCACGCCGAACCGTTCATCCCGTCCTGGGCGATCACCTTCTTCGCACTCGCGGTGGTGGCGGCCGGCATCTGGGTGGCCTACGACCAGTACGCCCACGCCGAGATCCCCGAAACCGCCCCTGCCGCAGGCCCGCTCGTCGAGGCCGCCCGCCGCGACCTCTACGGCGACGCCGCCAATGAGGCCGCGTTCATGCGCCCCGGCCAGCACCTGACCCGGTCGCTGGTGTTCGTCGACAACCGCGGTATCGACGGCCTGGTCAACACCACGGCCGCCGTCGTCGGCGGCCTGTCGGCCCGGATCCGGCGCGTGCAAACCGGTTTCGTGCGCTCCTACGCCCTGTCCATGTTCACCGGCGCGGCCCTGGTGGTCGCCGCCCTGCTGGCGGTGAGGTTCCTGTGAACGACCTTGCTAGTTCATCGTTGGGTGCCGTGCGGGAATTCCCCTGGCTCACCACGCTGTGGGCCGTGCCCCTGGCCGGAGCCGCACTCGCACTGCTGTTTCCGGCGGGCCGGCGCACCGGGGTGCGGGTCTTCGCGCTGCTGGTCTCGCTGGGCACCCTCGGCATCGCCATCTGGCTGGCCACCCGGTTCGAAACCGGTGGCGCGCAATACCAGTTCGTCGAGAAGCAGCAGTGGATCCCGGCCTTCGGGGCGGGCTACACGCTCGGCATGGACGGCATCGCGCTGGTCCTGGTTCTGCTGACCACCGGGCTGGTGCCGCTGCTGTTGCTCGCCGGATGGCAGGACGAGCGGGAGGTCGGCACCGGCCCGCGGGTCACGCACTTCTACGTGGCGCTCACCCTCGTCGTCGAATCCATGGTGCTGATCTCGTTCACCGCGTTGGACATTCTGCTGTTCTACGTGTTCTTCGAGGTCATGCTCATCCCGATGTACTTCCTCATCGGCGGCTTCGGGCCGCGGACCGGGGATGCCGCGGTGCGGCAGCAGCGGTCGCGGGCCGCGGTGAAGTTCCTGCTGTACAACCTGTTCGGCGGGCTCATCATGCTGGCGGCGGTCATCGGGCTGTACGTCATCACCACACGCGACAAGCTCGGCAGCAATGGCGGCGGCACCTTCGACTTCCGGACGGTCGTGGAGGCGGCCAACTCCGGCCACCTCGGTGCGACGCCCGCGGTGTTGAACGCGCTGTTCCTGGGCTTCATGTTCGCATTCGCGGTGAAGGCCCCGCTGTGGCCGCTGCACACCTGGCTGCCCGACGCCGCGGTGTCGGCCACCCCGGCCAGCGCGGTGCTCATGATGGCGGTGGTCGACAAGGTCGGCACCTTCGGCATGCTGCGCTACTGCCTGCTGCTGTTCCCTTCGGCCACTTCGACTTACGCGCCGCTGATCAGCGTGCTCGCGGTGATCGGGATCATCTACGGCGCGCTGCTGGCCGTCGGCCAGACCGACGTCATGCGACTGATCGCCTACACCTCGATCTCGCACTTCGGGTTCATCATCCTCGGCATCTTCGCGCTCACCACTCAGGGCGGCACCGGCGCGACGCTGTACATGGTCAACCACGGCATCTCCACCGCAGCGCTGTTCCTGATCGCCGGATTCCTGGTGTCGCGCCGGGGAACCCGGCTCATCGCCGCGTTCGGCGGTGTCCAGAAGGTCGCACCCATCCTGGCGGGCACCTTCCTCATCTCCGGCCTGGCCACCCTCTCGCTGCCCGGTCTCGCACCGTTCATCAGCGAATTCCTGGTCTTGATCGGCACATTCACCCGGTACCCGGTGGCGGCCGTCCTCGCGGCCTCCGCGCTGGTGCTGGCGGCGCTGTACGTGCTGTGGATGTACCAGCGCATGATGACCGGCCCGGTGAAGGAGGGCAACGAGCGGCTCTACGACCTGCTCCCCCGCGAAATGGTGGTCGTGGTCCCGCTCATCCTCGCCCTGCTGTTCCTGGGCGCGTACCCGAAACCGGCGCTGGACCGGATCGATCCGGCCGTCGCCCGCACCCTCACCACCATCGGACAGCACAACCCGGCGCCGGCCGTGCAGCCGGAAGCCGCCCAGACGACCACCGGAGGTGCCCACAAATGAGTGGAGGTCTGCTGCTCGCCGCGACAGTCCCGGCACCGAGCATCGAATACCGAGACCTGTCCCCGATGCTGATCGTGTTCGGCGTCGCCGTCGCGGGCGTCCTGGTGGAAGCCTTCGCGCCCAGGCGATCCCGCTACGGGATCCAGCTGGTACTCGGCCTGGGCGGCCTGGCCGTCGCGCTCGGCGCGGTGATCGGACTGCGGGATGTCCGCGAGACGGCTGTCGTGGGCGCCGTTGCCATCGACGGGGTTTCCCTGTTCCTGCAGGGCACCATCCTCGTCGTCGGCATCCTCGGACTGCTGTTCATCGCCGAACGCCACGCCGACCGCATGCCGGTGCGGCGGGAAGGGCCCGGCACCTGGAGCCTGACCGCCTCGCGCGGCGGGGTGGACGGATTCACCCCGCAGGCGGCGGCCACGCCGGGCAGCGTCGACGAAATCGCCGCCACCAAAGCCGGAGTCGCCACCACCGAGGTCTTCCCCCTCACCCTGTTCGCGCTCGCCGGCCTCATGCTGTTCCCGGCCTCGAACGACCTGCTCACCATGTTCGTGGCGCTGGAAGTGCTGTCGCTGCCGCTGTACCTGCTGTGCGGGCTGGCGCGGCGTCGTCGGCTGCTGTCGCAGGAGGCCGCGCTGAAATACTTCCTGCTGGGCGCGTTCTCATCGGCCTTCTTCCTCTACGGCATGGCGCTGCTGTACGGCTACGCCGGCACCATCCGCCTGGCAGGCATTGCCGAAGCCGTCACCCGCGATGCCGGAAATTCGCACACCCTGGCCATTCTCGGCATCGCCATGCTGGCGGTCGGCCTGTTGTTCAAGATCGGCGCGGTACCCTTCCAGTCCTGGGTGCCCGACGTCTACCAGGGCGCGCCGACCTCGATCACCGCATTCATGGCCGCCGCCACCAAGATCTCCGCAGTCGGTGCATTGCTGCGCGTGCTGTACGTGGCGGTCCCCGACCTGCGCAACGACTGGCGGCCGGTGCTCGCGGCGATCGCCATCGCCACCATGGTCGTCGGCGCGATCCTCGCCGTCACCCAGACCGATATGAAGCGCATGCTCGCGTATTCCTCGGTGGCGCACGCCGGTTTCATTCTGACCGCCCTGGTCGCGGCGACCACCGCGGGCGTCTCGTCCGTCCTGTTCTATCTCGCTGTCTACGGCCTCGGCACTCTCGGCGGCTTCGCCGTGGTCAGCCTGGTCCGCGACGAAAACGGTGACGAGGCAACGGCGTTGCCCGCCTGGGCCGGCATGGGCCGCCGCTCCCCCTGGCTGGCGACCATCTTCTCCCTGTTCCTGCTGTCCTTCGCCGGTATCCCGCTCACCAGCGGCTTCATCGCCAAGTTCGGCGTGTTCGCCGCGGCCACCGGTGGCGATGCCGCGACCCTGGTCATCGTCGGTGTCATCTCCAGCGCCATCGCGGCCTTCTTCTACATCCGCGTGATCGTCCTGATGTTCTTCACCGACCCGCCTGCCACCCCGCCCACCGTCGTCTACCCCACCCTGACCAGCACCGTCATCGCCCTCACCGCCGCGGCCACCCTGGTCCTGGGCATCTTCCCCCAACCCCTGCTCGACCTGGCCAAGAACGCCTCGACCTTCGCCCACTGAGCCTCGGCCAATCGATCGGGCCCGCCGCGACATTCGCGGCGGGCCCGATTCATGCTGTCGCCCGGTACTGCGGCGTCGGGTAGGTGGCGGTCCAGGTCAGGTATTTGTCCTGCACACCGTGGTACAGATCGGTGAGGATGCCATCGGGTGTTGCGGCGGGTCCCTGGGGGCGGCCTTGCGCAATGGCTATCTCGATAGCGCTGTGTGGTGCGATGCAGGTGAGGTAACAGCTGCATCGCACCATAGGCCAGACCTGCACGCCGGGCGGTGCGTTGTCGAGCACGTTGCGCCACGATCCGTCGAACTGACGCACGAACACTTCCCCGACGAACCGTCCGAACCGATCGATCAGGGCGCGATTCTCAGGGGCGAGGATGCCGCGACAATCCACGATCCGCGTACGCGCCACCCGGACGGCAGCCTGCAGCCCCTGCAAGGTCCAGGGGTCGTCGAGCGCGCCCACGGTCGGCGCGTCCTGCGCGAAGAACAACTCCAGCGCAGCGGAATGCCCAGCCACCCAGGCACCATAGTCGTCCAGCAGCGATTCAGCCGGCAACGAAACCTGTTGCACAACAACATCATCGAGAATCATCGCGACCCTGCCCCTTTCGGAATTCGGGCTGCCACCAGACCCGCCGAGCTCACCGGCAGCCCTACCGCCGACAAAACAACCCCAGACCACCACGCCCGGTCCCTGTATCCGGCACCGACGGCCGCACAGCAAACCATGAGCACCCTTCGAGTTCATTCTCGAATCCCTGCGATCGAATACGGCTCAAATGGGAAGATCACCGTAGCCGACGCATGGCCAAACAGCCCGCCCCGAGACCGAACGGATACCAATCCCGACAACAGCTACCTTTTGGTGATTTGGCCGGGGATTGTTTGCCGAACCCGAGCACCCCGCGAGACCGGCGCTGGTGGGTGGGCAGCGCTCGTTCGAGCTGAGCCTCAGAATCGATTCCCCGCGCGCACAGATTCCGGTGCTCAGATTGTCTTCCAGTGGATTCGCGGCCCGAATGCACTCGTCCGGGGATTGGACCAGCGGCCGTGCCGGATGATCTCGCGGTCGCCGGCCCCGCCGAGGCTGCCTGCGCGGCGAAGCCGAGGCGCAGGGAATGGCCGCGGAACAGAGCGGGGTCGAAGGCGGCCGTCGATCGAAGATCGGCTGAAGCCGCCCGGCGTTGCGGGTTCAGTCGGGAACCGGTCGGTAGGTTCGGGTGTTGTGGATGCAGAGCTGGGGCGACGGTCATTGTTGGCACTGGGCTCGGCGGCCGCGCTGGGGGCGCTGACCGGATGCGGCGGCGGCAAGAAGCATGACAAGCCGGTCGAGACGACGGGCCCGGCCGGGCCGCCGCCCGCCACCGGGGCGCTGCCGGACGCGGTCATGATCATCCGGCACGCGGAGAAGCCGACAGGTTCGGGAAAGCCGTATGGGATCACCGAGGATGGCGAGCATGACGAGGAGTCGCTGACCGTGCGCGGCTGGGCGCGCGCGGGTGCGCTGGTCGGGCTGTTCGATCCGCGCGGCGCCGACGGCTCCCCCTCCGCCCTCCGTCCCGGACTTGGCAGGCCCGCAACGGTTTTCGCCTCCGGTCCGGGCAGCCACGGCAGTAAGCGGCCGCAGCAGACCGTGACGCCGCTGGCCGCCGCGCTCAACGTGCGGATCGACGGCCGCTTCCCGAAAGGGCAGGAGGCGCAGCTGGTCTCGGCGCTCGCCGGTGCGACCGGACCGGTGCTGATCAGCTGGCAGCACGAGAACATCGGCGCGATCATCGCTCAGCTCGGCGGCATTGCTCCCGCACCACCCAAATCCTGGCCCGACGATCGCTTCGACCTCGTCTATGTCTTCACCCGCACCGGCACCGGATGGACCTTCACCCAGGTCCCGCAACTCCTGCTGGCCGGGGACTCGCCCACCCCGATCGCGTGAGACCTGGTCGGCCGCAGCGATTCCCGATCAGATCGCGACGCCGACCAGGTGTCCGATCACATAGGTGGTGATCATGGCGAGCGCGCCGCCCGCGAGCACCCGCACTGTCGCCCGCGCCACCGGCGCCTGGCCGAGCCGGGCACCCACAGCCCCGGTCAGGGCCAGTGCGGTGAGTACCGCCGCCATGGTGAGTGGCACCCGGATCGCCTGCGGCGTCAGGATCGCCAGCAGGGGCAGCAGCGCGCCCAGCGTGAACGACAGCGCCGAGGACAGTGCGGCGTGCAGCGGATTGGTCAGCTCGTCCGGGTCGATGCCGAGCTCGGCCTCCGCGTGCGCGGTGAACGCGTCCCGGGCCGTGAGTTCTTCCGCCACAGCCTGAGCCGTGGCCGCCGAGAGGCCCTTCGCCTGATAGATGGCCGCGAGCTCGGCCAATTCGGCCTCGGGCTGCTCGGCCAATTCGCGTCGCTCGGTTTCGAGTAGCGCGCGCTCGCTGTCGCGCTGGGTGCTGACCGAGACATACTCGCCCAAGGCCATCGAGACCGCGCCGGCCGCGAGTCCGGCCACGCCCGCGGTCATGATCGCGGCGCTGTTGCTGGTGGCCGCCGCCACCCCGACCACAATGCCTGCCACGGAGACGATTCCATCGTTGGCTCCCAATACGCCGGCGCGCAGCCAATTCAGGCGCGTCGCCAATCCCACCGCATGTGGTTCGGTCGCCTGCGCGACCGCCACCGAACCCTCGAAACCGTCCCTCACGAGGGGAACGGTAATGCTTCAGAGGGTTGCCCGCCAGCAAAGAGAGGCTCACCGAAATTAGGTAATGCATTGCATACCAAGCATTTTCGGCGGCATACCCGGCGGCGCCGGCGCGGACACTCCGATCGCGACACGTTTGCGACGAGCAGTTTCTCGGCGGATCACCCTATGTACGGCGCAGGTTAGCCGTAGCGTTGACACCGGTGCCCAGCGGATCAGTTCAAGAGAGCGGCGAGATGCGGCCACAACCATCAGCGATCGGATTCCTCCGGCACGATGTGTCAGGGGCACAGCAACAGTGGGACGAGGCTCAGATCCAGCATCTGGCTCGACGGCTCGGCTACGACCTGTGCAAGACCCTGGTCTTCGGCCCCGAGACCGATCGCCCGTTCGTGCGCGTACGCACACTGATCTCCCGCCTCGAGGCCGATGCGGTGATCGTCCCCAGCCTCGCGCATTTCGGCGGCCTGATACCCGACGATATTGTGCAGATCGCCGACATCATCACCGTGAATCCCGAAAACACCTACGCGCGCTGGGCAATTCGTCCCGACTGAATCCGTGTCAGGAAGTCGGAGCGCATTGTGTCGCGCCCCCGTTCACTTCACCCGGGAGCCATGATTCCCCGGTCGCCATGCCGCCATTGTCGGAACAATGCACCGTGTAGTTGTCCGAGCGCCTCGTGATATCGAAAGCGCCGGTGATCAATCCCATGGCAGGTGCTCCGCCTCCCGCGGATACGCAATTCCCGGTCCCGAGCCCGTGCCCGTCCATCGTGACCTGCACCTGATCACACACGTAGCGCTGTCCGTCGGCTCGAGCCGCCGGCGAGACCGCCACGGCGCCCACGAATATCGCGAGCCCCACCACCCCGAATCCCACACCCCGAACCATTCGAATCCTCATAGTCCACACCTCCGCGCCCTGGGATCAGTGTGTCCTCAGCCTAAACCACGCGTTTACCGGCGACCATGCATTGCCACAGGCAAAACCCGGGAGGCGCCGCCGCCCATGCATGGTCGCCGACAAAATCGGTCAGCTGTCGTGCAGGACTTCCCGCAGGCGCTTGGCGAAGGCGTCGGGCTGTTCCATGAAACCGCCGTGGCCGCCGGGGAAGAGGGTCGGCTCGATGCCGAGCTCGGTGCCGAGCACGCGGGAGGTGTGGTCGCAGAACTTGTCGGCGGATTCGTCGCCGATACCGATGATGATCTTCGTCGGGGTGGTGCGGAGGGCGTCGAGGGAAGGCTGCCAGCCGGAGGTGGTGTGCAGCTCGTGACGGTAGAAGAAGTCGTCGGAGGCGATCGACTGCGGGTCCCGCTCACCGCCGAACATCTGCAGCAGCACTTCCTCGGGCATGGACAGGCCGGTCATGGCGAAGAACTTGCGGACCGCGCCGAGCACATCGCCGGACTCGTAGACGGCCTGGACCTCATCGGTCCGAGCACGCAGCTCGTCGCGATTGGGCAGCAATTCGCGCAGCGGCGGCTCGTGTGCAACGAGGGTTGGGACAAGATCGGGCCGGGCGATGGCCAGCGCGAGACCGGTTATGGCCCCGCCGCTGGACCCGAGTACGGTCGCCGGGCCCAGGTCGACCTGGGTGATCACGCGGGCCAGGTCGTCGGCACGCAGTTCCGGCGTCGAGTCCTTGTCGGTGTCGTTGACCGGGCTTCGGCCGTGGCCCCGCGGGTCGCTGCACAGCACGGTGTAGTCGGGGGCGAGTAGTTCGGCCAGCGCGCCGAACGGTCCGGAATCCATCGGCGCGCCGATCAGGGCGATCAGTGGGCCGCTGCCGCGGACTTCATAGTAGATGGTGCCGTCCGGCACGGCGATGGTTCCGGAGGTGACTGGTGCGGTCGAGGTCATGGTTGCTCCAAGCGGTCGGTACATGGACACCGGTCATGACGGTACGACCGCGCCGAATTCATTGCTGCGCGAATGGAAAAGGTGTGAACCTGAAGATGTCAGCCGACCTGGCGGGGTTCGGGCAGCGCACAGGTCATGCCCTCGGCCATACCGGCCGGGCGCACGCCGAGCGCCTGGTTGACGCGGGCCCGCTGGTTCTCCCACCCGATGGCTGCGGCCAGTTCGGCGAGCTGGGCCTTGCTCACGTGGGTCAGCAGCCGGGCGCGAATCTCGCTCAGATCGAGCGCGGTCGGTGTGAGAGTCATGGCCTCGGCGTAGGACAGGACGAGCTTCTCCAGATCGCTGTACGCGTCGCTGTCCCGATACTTCGGCAATTCGGTGACCTGCGCTTCGGTGAGTCCGCCGTAGTGGGCCAGCGTCGAACCGATGTCGAGGCAGAACTGGCAGTTCACCAGAGCGGCGGCCTTGAGCTCGGCCAGGTCCTTCAGATGCGGGTCGACCCGGTTCGAGAGCAGCAGCATCGTCTCCTGGATCATGGTGCTGACCAGGAGCTGCGGCCGCCGGATGAGCCAGCCGACGAGATCTGTCCGATTGCGGCGGGCCCGCCGCATCGCCTTGACGTAGTTCAGGATTCGGGTGATTGCTCGCATGCGCTGCACTCCCCTTCGCGTTTCGCGGATGCCCCCTTGGAGACATCCTAGGCCGAAAACGACGGGACGTAGTAGATATTGCTCCAGGTTATGGTCCGGTCTCGATCGGCCCCGGGCGCAGCACCGGAGCGGCGGCGTTCCAGGAGCCCAGGATGCGCAGCGCCTCGTGACTGGGCGAGCCCTCCGGGGCCGTATACGTGACCAGCGTCTGCTCCGAGGTCGTAAGCACCTGCAGCACTTGCCAATCCAGCTCCAGCTCACCGACCACCGGATGGCGTAGCTGCTTGCGCCCACCGGCCATGGTCCGTACTCCGTGCCCGGCCCACCACCGCCGGAAATCGGCGTCGTGTACCGACAACTCCCCCACCAGCTGCGTCAGTCGCGGATCTCCGGGCATGCGGGCGGCGGCCATACGCAGACGGTCGACGGCCTCGGCGGCGACCTGCTCCCAGTTCACGAACAACCCGCGCACGCGGGGCTCCAGAAAGACCAGGCGGACCAGCGCCCGGTGCGCCACCGGGATTTCCGCGAAATCCAGGAACAGCGCAGTCGCACCGGCGTTCCAGGCGAGAATGTCGGTGCGCGGGCCCAGGACGATCGCCGGGGTCTGCAGTGCGGAGAGCAGATCCCGCAGCGCCCCACCGACTTCCGGCGTATTGGCGGTCCCGCGCCGCGGCCGGGTCTGCACCAGCATCCGCAGGTATTCGTGTTCCTCGGGTGTGAGCCGCAGCGCCCGCGCGATGCCGGCCAGCAGGTTCTCCGAGGCCGCCGAAACCCGGCCCTGCTCCAGTCGCGTGTAGTGATCGACGCTCACCGAGGCCAGCAGCGCGACCTCCTCGCGCCGTAACCCCGGCACCCGGCGCGGGTTTCCCACCGCGGGCAGCCCCACGTCCTCTGGCGACACGGCTGCCCGCTTGGCCTTCAGGAATTCGCCGAGCTCACTCATACCGTCCAGTCTGGCCCAGGCGATCGTGCGGTTCCTGGTGGTGTCATCCCCAGGGACGCGATACCTCGCTACGACACCCCCTGGTCGGCGCGCCCGCTTCACACCGAGGCTGGATGCCATGACATCGCTTTCCCTGGATACCGCCGCTCGCCTTGCCGCCGCCGGCCACAAGGCCGCCGACACCATCGAAGTCCCCATGAATATCGCCGTCGTCGACGCGGCCGGGCACCTGCTGCACTTCAGCCGCAAGGACGACGCGTTGCTCGGCTGCATCGACCTGGCCCAGCGAAAGGCCAAGACGGCCATCCTGTTTCGCATTCCGACCGCCTCTCTCGGGGAGATCTCCCGGCCCGACGGCCCGATCTACGGGATCGAGTGGAGCAATGGCGGGCTGGTGTCCTTCGGCGGAGGGTTGCCCATCACCGATGCCGCGGGACAGGTCATCGGGGCGGTCGGCGTGTCCGGCGGCACCGCCGACCAGGACGTCGAGATCGCCCGGGCCTGCCTGGCCGCGCTCTGATTGCGCGTCAACCGGTCTCGAAGCCATCCTCCAGATAGACCGTGATCCCCGCCGTTCTGGCCCGGTGCGCTCCTGCCACGCGCCGGGCCAGCACCGCGGGCAGCAGCCGCGTCGCAGCCTCGCTGTCACACCACGCCCAGCTCCGAAGTTCGGCCGGCGGAAGGGTTATCGCGGCGACCTGCTCGGCGGGCAGCAGCCCGCCGTCGTACACCATCATCACCCCGTCGTCGGGATACGGGCCGGCGGGCACCCAGTCGACCGCCAGCAGCCGCCCGATCGGCAGAATCAGCCCCAGCTCCTCGCGGATCTCCCGCACGGCCGCACGGTAGGGCGATTCACCGGCCTCGACGACCCCGCCGGGCACCTCCCAGTACGGCTTGTAGGTCGGTTCGACCAGTAGCACCCGATCCTGCTCGTCGACGAACAGCGCACCCGCACCCATGCGCTTGCGAGGCAGTCCGGCGACATAGTCGTACGGTTCAGAACCCATGCGGCACAACAGTAACCGGCACTTTCCGGCCTCGGTCGAGTTTGACCGAGCGGGTTGCGGACCGGCGGAACGAGTCAGTTCCCGTGGCTCGCGAAGGTGGTGTCGAGCAGCGTCCGGTAGTCGGGTAGCGGGGTCGATCGGTCGACCGACTTCTGCTCTTTCGCCCAGCCCGCGAGCGGCCGACGCCGTTTGGCAAACTCTCCAAACCTATATATATTAGGTTTCACCCTAATTTTACTAGGTTAGCCGCTGTCCCACGGTTGCCATGCAGTCCGAATTCGAAAGAGGAGACACCGCAATGAGATTCGAGACGTTGCGCGTACCCGGCGCGACCCTCTACTATGAGGTGCGCGGCAGCGGGCCGCCGGTGTTGTTCCTGCCCGGCGGTGGGGGTGACGCGGCCTCGGCCGATCCGATCGCCGAGGTGCTCGAGGACCGGTTCACGGTGGTGTCGCTGGATCCGCGCGGATATTCGCGCAGCGTGCTGGACGGGCCGCAGCAGACACAGCGGGTCGAGGTGCAGAGTGATGACGCCTTCCGGCTGCTCGACCATCTCACCGACGAGCCCGCGTTCGTCGTCGGCGGCAGTGCGGGCGCGATCGTCGGCCTGGATCTACTGGCGCGGCATCCGGATCGGGTGCGCCTCCTGATAGCGCACGAACCGCCCTGCTTCGCGGTGCTTCCCGATGCCGCCGAGCAGCGCGCCATGATCGAGGAGGTCTACACGCTGTTCCGCACCGAGAGCCCGGCCGCGGCGGGTGCGCGCTTCCTGGCTGGGATCAGCAATGCGATGAAGCCGTCTCCCGTACCGGCCGAGCTACCACCACGCGCCGCCGAGATGTGGGCGCGGCTGGCGGCCAACGGCCCGCTCATGCTGGAGTACGAACTGCGGGAATTCACTGCGTACCTGCCCGATTACCAGGCGCTGGCCCCGATGGCCGACCGGGTGGTCCTGGCGGTCGGGCGCGAGACGCGGGGTTGCCTGCCGTACCGCCCCGCCATGGAGATCGCCCGCCGGATCGGCCGCGAGGTCACCGAATTCCCCGGCGCCCACAATGGAATGCGCACCGAAGCACCCGAATTCGCCGCGCAACTGGCCGACACCATGACCGCCCGCCTACGGGCCGAAAGCGCCGGCCGCTGTTAGCGTCAGCGCATGATCACCGGCGCACACACCATCCTGTATGCCGAGGACGCCGAGGCGGCACGGGCCTTCTTCCGTGACATCCTCGGCCTGGCCCACGTGGACGCGCACGACGGATGGCTGATCTTCAAGTCACCGCCCGCCGAACTCGCGGTCCATCCCGCGGCCGCCCCGGACAGCGGCCGCGCGGAGCTGTACCTCATGTGCGACGACCTGGCCGCCGCCATGGACGACCTGCACTCGAAGGGCGTCGAATTCACCTCGGAGGTCACCAATGCGGGCTGGGGCATGCTCACCATGCTGAAGGTGCCCGGCGCCGGGGAGATCGGGCTGTATCAGCCCCGCCACGCCACCGCCTACGATCTGCCCTGATTGCTGATCGGATGCTTTGCGCCCGTACGCTTTCGTGACAGCCTGAACCGCCGCGGCGGTACCCGGCCGGCTCACGAGGCGCGTGACATGATTCTGGTGACGGGCGCGAAGGGCAGCGTAGCCGAATCCGGTTGGCGGAATAGAGGTTCGAACGGCGCAGATCGATCATGTGTCTGTCAGGGGAGCCGTGCGGCTCGGCTCGCGCGACGGGACAGATCGGCGAACGCCTCACGCAGTGACTGTGGTCCGATGACCTCGATCTCGGTGTCGAAACGCGCCAGCGTCGCCGCGAGCGCAGCCCACGACCAGGAACCGAGCAGCAGTCTGGTCCGGGTGGGTCCGAGTTCTTCGGCGATGCCGTCGCCGGCGAACGGGCTCACCTCCGCGGCGGGGAGTTCCAGGATCACCTCGCCGCGGCACGGCCAGGCGTTTTCACTGCCGGAGCCTTTGAACCGCGCGGACAGGAAGGTGGCGATGTCGCCGCCGGGCTCTTGCCGAGGGGTGAAGCGCGGTCCGTTGGGGACGCGAAGCGTCATGCGGTCCGCGCGGTAGATCCGCCAGTCCGCCCGTTCGGGTTCCCACCCGACGAGGTACCAGCGACCGCTGCGAACCACGAGGTGGTGGGGCTGCACCCGCCGAGGCGGGCGCGGATCGGCGGCATTCGGGCGGGTCGGTGACCGGTAATCGAATCGCAGTTCCTCTCTGGATCGGATGGCGCCGCTCACAGCCAGCAGGACACGGGTATCGACTCGAGGATCGGCGCCGCGCCCTGCCGATTCGACGGCTGTGATCTCGAGGGCATCGACGCGCTGCCGCAAACGAGCGGGCAGGACCTGCCGCACGGTCGCCAGGGCTCGCGCGGCGCCCTCCTCGATGCCCGCTCCGGTTCCGGCCGCGATCCGCAATGCCACGGCGAGCGCGACCGCCTGCTCGTCGTCGAACAGCAGCGGCGGGAGTTCGCTGCCGGCTTCGAGTCGATAACCGCCATCGGGTCCCTTGACCGCTCGGACGGGATAGCCGAGCTCGCGCAGGCGATCGACATCGCGTCGCACCGTGCGTTCACTGACGCCGAGCCGCCGGGCGAGCAGAACTCCGGGCCAATCGCGGCGGACCTGCAGCAACGACAGCAACGCGAGCAAGCGGTGCGTGGTCGACGTCGAGGAGGCGGTCGGCATGGTGTCCAGGCTGCCATGAGTAGCGGACGTTCTCTGACCGGTACCGGTGACAGGGTGGCTGTAGTCGCCGGAGTCCTCCGGCGGCAAACCCATCTCGAAGGGAACGGATCCCCATGTCGGTCAACGCTGTTGCGCACCTGAATTTCCACGGCCAGGCCCGGGCAGCCCTGGAGTTCTACCAGTCGGTATTCGGCGGGCAGACCACCATCGCCACCTACGGTGACTTCGGGATGCCGGCCGCGCTACCCGACGCCACCAAGGTCGTCTTCGGGCAGATCATCGCCGGCAACGGCTTCCGGGTCATGGCCTACGATGTGCCCGGCGACGATGCGCCGGTTACTCAGGGCGTGCCCACCACGCGGCGCGAGAACGGCACCACCCTCACCCGGGAGGCGTTCTTCCTCTCCGTCCGCGGCGAGACCGTCGAGGAGGTGGGCGCGCTGTGGGATCGCCTTCTCGACGGTGCGGCGGTCATCGAGGCATTCGGGCCCGCACAGTGGGCACCGGCCTTCGGGATGCTGCGCGATCGCTTCGGGATCACCTGGATCCTCGATGTCGCTGCCGAGTACGTCGAGGCGTGACGTTCTCTGCCACCGGTCATCCCACGGCCGGGCCGCGGAGCAGGTCGATGAGTTTCGTTTCGGAGAGGTCACCGTGGCCACCTGCGACGAGGCGCTGAAAGATCTGCTCGGCGGTGTGGCCGAGGGCCGCGGGCGTGCCGACCGCGTCGGCCAGTTCGACGCCGATTCGGGTGTCCTTCAAGCGGAGTGCGGCCGTGAAGGCGATATCGCGATCGTGGACGCCGCCCGTCATCTCCCTGCACATGCGGACGACGGTCGGGCTGGCGGCTCCGCCCCGAGACAGGGTGTCCGTCACGACCGCCAGGTCGAGCCCGGCGAGTTCGGCGGTGCGCAGCGCCTCCGCGGTGGCGGCGATCTGGATCGAACCGAGCAGGTTCTGAATGAGCTTGTAACTCGTGCCCGCGCCTACCGCACCGAAGTGCACGATGTCGGTGCACAACGGCGCCAGCAGCGGCCGGGCCATGTCGAGGTGGGTGGGGTCCGCACCGATGAACAGGGTCAGCCGCCCAGCGGCCGCCGCGTCCGGCAGCCCGGTCACCGGCGAGTCGAGATACCGAATCCCGTGTGCCGCTGCGTGTTTCGCCAGTTCCAGCACCCATCGCCGGGAGACGGTGGAGAACTCCACCGCGAATGCGTCCGGCACGTACTCCCCCGCCAGCGCCCCGTCCGCACCCAGCCAGGCCGCGCGCGAGGCGTCGTCGTCGGCCACCATGGCGAAAATGGCCTCGGCCCCGTGCGCAGCCTCGCGCGGCGTCGCCGCGAGAGTCGCTCCCGCCGTGACCAATCCGGCCGCCTTCTCCGGCGTCCGGTTGAACACCGACACCTCGTGCCCGGCACCGAGCATCCGCGCCGCCATACCCGCACCCATCCGGCCCACACCCAGAAACGCAATCCTCGCCACGCGCCGAACCCTACCGACCCGGGATGTGTGCGTTGAACGGATTTCGGGTTGCGCTCGGCAAATTGGCCCGGATACGAGATCGAATCAGTGGCCGACCGGCTCCCAGCCGCGCTTGGGCTGTGATTCGCCGGGGGTCCACACGTCGCGGCTGCGGTAGACGACGTACGGGCGGGTCAGATAGCCGACCGGGGCGGAGAAGACGTGCACCAGCGCCGCATACGGTACGGCGACCCAGAGCAGATAGTCCTTCGCGCTCAGGGTCATCCTCGACCTCCGATGAAATCCGGCTTGTAGGTGGGCGGTGCGAACGGTTCCAGACCGACGTCCTCATCCGGCGGCCCGGCGGCGACGAGCGCGGCAATGGCCTCGCGTTCGGTGCCCTGCAGGGCGGGCAGGGTCGCGGAGAGCGAATCCAGTACGCCCGTCCAGGGCGAGCCGGCCTCCCGCAGCGCCAGGCGCATGACCTCGATGCCCGCGCGGTGCTCCTCGAGCAGCCGCTGCCCGGGAACCGGATGCGCCGAGGCGAATTCGAGCACCACCGCCAGGTGGTCGGACAGCTCGTCGTCGCCGAGCACCAGACCGGCGCTGCGGTAGACCTGCTTGAATCGCAGCAACGCCATGCCGCGCTTACGGGTGTCGCCGTACAGGAACCAGGTCAGGTACGGGCTGAAACACTTACGATGATCGAAGGTGTCGACGTATTCGGTTGCCGCGGTGAGCGGTTGGGTGGTGTCGAGATAGGACAACACCGGATGCAAAGGTGCACCGACTGCCTCGGGCAGCGCCGAAACGGCCCGGGCCAGTATGGGCAGCGAGTCGAGCAGCGCCTCATCGGGATAGCCGAGCAGCAGCGACTGCACCTGCCAGGCTGCGCTCCGCTGGGCGTCACCGGTCTCGGGTTGCGCGGTCTTTCGCCTCATTTGCGATGCCTCCCCGGCTGTTTCGGCATGAGCCCTTCGGGCCTGCCGCGACCGTCCCAGTTGAGCAGGTTGACCCGGGTGGATCCGGCGACCGACACCGACCCGTCGGCGGTCTGCCGCTCCTGCAGCATCCGGAAGTTCTCCACCGCGACCGGCGTCACCTGCCCGGAGCGCTCACCGAACGGACCCCGGCCGCCCATACCCGGACCGCCGTCGTAGTCGAGGCCGCACTCGGTGGCCAGTTCCTCGAGCCCGTGTGCCTGTTCGGCGTGGGCCGCCGGAATCACGTAGCGCTCGGCGTATTCGGCGACGGCCAGCAGCCGGTACATCTCGTAGATCTCCTCCTCGGTCATGCCGACCTCGGTGGCGATCTCCGGGCGGGTCTCGCGGCCGAGGTTCACGGCGCGCATGTAGCTGCGCATGGCTGTGAGTATTGCCGTGGTCCTCGGCATCGTGGCCGGTGTCGCGCAGCGTGTCGACCACCGGCGAGAGCGGCGGGATGTCCCAGACCATCGGAACCGGTGGTCTCGCGCCATCTGCCCCTGCCTCTCACCGTGTCGCGGCGGCATCCGCCGCGTGATCGATTACCCGAGCTCCCGAACACCCCGAACCTACTGGCAAATTCTGGGCAATTGACGAATTTCAGGCTGGTAAGTTACCCGAGAGCAATCCGGTTTTCGGCCACGTGAATTGTCAGGCGGTCTCGACGGCCTCGTGTTCCATCCGGACGCCGAGGAGGATTTCCGAGACGCCCAGGGCAATGGTCAACAGGCCCACCACGATCGACAGCGATGTCAGCGATTCGAATTGAACGACCGCGACCACCACGCCTGCGGCCAGCGTCAGCAGCCCGACCACCTCCAGCCGACCCGCCCCCGCGAACTGCTCCGACCACACGCCCACAATCGCTTGCCCGATGCCCCGCGCCACCCAGGCCATCCCAATCCACAAGGACAGCAACGCAACCCACTCACCGCTGGTGAACGCCCAGGCGGCCAGCACCAGCGCGATGATCGCGCTCACGACCTCCAGTGCCTTCAGTGCGGTGGCGATCCGCGCCCCGAACGCGACGACGAGCTGCACCGCCGCCGACGCCACCAGCGTGAGCCCGTACAGAATCCCCGCCACCGTCTCCGACTTGTCCGGCCACACCGCCATCACCACCCCGAGCACCACCGAGCAGCCGCCGGTCACGACCAGCGACTGCCAAGCCCAGTCGGCGAATGCATCGGTTCGCCCCTCGATCCGATTGGCGGGCATGCATAAATGATATGACCGATTCACTCGGGTAACTGAACGTTCGCGTGCTCACCCGGCTCCGGTGCGTCGCCCGTCGGCGAATTGCCCGGCACCCGAGAGCACGCACGACAGCAGGCGGACGAGCTCGGCCTGTCGGCACGTGCCGGTCTTGGCGAACACCTGGCGCAGGTGGGTGCGTGCGGTATTGATCGAGATATAGAGCTCCTCGGCAACCGACGCCAGCCCGCTGCCGCGCAGCACCTCGAAAGCTACTTGCGATTCGGCCCGGGTCAGTCCGTAGAGCTCGCGCAGGGTTTCGCGGCTGCCCGGCTCCTCACGTTCGGGATCGACCACCACCATCAGCGCCGTCCGGCGCGGTGACTCCTGCGAACCCGGGCCGAGCGGCAGGATCGACACGGTCAGCGGCGGCCGGTTGCCCTCGCGTGGAATGAGCAGGCGGGCCGCAGCATTCGACGGGCCGGTCTGCACGGCCGCCGCCAGCAGGCGCCGCAGCCGGCGCGACACCGCGGGGTCGTTCGATTCCAGGCGCGCCTGGCCGCCCAGGCGCAGACCGTCGCCGGCCCGCACTATCGCCAGCGCCGCAGGGTTGGCGTAATCGACCCGGCCGCAACCGGATACCAGCGCCAGGCCGTGCCGGTGGCGGTCGAGCACGCTGAGGGCAAGATCCCGGTCGATGACGGCATCGGTCAGTCGCGCGGCGATGCCGAGGGCATGGTCCAGGTGCGGCAGGAACAACCTCAGCACCCGTTCGGCCAGGCCGCGGTCCAGGTGCCGGTCCGCGCGTGGATAAACGGCGATCCAGGAGCCCGGCGTCGCCATCCGCATGTACACGCCGTCCCCGAGCTCGTGTGGCGCGGCCCAGCCGGTGATGAACGGATGTCGGCGCCCGCCATCCGGTGGTATCAGCTCGCTACCGGTGAGCACCGTTGCGGTGAGCGCGGATTCGAGCGCGGCCGCGAACGGATCCATGCCCCCGTAGCCGTCGTTGTAGCTATCACGAAGCCCATCGTTGGTGCTCGCGAGCATGTACCGGCGCCCGCCCTGTGTCGTGACGAGGCAGCCGTGGTGGCCGCCGAGGCTGTCGGTGATGGCCCGCAGTGCGCGTGTCCACGCGCCTGGCCGCCCGATTGCACGGTTGATCTCCGCGATCAGCTCGGAAAAGCGAGCGAGTGAGATGCCCGTCTCCCCCATGTCCATGGTCCTGCCCCCGATGAAGAACGATCACGTCTCCGGCCGCCGAGCCCCGGTCGGAGGTGATACCAGTTTATCGGCCGAGCGCACCGAGTTATCACAGGGAAACTTCATCTGTTCGGGTGAGGAATCGGACCGGCGATCCCGCTTTAATCGGGTCACAGCAAACGTCCGGGTACCGGATCGGCTGTACCACAAAGGGGGAGAAGACTCATGGCTCTCACCAGGTATTGGCCCATGGCCGCCGGACGGGTGATCACCTCGGGATTCGGACCGCGCGACGACGGTTTCCACTGGGGCGTGGACTTCGGCAGGGACGGCGGCAGCGGGGGCGAACCGGTGTACGCGTCGGAAGGCGGGACTGTCGTGTACGCCGGTGCCGCAACGGGTTTCGGCGGACCGGATCCGGCGGGCTGGCTGGTCGTCGATCATCCAGTGGCGGACGGCGGGGGCACCACGGTCTACGGGCACATCGTGCGCGAGGTCGCGCTGGGCAGCCGGGTCGAGGCCGGGCACCGTATCGCCCACATCAATCCCGATTCCGGCACCAATGGCGGCGTCCCCCCGCACATGCACTTCGAGTGGCACCGGTACTCGTGGGTGCCGCCGGGCCCGGATCGCCTGGACCCGCTCACCATGCTGACCGACGCCGCCGAGCCGCCCGCGCCGGCCTCACCCGACCAGAACGGACCCGATATGACTACTTCCAGCGCAACGATTTTCGGAATCGACATCTCCAACTACCAGGACGGTCTCGATCTCGCGGAGGTCTTCGCCGAGGGATTCGAGTTCGTCATCGCCAAGGTCAGCGAGGGCGACTACTACACCGACGCTTCCTGGCCCGCGTTCCGTGACGCCACCCTGGCGGCAGGCAAGATCCTCGTCGGCTACCACTATGTGCGCGGCGACTGCGACGCCGACGCCCAAGCCGCGCTGTTCGTCGATCACCTTGGCGATCACGGGATCCCGGCCATGCTCGACCACGAGTTGAATTCCGGCGACATCGGCGTGTTCGAGGCGGTGCGCGCCGCTATCGAGAATCGTGGTGTGCACGTCGCGCTCTCGTATCTGCCGCACTGGTACTGGGAAGGCAATATGGGCTCACCCGACCTCAGCGGAATTCCACCGCTGATGACCTCGAACTACGGCGACGGCCGCTCCGGCTACGCCTCGGTGATCTACCCGGGCGACGACGACGTCGGCTGGCAGCCCTACGGCGGGGCCGAGGTCGCGGTGTTCCAGTTCAGCGACAGTGGCTCGGTAGCTGGTCGCTCCCTGGACGTGGATGCCTTCCGCGGCAGCCCCGACCAATTCCGCACCCTACTCACGGGAGACGACATGAGCTTCACCGACGACGACCGCCGCATGCTGCGTGACATCTGGACCCAGCTGCTCGGACAGGACGGCAAGGGCTGGCCACAGCTCGGGCAGAACTCCCAGGGCCAGAACCTCACTCCGGTCGATGCCCTCAGCGAGATCAAGGACGATCTCGAACACCACTGAGCCACGTCCGGGTTCACCGGTGACGTATGGTGCGTCACCGGCCGGTCCGCGTCTACGGAGCGCTGAGAAAGACACCGCGTGACGAGCTGCCGTCCGCGGCCGACCACAGCGCGTCGACGTGGCTGCGGTCGCGCTGGAGCGCCGGTCCGGTGGTGAGGCGGCGGTGGACGCGGATCAGCTCCGCGCCCGCGTTGGTCGAGCGGTCGGAATCGAAGGCGATATCGGTGTGGGTGTCGGTGTCGATGACCGTCGGACGGAATCCGGGTGCGGGCCAGAGGATGTCGCCGGGGACCACGTGCACGGATAGGTCGGGGGTGTTGCTCGTGCTCTGGGCCTGGGCGGTGGCCTTGCCGGTCAGCAGCAGAGCGGCCTGCTCGATGAAGACAGTGTCGTACGTGGCGTCGTAGAGCCAGCGCAGGCCCAGCACACCGTGTTCGGACGTGCCGATCAGCGCGTGGTCGAGGTCCTCGGCCCGCGCACCGCGATAGGTCATGGGAATCAGATACGCCACCGGCTCCGCGCCCGAGGCGTCGGTGACGACCATGAGCTCGATGCCCACCTCGCCGGCCGGATCGTCGAGGCGGAAGCCGCCGGACTTGGACAGGACCGGCGACTCGGCGCCGGAGTACCAGTGCCGGGTGGGCAGCCACCGAGCCAGCAGCTCCAGTTTGGTTGGCGCCATGGTCGTCCTGTGGATCTCGGCCATGCCGCCATCCTGCCAGAGATCGGCGGGATTTCGGCGGAACTGCTTGCGGCGGTGCGTTATTCGTTCGGTCCGCGCAACTTTCGGAAAAAGTCACGCAGATCGGTGGTCAGCAGATCGGGGGCTTCCATCGAGGCGAAGTGGCCGCCGCGATCGAATTCCGACCAGTGCACGATCGTATTCCGGCGCTCGGCGACACCCCGGATGCTGCTGCTGCCCGGGAAGACCGCGACACCGGTGGGGACGCCCGAATCGGCCGGTGCGGCGCCCCATTGCCGGGATTCCTTGTAGAGCCGCATGGAGGAGCCGGCGGTATCGGTGAACCACAGCAGGGACAGATCGGTGAGGAGCAGGTCGCGGTCGATCGCCGCATCGGGTGCCGGTTTCGCCGGATTTGTATAGGTTTTGACCACATCCAGTACCCACGCCAGCATCCCGGCCGGCGAATCGGCCATCGCCGGTGCGAGGGTCTGTGGGCGCGTGGAGTGCATGCCCGCGTAGCCGGATGTCTCCAACCGGTTCCAGTCCTGGTACCGGGCCAGCTTCTCCCGGTCTCGGGCGCTGAGGTCGGCCGGGTCGATGTCCCCGGCCGGGATCGTGATCGGGTCGTTGAGGTGGACACCGGCCAGGTGCCGCGGCGCGATCCGGCCCATCTGCGGTGCGATGAAGGACCCGGCGTCACCCCCGTGCGCCCCGTATCGCTCGTAACCCAGTGCGGTCATGAGCTTCGTGATCAGTGCCGCGCTGCGCTCGGTCGAGGCGTCCCCAGGCCGGTGGGTGGGACCGGAGAAGCCGAAGCCCGGCAGGGTCGGGATGACCACGTGGAAGGCGTCGGCGGGATCGCCACCATGGGCGCGCGGGTCGGTGAGCGGGCCGATCATGCCGGTGAAGTCTTCGAAGGGCCAGCCGTGCACCAGCACCAGCGGCAGCGCGTGCGGCTCCGGCGAGCGGACGTGCACGAAATGCATGCGCTGACCATCGATTTCGGTCAGGAACTGCGGGTGGCGATTGCGCTCGGCCTCGTGGAGGCGCCAGTCGTAGCCGCTCCCCCAGTACTCGCACAACTCCCGCACGTAGGCGGTCGGTATGCCGTAGGTCCAGCCCACTCCGGGCAGGTCCGCGGGCCAGCGGGTGCGGGCCAGACGGGTCCGCAGGTCCTCGATGTCGGGGGCCGGGATGTCGATTCGGAAGGGCTCGAAAATCGTCATGCGTCCACGGTAGGAATCAACTAGGTCAGATGCTGTCCTACACCGTCAGCGGATTCTGCTCGGTTCCCCCCACGTTCTAGGCTGTTGGACAAGCGTTTCAGCCGCAGTGAGGCGGCCGGGTGAAGGGATCAGCATCGTGGGCACCGCTTTTCCACCGGGACCGCCATTGCCACGCGCGGTGCAGACCGCCGTCTATGCCAAATGGCGTGGGACCCTGCTGCGCCGGTCCGCGCGCCGCTACGGCGACGTCTTCACGCTCCATCTGGTCGCGCCCTACGCCGAGAACCTGGTGGTGTTCTCGCGGCCGGAGCACATCCGCGAGATCTTCGCCGCCGACCCCGCGGATCTGCATGCCGGCGAGGGCAATCGACTGCTCGTGCACATCATGGGCGAACATTCACTGCTGCTCACCGATGAGGACGAGCACGCGCGGGCGCGGCGGCTGCTCATGCCGGCGTTCGTCGGCTCGTCGCTGCGCGGATATCGCCGACTGGTCGACACCATCGCCGCGACGCATGTCGATCGGTGGGTGCCGGGGTCGACGGTGCTCACGCTCGACGCGATGAACGATCTGACACTCGATGTCATCATGCAGGTGGTGTTCGGCATGACCGACGAACGCCGTCGCGCCCAGCTGGCGCCGCGGCTGCGCCGGATCGTCAATATCGATCCGATCATCTTCTTCGGCTGGAAGTATCCGTTCCTGGAGCGCCGCGGGCCGTGGAAACGCTTCCGCGACAACCAGAACGCCATCGACGAGCTGCTCTACAGCGAGATCGTAGAGCGGCGCGCGCATCCGGACCTGGAGGCGCGCACCGATGTGCTGTCGCGGCTGCTGGCGGTCGGATCCGGCGAGAACTCCACCGACACACCGCTGTCCGACGAGGAACTGCGCGACCAGCTGGTGACACTGCTGCTGGCCGGGCACGAGACCACCGCGTCGGCGCTGTCCTGGGCCTGTCACGAGCTGGCCGCCAACCCGGATGTTCAGGACCTGGCACGCCGGGCCGCGCACGACGGGGACGAGAAGTACCTGGAGGCGACGTTGAAGGAGGCCATGCGCCTGCACACCGTCATCGGCGGGACCGGGCGGCGACTCACCCGCGACATGACACTCGGTGGCTATGAGCTGCCGAAGGGAACCGTGGTCGCGACCTCGATCCTGCTGGCACATCGACGTACGGAAGCCTTCCCGGACGCCCTGACCTTCCGGCCCGAACGATTCCTGGACGGTTCGGTCGCCGCCAATACCTGGCTGCCGTTCGGTGGCGGGGTGCGGCGCTGCATCGGTGCGGGGTTCTCGCTCATGGAGGGGACGGCGGTACTGCGGGAAATCCTGACTCGCTACCAGCTTTCGCTGCCCGACGGCGCGGGCAGCGAACCGTCGCGGATGCGGAACATCACCCACGTTCCGGCCCACGGTGCGCGCGTGGTGGTCACCACCGACAACACGGTTCGGGTCTAGATACCGGACCCTACCCGGTGACCGGATGCACGTGCAGGGCACAGCTGTCGATCGTCACTGTGACAGTGCGGGTGTCGGTCGAATTCGGCGGCGTGACCTGTAGATCCGTGTACAGCGGGCAATGATCGCCGGAGGCGTCGACGGCGATGCCCTCGACGACCGCGGTGCCCGGACGACCGGATTCCAATGTCACGGTGGGCGGTTCGTCACTGCCCTGCGGCAGACCGCCCATGTATCCGCGCGGGGTCCGATCGGCGTGTAGCAGTGGGCCTCCCGCTCCGGTGTCGACGCCCGGATAGCCGGTGAGCGTGCAGGGGGTCGCACCGGCGGCGAGGCTGAAGGTGAGTTTCACGCCCCGGTGCCCGGTGCCCGGCGACATGACGGCGGCGGTGACGTCGACCTGGCCGGTGCCGCAGGCCGTCTGCCGCGCCGGGGCGGTGATCGGCGTGTCCGGAGAACTCGGCGGGGTGGCGGGAGCCGTGGTGCTTCCGCCCGCGACCCTGGCCCCGCCCGTGACGCCCGGTGTGGTGGCCGGTGGCGATGTGGTGGTACTCGACGAACAGGCCGCCAGGCCGAGCACGAGGGTACCCAGCGCGGCGAGAATTCCTGTGCGATAACGCATTTCCCAACTCCTCCCGATCCGGGAACATCAGCGGGCGCGCCCCGGCGTCCCCATGCCGTGTATCGCTTCACGCCGCGCGGGTGTGAGCGGTCACCCTACCGCCCCAGCCTAGGAACGGTCCGGGAACTCGGCGGCTCGCCGCGCGTGCGCCCGCGCCACGAAGTCCGAGCACTCGGGGCATTCGCTGATGATCGGGTGGGTGCATTCGAGCAGATGCTCGAGGAACCGGTCCGTCGCCTCCAGCAGTTCGATGCGCTCGCGCACCTCGGCGCGGCGGTCCGCGATCATGACCCGCCGGTCGGCGTACCCGCTCACTCCGAGCTGCCGGATCTGGTCCAGCGACAGCCCGGTTCGCTGCAGCGTCCGGATCATGCGGGCGTAGTCGAGGATCTGCTCGTTGTAGCTGCGGTGACCCGACGGGCTGCGCGGCGGCGCGAGCAGGCCGACCGACTCCCAGTGCCGCAGCACGTGGGTCTCGATGCCGAGCGCGGCGGCGGCGTCACCGATCCGCATGTCCTGGGTTGTGGCCATGTTTACCCCTTTACTTCATGTCGACCTTAAGTATTAGCGTTTCAGCATGTTCGATCCCCGCAAGACCACCCTCTGGCAATGCTGCACCGCCGCAGTCAGTTCCATTCATGGCGCCGTCCGGCCGCGGCCCGTCGACGAGCGGTTCCTACGCTCGCTCACCGACGCCGGACTGCCCACCACCGAACGCACCGTCACCATCACGCCGCTCGAGCAGTTTCCACGATCGGCGCCCACCAGCGCGATCGTGGAGGGCGTGTTCAACCCGCGTCGCATCGCCAGCTCGCTGACCTCGTTCGTCGTCCAGCATCCCGAGGCCACCTTCATCGTCGACCCCAGCTACTGCCTCGACGCCGAACACCGGGCCATCGCGCAACTGCGGGGCATCATCCGCCCGTTCGTCAGGCCGCCCGTCGAGACCATCCCGACCATCACCGCGCTGCAGGCCGAATCCGCCCTGCCCGCACTCGATTTCGCGCTGCCGACCCACGCCCACTGGGATCACGTCTGCGGACTCCTCGATTTCCCGGACCTGCCGGTTCATCTGCACAGCACCGAGCGGCCCTGGGCCATGACCGGTCCGGTGGCGCCCGTCGGTGGCGTGCGTGACGCGCTGGTGGATCGTCCCGTGGTCGAATACGAGCTGGACGGACCGCCGGTGCTCACCTTCACCCGCAGCCATGATCTGTTCGGCGACGGCAGCGTGGTCCTGGTGGATCTCGCCGGGCACACGCCCGGCAGCGTCGGCGTGCTCGCGCACACCGCGCGCGGTTGGATCCTGCTGGCAGGCGATGCCGCCTGGCATGCGATGCAGATCGAGCGGGTGCGCCAGAAGCCGGGCTTCCCAGGGCTTTTCGTCGACGAGAACCGTGACCTGGCGTTCCGTACCCTGCACCGGCTGCACCTGGTCCAGCGCCTGATCCCGGTCATACCGACCCATGATCACGATGCGGCACAGCAACTCGCCACGCCCCGTGGGGAGGTCACCGAGCCGCTACCGTGAACGCATGGGGATCACCGTGCGTACGGCGCACTTATCCGATATTCCAGAGTTGGCGCGAGTGCTGAGCATCGCGTTCCTGGATGATCCGGTCATCTCCTGGTTGATCCGGGACGACGCGACACGTGCACGTCGGGTATCCGCTCTCTTCGCCGCCCAGGCAAGTCACCATTTCGTTCCGCTGGACGGCGCCGAGGTAGCCTGCAATGACGCGAATTCCATAGTGGGCGCGGCACTCTGGGCGCCACCAGGACATTGGCACGTCTCCGATTCCGCCATGCTGCGTCAGCTCCCGGCCCTGACAGTCGCCTTCCGCCATCGCCTCTTCATCGCCGCCGCTATGGCGGACAAGATGATGACGGTGCATCCCCGTGAACCGCATTGGTACCTGGCCTTCATCGGTACCCTGCCCGGGGTCCGAAGCCAGGGTTACGGCCGGGCCCTGCTGAATTCACGCCTCGATCGCTGCGACGCCGAGGGCCTGCCCGCCTATCTCGAGTCCAGCAAACCCGACAATGTCCCCTATTACGAACGCTTCGGCTTCGACGCCACCGGCACCCTCGATGCAACCCGCGGCGGTCCACCGCTGTGGCCGATGTGGCGTGCTCCGCGCTGACACGCAAATGCGGTGTTGCCCGACCGGGATTCGGTCGGCAACACCGCATTTGCGTGAGAGGGTTACGGTTTGCGGGCCATGCCTCCGACCACCAGCTGTTCCCAGACCGTCAGCTCCGGATTGCCGGCATCGGGCTCCGATGGATCGCGACGCCACTGGGCGCATGGGCGCAGGCCGTCCTCCTCCAGCGTGAGTGCACCGAAGAGGAACTCGATCTCCGGCTCGCTGCGGAAACGGCCGCGACCGAACGCTTCCACGATCTTGTTCGCGGTCGCCACGGCCTCGCGGGTGGCGCCCGAACGGAAGTGTGAAATATAGACCCGGCTACCGGAAGGGAAGCAATCGGACCAGTACCGAACCACACCGGCCGGATCCTCTTCGTCATTCACGAAGCTCAGGGTGATCCCGAACAAGATGCCCACCGGCTCGTCGAAGTTGATCACACGCTGGACGTCGGCATGCTTCCGAATGCGATCCGGATCACGAATATCCGCTTCCAGCACCACGATTCCGTCATCCACGGCGAGCAGGGCTCGCCCGTGGGAAGCCACGAACGGGTCGTCGTCCACGTACACGACGCGGGCGTCCGGATACACCTGCCGCACCACCTCGTGCACATTGACGCTGGCAGGCAGGCCGCAACCCATATCGATGATCTGGCGAATTCCGGCCGCCGCCATGGCCTTCACGGCCCGCAGCACAGCGTCCCGATTGGTGATGGCCAACAGCTCGGATCCGGGGAGGTCCTCGATGAAGTAGTCACCGACATCCTTGTCGACACCGTAGTTGTCGCGCCCGCCGAGCACGTAGCTGTATACGCGTGCCACGCTCGGCCGGGATTGCCGTGCTCGCATGGCGTTGATGTTCAAGTGTCACACCCCTCTTTCCTCACCGACGATACCGTCATCCACCTGGAAATCCTGCGCCAACCACGCAAACACCGCCAGTCGCCCCGAGGGACGGATCGTGCCTATTGCGTAGCGCCCGCGGCAGCCACGGTCGTCGGCGCCGGGGCGGTGGTTGTCGGTGCGGGAGCAGTTGTTTGGGTAGTGGTCGTCTGGGGTGCGGTTGCCGTCGTGGTGACCGGTGCGGTGGTTCCCGGATCCGTTGTCGTGGTCGGCGGCACGGTGGTCGTGGTCGGCGGCACGGTGGTCGTGGTCGGCGGCACGGTGGTCGTGGTGGTGCCGGCAGCAATCGGGTCCGGGCAATGCCCGGTCTGCTCACCGATGATGTTGATCTCGGCGTTGGAGCGCGGGTCTCCGGCGTAGTTGATCTGATCGGTGCATTTGACCGACGGGCCGGGGGCGACGGTGCCCGGATCCTGAATCGGATCGCCGGTGGGCGGATTCGGTGCGGGATCGCCACCGGGTGTCTGTGCGCCCCCGCCCTGCGGAGCCTGCGATCCCGGGTTGGCGCCTCCGGGCTGTCCCCCGGGTGAATTCAGCACCGGCGCAACGGGACTCGTCGAGGCCGCCGCCGTGCTCGTCACGCTGGCCGACGGCTTCACGGTCGTGGCGTTCGCCGTCGATTTCCCCGAGTCGCTCGAGCAACCCGCCACCAGTGCGACCACCGGCGTCATCATCAGCGCCGCGATACGCGTGGTCGTTTGCAGGCGCGACCGACCACGCCATTCCGCCAGAGCGGACATCGATTCCTCCTGAGGGTGCAGCCCCAGCCCCGACTCATCCGCTGCACGAACATCTTTCGCCGATCCGGAACCGAACCGGCCACCTTGAATCCAGGGGTATCGACACCCCCGCTCGACACTAAGGGCTCCAGCAACCGGACGCCATCATGCTCGGTGCCCCCAGTTCTGTGGGCCACTTATCGATCGTGCACGTGCGATTTGGGGTGGTGTGCCTTGGATTCCGATCGATACGACTATCGAGGCCGCGGGCGAGACGTTCCGCGGACCGCGTCCGTGGACCTCGGGCCAGGCTTCCAGCGGTCCGCAGCCCACTGCAGCACCCCTGCCACATATCAGCAGCTCATTACAGACGTCGCACCGTTTCTGGATAGCCTGATGGAATGGTGCAGAGCAAGGCGAGCGACGTCGATGGCTATCTGACCGAGGTTCCCGAGGAACGCAGGGCCGTGCTGGTCGAGTTGCGGCGGCTGTGCCGAAAAGAGCTGGTGGGCTTCGACGAGGTCATGGCGTACGGGATGCCCGCATACGAGCGGGACGGCGTCGCGGAGATCGCGTTTGCCAGCCAGAAGCAGTACATCTCTTTCTATCTCATGCGCAGTGACGTCCGTGAGGCGTTCGGTGAACGGCTGGCCGGGCAGGACATGGGCAAGGGCTGCCTGCGGCTGCGCAGGCCGGAGAACATCGACTTCGACCTGCTGAGGGATCTGCTCGAGGCAACCGCGGCCCGGCCCGGCACGATCTGCTGACATTGCCGGGCGCGCCGCTGAATGTGTCCCTTCGCAGAGAGCGGTGCCGGGACTCGGGATCCGGTTTTGTCCTCACGCGCCTGCCGGGTGTTCGGGCCGTCGGCTCGACGCGCGGCGACCTCCGCCAGCAGCCGACCTCGGTGCGCCGCTCACGCAGCTCGGCGGCTAGCTGCTCGTCGGTCCACGGCCGGGTTCACGTCGTACCGGCGTTCATAGCGTGGACACCGGACGCGGCGAACCACGTATTTCAACACCCGGACTCGGGCCGCATCCTGCCGATTCACCCTCGGTACCCGAAACGCATGCCAAACGAACGGATTACCTAACACCTCGTACTGCGAGAATGCAGGGCTGTGACTCGCAGCGATGGGCGGCGGTGTTCTCGCAGGGTCAGGTGGCGCCGATGACGAGGGTGCTGCGAGCGGTTTCGACGACGTCAGCGGTGAAAGTCCGTGTGCCTGCCGGGCGTGTTCACGGGGTTGAGCGTGTGCTCGGGAGGTCGAGCCGGTTGCGGGCGAGCCGCTCGGCCAGCCCGCTGGCCAGGGCGGTGGCTGCGGAGCTGTGGGGTTTACGGGTGGCTTGGTCGGTGAAGCAGCGGGTGAATTCCTCGGCCAGGCCCGCTCGCGGCCACCGGGTGAGGACCTGGTGACGCAGCTGCGCGCTCAGCGTATCGATCTCACGGCCGGAGATGTCGATGCCGGTGGAACGTTCGAGCAGGTGCCCTTCGGGGTCGAGGGCCAGATCGACCGAAGGCCACATGTGGCGGACGATGATCTCCAGCAGGCGGGTGCGGCGGTGTGTGGACCAGCCCAGGCCGGCGGCGAAGACCTTGGCCAGGTGCCCGCCTGCTTCGTCGAATGACAGGTGGTGGTTGTCGAAGGCGGTAACCAGCCCAAGGTCGTGGAACATCGCCGCGACCCACAACAGTTCGGCATCGAACTCGATCATCTCCTGGCGTGCCAGCGCTGCCGCCCACAGGTAGGCGCGCACCGAATGATGCAGCAGCGCCGCCGAGCTGTACTCCGCGGCGATCTCGTAGGCGCGCGCGGCGGCCGCCGACTCGGGGATCACCAGCTGCGCCATGTCGGTGAGCGCCGAGGCGGTGTCGCTGCCGGCGTGGCGCGGGGTCACTGCGGCCACGCCGAGTTCTTGATGACCTCGACGAAGTCACCGCGCACGAATCCGGGCATGTAGTGGGCGAGCACGTCGGCTTTGACGTTGCCGAAGGTGGTGCCGGGGCGGTGGGCGATGCCGTCGGTGAACGCGGCCAGGATCTGGTTCTTGAAGTCCGGGCGCGGGTGTGCGGCCACGATCTGCTCGCGCTGGGCGGCACTGATCGCCTCGTAGCCGATACCGAGCACATCCAGCTCCACCCCGCGGGTCACCAGCGCGATTTCGGCGTCCATGTGCAGCGGGATCTCGGGGGTGGTGTGCAGGGCGATCGCGGTCCACACCCTTTGGGCGGCCTCACCGTCCACACCGTGAGCGTGCAGAAACCGGCGCGCCTGGTCGGCGCCGTCGATCTCGAAACGCTGGTCATGGCGCCGATAGGTCTCGGTCAACCCCAGGTCGTGGAACATCGCGCCCACGTACAGCAGCTCCGGGTCGAAATCCACACCCAGCTCACGCCCGCGCAACACCGCGAAGAGGAACACTCGCCGGGAATGGTCGTACACCAGCGGCGTGGCTGCCTCCCGCACCAGCTGTTCGGCCTCGCGTGCCAGCGCACTGTCGGGGATCTGCACCCCCGCGATCGTCGTTCTCATCGAACCTCGGCTCCCTTCCTGCATGTCAGGTTTGCTCCTTGTTCACTGTGACCGTCGGCGATACCCTTCCGCCATGACAATTCCGACCAACAAACCACAGATATGGACATGACGCGTCGGGTGGCGATCCTGGTGTTCGACGCGGTCACCCTGCTCGATGTCAGTGGCCCCACCGAAGTCCTGTACGAGGCCACCCGCCTCGGGCACCCCTACATCGTCGAGGTCGTCTCCCCGGGCGGAGGCCCCGTGCGTACTTCCAGCGGCCTGCACCTGGACAGCACCGCGGCGACCGACGCTGCCGCCGCGCACACGGTCATCGTCGCCGGAGGCGAACACCTCACCGACGGCCCCATCGACCCCGCCATCCTCGACGCCGCCGCCCGGCTCAGCGACGGCGCGGCCCGGGTGGCCGCGGTCTGCACGGGCGCATTCGTCCTCGCCGAACTCGGACTGCTCGACGGCCATCGCGCCACCACCCACTGGCGCCACACCACCACCCTCGCGCGCCGCTACCCACGCATCGACGTCAACGCCGACGCCCTGCACGTCCACGACGGCCGCTACCTCACCTCCGCCGGCATCAGCGCCGGTATCGACATGACTCTGGCCCTGGTCGAGAACGACCACGGCCCCACCACCGCCCGCACCGTCGCCCAGGAACTGGTCATGTTCCTGCAACGCCCCGGCGGTCAATCACAGTTCTCCCACGCCCTGGCCACCCCACCCGCCCGCAACAAGGACCTGCGCACGGTCATCGACACCGTCCTGGCCGACCCCACCGGCCCCCACACCACCGCCACCATGGCCGCCACCGCCGGCCTCAGCCCCCGCCACTTCACCCGAATGTTCCACGCCGACACCGGAACAACCCCCGCCCGATGGCTCGAACGCCTCCGCGTCGAACACGCCCAACACCTCTTGCTGCAAGGCCACACCGTCACCGCCGCCGCCCACCACAGCGGACTCGGCAGCGACGAAACCCTCCGCCGCGCCTTCGCCCGCCACCTCGCCACCACCCCCACCGACTACCGCAACCGATTCACCACCACACGCCACTCGAAAAGGTAAGAAGACCGCCATCTTTCGCAAATCACAACGCGGGGCGCTTAGCAGCAGTACTCGCGTTCGGTCAGCGATCGTTTTCCGAACACGCGAAAGAGGGTTCGGGTAGTAATCGCCGAGCGGGGTGGCGGTGTCGGGTTCGGGTGCCGTGGGGTTCGTGTCAGGTGTGGAATAGCGTGACGCGGAATGCGCCGGTGAGGCGCATGAGGGGGTGCAGGAGGGGCAGGATGATCCGGTAGGCCAGGGGAAGGCGGTGCCGCAGCTGCCGGGGTGGTCGGGCGATGGTGGTGGATTCGACCAGCCGCAGGCCGGTTGATTGCAAGACGGCCGGGTCTTCGCAGGCCCATTCCCAGCGCGCGTCGATGTCGCCGGCCTTGGCACGTCGATGCTGGTAGCGCATCATGCGATGCCCATAGGTATCCAACGCGACGCTCGAGTCGGGAAAGCGTTGTGCGAGCCGGCTCAGTGTGAGCCGCACGCCGTCCTCGGGCAGGTAGACCAGCACGCCCTCGGCGACGAAGAAGTACGGTCCCGGACTGGCGGCGACCTGATCCATCCATTCGTGGTCGAGCACAGAGGCGGTCAGGGTGCGGCGGCGGGCGCTGTCGATGAAGAAGCGGCGGCGTAGGGCGATGGTGTCGGGGAGGTCGAGGTCGAACCAATGCACGGTGCCGTTGTCGACGCGGTCGAAGCGGGTGTTGAGCCCGGTGCCGATTTCCACGACCGTGCCGTGTGGGTGTTGCTCCAGGAACGACCGCACCCAGGTGTCGAATACGGCGGTACGTAGGACCATGACCGCCGAGCCCCAGCCACGGCCGTACTTGTCGATCGGAAAATCGATGGATGCCACCAGCTCGGTCGCTTTCGGGTCGTGCAGGAGCGGGTGTTTCTTGCCGGTTTCGCGGGCGCGGGCGGCCAGCGGGATGAACAGTGTCTCTTCGACGCTGCTGAGCCGAGCGGTGATTTTGTCGGTCATGACCGGTCCCTCCGGGGTCGGGATGGGGTTTGTGTGGGGGTTGTCGGGGCGTTGACGAACAGGGCGATGGGGATGGCTGTACTGCCGGAATCGGTGCCGCGCCCCAGATCATGGCGATGATGAAGCCGTGGATGGCCACCACCCGACACGACCCCCGCGCCGGTATCCACGTCGGCTTCCGGTGTGGAAATGATCAAGCCCCTCTATTGGATACACGTGTATCTAAACATTCAACGAGTTAGGATACAAGCGTCTCCAAGGAGGTGGTGTGTCCATGTCGGTGCCGTCCGCGCAGTCGCCCAGAAACGGTCGGTCCCGTCGCCGTGGTGCCGTGCTCGAGCAGGCGCTGCTGGATGCGGCGTGGGAGGAGCTGCAGGCGGTGGGGTATGCCGCGGTCACCATCGACGCGATCGCCGAGCGGGCCGGGACCAGTCGTGCGGTGGTGTATCGGCGCTGGAGCAACCGGGCGGAGTTGATGATCGCTGCGTTGCGCTGTCATCGCCCGATGCTGTCCGGTGCGGTGCCCGACACCGGCAGCCTGCGCGGAGACGTGCTCGCTTTGCTGAACCGCGTCGCGCAGCGAGTGGCCGACCTCGGCCCGGAAACCGCTTTCGGGCTGCTCGGCGACTACTTCGCCGACGCCGAGAGCTTCCCCCGCATCCAGGAACAGGTGCTACACCTCGGAGCCGATGTCATGGCCACAATCCTTGACCGTGCCCGTGCCCGCGGCGAAATCACCGGCCCGATCTCGGCGCGAGTCGCCACGCTACCGGTCGACTTGCTTCGGCACGAACTGCTGGTCCGCCACGCCCCACCGTCCCCGCAGACGATCGACGACATCGTCGACCAGATCTTCCTGCCCCTCCTGCTTGCCACGAGCAGTATCTCCAGCGATATCTGAGACCACTGGCGAAACTGCGGACAGCACGTCGATGGACAAACGAACTTTGGGTCCCGGTAGAACTCGCCGAGAATCCAACGAAGTTCCACCGGGACCCCTCCTGAGCTGCTGCCGAAAGCGACGGAGTGGTCTCCTGCTGCGAAATACCATGTGCCCATGGCTGATTCAAAAGTCCTTGCGGCGGAGTGCCGGCCATTCGTCAAGGCGCTACACCCAGCGTCGATCGAGACGGTTGACGGATTCTGGTCGGACCCGCTCTACCGTCCATCCCGAGAGAACGCGAGGGGGCGCTGGAACGGGAGGCGGTTCTCGAGATCTTCAAGGAATACGAGAACACAGTGACGCCCCGATTACCGGCCCTTGTATCGGGGCATCCGGATCCCCGATGTCCGCGCCGTTCCGGATCGAGCGCCCCGAGGCGCGGTTCAACGGCGAACTCCTCCAGGATTGGTTGATCCGGAGCAACACCGCCGAGCTGTCTGAACTCCGATAACGGAGATCCGGGTCCGGGTAGAACCTCGTTGGATTTCCGGCGAGTTCTACCGAGACCCCGAAAGGCCCGCAAAAGGCGATTTTCGGGCCTTCGTTCCGACCGGACCGGGTAGCTGTTCGCCTCAGGCGGCGAGGGCGGCGGTGATCTTGCGGGTCATCTCGGCGGTGGCAGGGCCGGACTGGGCGGCGGCGTCGATGGCGACCGCCACGGTGGTGGCGAAGTTGGTGGCCTCGGCCGGGTCCTGCTGCCGCAGCAGGTGCATCGAGGCGCTCAGCGCGGGCAGCACCTGGTCGGCGAGGGCGGCCACGGACTTGCCGTAGATGTTGACGTCGCGTTTCTTCTCGGCCAGGACGTGCCCGACAGCGCCGGTGGCCGAGCACAAGGCGACCGAGCCGCGGGTGGCGGCCTTAGAACTCGTAACAAAATGGGGCTGGTGGGGGGAATGATGCGAGATCGGTTGGTGTTCTTGTTGTGTCGCCTGTGACTGGAGGTATACGACGGCACAACGTAGGCCATGGGAGATCGATGATCGGTTGTGGGAGCGTGTGGAACCCCTGCTGCCGGTGGTCCCCCGCAAGGCACGCCATCCCGGCCGCAAGCGGCTCGACGACCGAAAAGTGTTGTGCGGCATCCTGTTCGTGCTCTACACGGGCATCCCGTGGGAGTTCCTGCCGCAAGAGCTGGGTTACGGGTCGGGCATGACCTGTTGGCGGCGGCTGCGGGACTGGCATGCCGCCGGGGTGTGGCAGCGGCTGCACGAGTCGCTGTTGGCCGAGTTGAACGCTGCTGAGGCGTTGGA
>NZ_JBIWMX010000024.1:0-138370 GCF_044766925.1 Nocardia sp. NPDC101769 | reverse complement strand
ATGGCGACGACGCCACCAACACCGCGCCAAAACCAGCCACTACCAGCGACGACACAGCAAGACCTAACGATCACAAACTACGGCTGGAGTACTAGATGCTCGAATGGCCGGAACTTGCGGGCCTAACCGAGATACGGCTCTGTCCGGTGCTCGGCATGATGCCGGAGTCGTAACCGTACCGTGTCGTGCACTGGCAGCGTCTCCAACTCGTTCAAGCTGAGGAATCGGACCGAAGTCGACTCACTACTGACCTCGATCTGACCGCCAACCACCTTGCCGTAATACGTAATGGCGAACTCTTGCCGGATCTCGCCATCCGCGTATTCGATTATGTGTTCCGGATCTGTATAGATACCGAGCAGTCCAGTGATTTCAATGTCCAGCCCGGTTTCTTCCTTGGTCTCGCGAATTACGCATTGCTCCAGCGTCTCGCCGATTTCCATGATTCCACCCGGTAGAGACCAGTTGCCGGAATCACCTCGGCGCTGCATCAATACCTGGCCGTCGGAATCTACGACAAGGGCAGACCCGCCAGGGACCAGGCTGTTCGCTTTGGGTGCGTTCGGGTCGTTGTAGTAGTCACGCCGTGAGCCCATTGAATTCCGATCCTTGTGAGTAGGCGGTTACCGTGCCCCAGATTTGTTCGAACTGATCGGCAAACGAGGCGAAGATGCCGTGAGGGGATAACTGCCGGAGGTGTAGCGCCGTGTGTTGATACCCACGAGCGCGAAACAGGTACGGTGTGACAATCATCTGGTCATCGAACCGGAATACCGAGTTGTACAAATGCGTCGTGTGTAACCCGATCGAGCATCCCGGGGTGTCGGCGAGCGGGCCGAGCATGCTCAGCGCGTTGCGAATGCGTCCGGGCAGAGTTCCGCCCATCTGTTCCAGCGTGTCTCTCTCCATGACGTGAGGACAGTCCGGGTCCGCGAACCCTAGCCGGACACTGACTCCGTTCCGGCACTTGGCGGCAAGGATATCCGAGGAGTTGGGCAGTAGCTCGAACACGAACGGGTAGGCGTACCCGATGATGTCGATCCGATCAGTTGCCCTGTGCAGCAATGAGATCCAGAGTTCGTTGGGCATGTCGGCTCGGTGCGCGTAGGCACCCAAGACCTCTGCCGTGGCTGGTGCCCCCGCTTGAATGTCCGGCCGCGCCGAAGGCCACAACGATTCCTCGGTCTCACCAAGCGCAGCGGCTACTTCCAACCTGGTTCGGCGGTGTGGAACACGCCCCGCAAGCCAACGGTTCACGGTCTTTACATCCACCTTGACGGCAGCGGCCAATGCCGCTGAGTCGATTCCGGCTCTGAGCATCGCGGACTCCAGCCGTTGGGTCATAGCTGAACCCTACGGGCATTTCGGGGACACGCTGGACGTTTCAAGTGTCTTCGGAAGCGTCCTTGACACAGTTCTAGCGTCCCTGGGTTGTCCCTACCGTCGTGATTGGCGTCCAGGGCTGGTGCAGTCGCCTCAGTCCCGGATTGCCTCACCAGGCGACCAAGAGGGGCAATCGTGACCGATGAACCAGACAAAGCGCAGGCCAGGCCGCGTACGCGGCTGTTCCGGTTCCCCGGTGGCGTGCTGGAACTCCAGAGCACCGGAGACGAAGCACAGAACTACTCCGGGTTCTACCTGGAGATCCACGGACATATCCCAATCGACGGACACGAAGACCAAGGGGCTGTAATGCGTTGGAAGCCAACGTGTTTAGGTTATCTGCGCACCGATGTATCCGGACTGGCCCAGCTCTGGGACCAGAGCCAGATTCGGAAGCTCGCAACACGTCTGGGATACGACTTCGCCGACATGGTGGTCTACGATCCCCGGTTCGGACGGCCCCCGCTGGCCCGGCTGAGGGCGCAGGCAACGCGCCTGGATGCCGAAGCGGTGATAGTCCCCAGCCCGGAGCACTTCGAGGGCAAGGAGATTCCGGGAACGCTGGTGCAGCAACTCGACGTCATCACCGTCAGCCCCGAAGAGACTTACTCCCGGCGGTCAATGCCGCCGCGCCGAGACTTGCCACCCGCCCAAGCGGACGGGGCCTAGACCACTCCGGCAGGTCGGGAACCCGTGAGAGGGGGTGGTCTATCGACCGGATTCATGACAACCCGATAGCGTTGCTTCACAACGTATTTCGTGATGAACCCTCGGCCAACCGCAACCGCGCCGAGGGTTTCCGCAGCCCGCGGCGCGACCTCCTTGCGCACGAAACCCCGCGCCAGTTCGGCGAATGCCCGATCGTCGTCCCATAGTGCCCACGTTCCATGAAGCCCATCGTCGAGGACGATTCGCGAGCCGGATGAGAGGATCCCGGCCACACGGGGTGGCCGGGATCCGTTCGCCGCTAGCCGTCGACGGTGAGGACCGTGCCCGCGGCGACCGTCAGGTTGCCCTCACGGACCGCGAAGCCGAGCCCCGGCTCCAGCGGAATCGCGCGGTCGAGCGTGACCGCCACCTCGACGGTCTCGCCCGGCATCGCGCGGCCCTCCGGCACCGCCACCTGACCGGAGACGTCACCGGTGCGGACGAAGAACTGCGGCCGGTATCCGGTGACGATCGGCGTGCGCCGACCACCCTGGGACGCCGTCAGCAACCGCACCCGCGCGATGAACCCGGTGTGCAGCGCGATGCTGCCGACCGCCGCGACCACCTGGCCGCGCGCCACCTGACCGCGTTGCACACCGCGCAGCAGCAGCGCCACATTGTCGCCTGCCTCGGCCGATTCCATGGTCCGGCCGAAGGTTTCGAGGCTGGTGACCACCGACTCGATCGTGCCGCCGAAGCCGAGCACCGCGACGCGGTCGCCCACCTGGACGCGCCCGCGCTCCACCGCGCCGGTCACGACGGTGCCGCGACCGGTGATGGTGAGCACGTTCTCCACCGGCATGAGGAACGGCGCGTCGAGGTAGCGCACCGGCATCGGCACGTAGTCGTCGACGGCGTCGAGCAGGCGCAGCAGCTGCGCCGACCAGTGCTCGTCGCCCTGCAGCGCCCGCAGCCCCGACACCGGCACCACGGGAGCACCGTCGCCGTCGTAACCGTTGGCGGACAACAGCTCTCGCACCTCGAGCTCGATCAGCTCCAGCAGCTCGCCGTCGGCGATGTCGGCCTTGTTGAGCGCGACCACGATGTGCTCGACGCCCACCTGCCGGGCCAGCAGCACGTGCTCGGCGGTCTGCGGCATGACGCCGTCGTCCGCCGACACCACCAGGATGGCTCCGTCCAGCTGGGCCGCGCCGGTGATCATGTTCTTCACGAAGTCGGCGTGCCCCGGCATGTCCACATGCGCGTAATGCCGTGTGTCCGTCTCGTATTCGACGTGCGCGATATTGATGGTGATGCCGCGCTCGATCTCCTCCGGCGCCCGGTCGATGCGGTCGAACGGTACGAAGGCGGTGCCGCCCCGCTCGGCCAGCACCTTGGTGATGGCGGCGGTCAGCGTGGTCTTGCCGTGGTCGACATGCCCCATGGTTCCGATGTTGAGGTGCGGCTTGGTGCGGACATAGGCCTGCTTGGCCATGATTGGTTCTCCAACCGGGAGTCAAGGTTTCGAGGGGACCTCAGCAGCGAGCCGACCTTCCCCGTCTGAGGTCCCGGGACGTCCCGGAGAAGGTCAGCGTCGTGCGCCGTCGAATGCGAAGACCACCAGGGCAGCAGCCATCGCGCCCGCGACTGCGGGGAATGCGGCGATGGACTGCGCGAACATGCCGACGATCGTGCCGGGCAGATCGGCTCGGGCGCAATCGGTTTTCCCGACCACCACCCGGCACACCGTCGCTCAGGGATCCGACGCCCGGCCGGGCCGGCGGGTCGCGGCGAGTTCCGCCGCGACGAGCAGCCAGATGACGATCGCCACCACGAGCAGCACCCGGCCGAGGGTCCGCGCCCAGGACAGCGACAGTCCGGCGCCGGTCGAGAGCGCCGCGACCGCCGTCATACCGAGCGGGAACACCGTCGCCCAGCGCCGCACGCTGTATCCAGGGCGGAAGCGAATCACCTCGGCCCCAACCAGAATCACGTAGAAGCCGAGGTTCGCGACGAGCAGCGCCAGCGTCACTGCCCCGAGCACCGTATGGGGGGTTCCCGTCCACTGCTGCCAGGCGGTGAGTTTCGAGGCGGCCAGGGCCGAGATCGCGAGGGCACCGGTCATGACCCACTGGTCCCCCGCGCCCCGCCAGATCTCCGCGATGTCGAAATGCGCGAATGCCACCGGATACAACAGCAATCCGAGGACGAAGAACACCAGTGCCGCGCCGGCGAGCCAGTCGCCGGCGCCATCCTGCGCCAGGATGGCCGCCAGCACCGACAGGCCCTCGGTCGACACGCAGACCAGGAAGACCGCACCGGGCATCCGCCGTTCCCAGTGCCGGATCACCATGACCAGCAGCACCGGCCACACCACCATCGCGACCATGAGCAGGGCGATGGCCACGACCTGCCAGCCGAGCAGGCACAGCCGGCTCCCCAGGACGGTCGTCGCGGCCACCACGGTCAGGGCGGCCGGGGTGCCTGCCTCGGATTCCCAGCGGTCGTGATTCCACAGCTGCCGGGAGGCGAAATCGGCTGCCAGCACCAGCCAGATGATTCCCGCGAGCGCAAGCAGCAGCCGCGAGATCGTCTCATACCCCGTGAGATGCGTTCCGACGGAAACGATTCCGGTCGCCATGACGAAAGCCCCCAAGGCCGGGGGCAGTTCGCGCCACCAGCGCACGGAGTCGGCGTCGTGCCCGGTGAGCGCGGTGAACGCCCCGGCGGTCAGGATCGCCAGCGCCGAAACCACCAGCGCCACATCGAGTCCGTGCCGGAAGGCCACGGTCGCCGTCTGCAGGACCTCGTGCACGTGCGGTGCGTATTTGATGGCCGTGGCCAGGTCGAGGCCCGGTGGGATGCGGCCGCGTTCGACCGCGTCGATGGCGATGGGTTGCAGGTTGGCGGGCAGCCCCAGCTCTGTCAGGCGGGTCCGCAGGTCGGCGGTGAGGAAACCGTTGACCAGCGAGCCGAGGACCGCGACGCCCACGGCCGTCCCTACCTGGCGCATGGTGTTGGTGGCCGCGGCCGCCATGCCCGAATGCGCGGCGGGTACGCCGGTCAGCACCGCCGCGGTGAGCGGCACCACGGCGATGCCGAACCCGAGACCGGCGACGGCCAGCGTTGCGGCCAGCGGCGCGAACTCCACCGTGCCGTCGAGCGCGTGCCGGGTCAGCAGAATGCCCGCCGCACCCACGACGCAACCGGCGATCATCGGCGTGCGAGCGTCGGTACGAGCGACCCAGAATCCGGCGGCCACCGCTCCGAACATGATCGCCACGGCCATCGGCGCGAACACCGCCGCGGTCCGCCCGGCCGAGTAGTGGATCATCACCTGCAGATACAGCGCGGTGAAGAAGAAGATCGAGAAGACCCCGAAGTAGACCGCGAAGGCGACGAGCAGTGCGCTGCGCACCGGCGGGAGCCGCAGATAGCGAAAGTCGAAGACGGGGTTACGAACCCGGTTTTCGACGGCGACGAACGCGAGGAACGCGAGGACACCCAGCACGAACAACGCGACCACCGAGGGCGCACCGTATCCGCGGTCCTCCCCACTGATCGCGGCATAGATCACCGCACCGAGGAAGATCGCGCCGAGCAGCGAGCCGAGCCAATCCAGCTGCCCCGGTTGCGGATCCGCGCTCTCGGGCACATACCGCAGCGCGGCGGCCAGCACCACCACGCCCAGGATCAGGTTGAACCAGAAGATCGATCGCCAGCCGTACCCCCCGACCAGTACGCCGCCGAGCACCGGCCCGGCGGCCAGGGCGAGACCGGACACCGCCGCCCACACTCCGAGCGCCTTGGCGCGGGTGCGGGGATCGGGGAAGACCTGCCGCAGCACCGACAGGGTGCCCGGCTCGGAAGCGGCCGCGCCCAGTCCCATGACCGCGCGCCCTGCGATGAGCATCGGCACGCTCACCGCCAGCGCCGAAATCACCGATCCCGCACAGAAGATCGCCAGGCCGGCGACCATGACCCGTTTGCGTCCCCACCGGTCGCCCAGGGATCCGGCCGCCAGCATGAGGCTCGCGAAGACCAGGGTGTACGCATTGACCACCCACTGCAGCAACATGACATCGGTGCTGAGCTCCGACCGGATGTCGGCCAGCGCGACGGAGACCACGGTGGTGTCGAGGAAGGTTACGAACAGGACCGCGGTGAGGGTGGCCAGCGCGATTCCGGGTCGCGCCGCACCGCGCGACGTGTCACCGATTGCCACGACCACAGGTTACGTGCCAGGCGGGACCGGCCGTCCGGTTTCGATCGGCGTGGCGGCCGGCCGGACCGGCGCTAGCTCGACAGCATCGCGAGCATGCCGGGCTTCAGCACGCCGTTCAGGTCCGACCACGGGACGGTCGCATCGATGACGCCGGCCGCCTCGGGCCCGATCTGCCCCTGCGGGAAGTACACGTGCAGTCCCGCCTGGGTGGCGGTCCAGACCTGGAAGGTGGTGGCGGCGGCCTTGACGTCGTCGAACCGGACGACATCGGCGACCCGGGTGCGGGCCAGCTGTGTCTTCGTCTGCGCCGCCAGCACATTCAACCCCTGCTGCTCATCGGTGAAGAGGTTCGCGAGCGTGATCTGCTGCGCGGTATCGATATTCGTGACATGCGAGAACAGCCGGTCCTCCGGGTGCGCGCCGTGGAAATCGACCCGCAGGTACAGCACCCCGCTGAGCACGTGCGTCCCGATGCGCTCGACCTGGCTCGACTTGTTCGGGTCGCTGATCACCGCGGGATCCTGCTGTTTGTCGACACAGGTCCACAGCCCCTGCACCATGGCGTCGTTGAATTCCCGTCCGGCGGACCAGTTCACGCCCGTGCCCTCGACCCGCACCTGCGGCACGTCGATGTCGAAGCTGACGCCGCCCGTGCCGCTGCTGGTGAGGTGCTCGGTGGTGGCGACGAAGCGCCCATGCCCGCGCTGCTGGTCAGCGGCGGGTTCGATGGTCGCGACCGGCGTGCCGACGCCACCCGGACCGGTGGACGCGTGCTGCGCCTCGCAGGCGGCCAGTCCCAGGGCCAGGGCGCACACGGCGATGACGGTGGCTGACTCGAGCCGCATGGGGGTCCTCCAGACGATCGGGGGCGTCCGTCTCGACGCGGCGCCCGCGATCAGAGTCGGACTCGCCGCTTGGAAGCGGCCAATGACCCACCAATGGCCGATGCGACGCGCAGGATGGATGACGGTCCGGACCACGGACCCATTCCCCGAGGGAAGGCGTGTATCGGTGCAGGAGAGTCGGCTCTCGACCCCTCCAGACTCCCGGACGGGGAGGTCGGTTTGTTGAGATTTGCGGTACTGGGCGAGGTCCGCGCATGGCGTGGGGACGCGCCCTTGGATCTGGGTCCGCCGCAGCGCCGCGCCGTGCTGGCGGCACTGCTCCTGCGCGAGGGCAAGGCGGTCACCGCCGCCGAGCTCGTCGAAGGGATCTGGGGCGAGGACCCGGTGCTGCGGGCCGTGCCCGCGCTGCGCACCCACGTGGCCAAACTGCGGCGTGAACTGGAACCCGACCGCGTCAACCGCGGGCCCTCCACCCTGCTGATCTCCATCGGCGACGGCTATGCCCTGCGACTCCCGCACGGGCGCACCGATATTCACGACGTGGAGGGCGAGGTCGCCGCGGCGGAGCGGCTGCGCTACGAGGATCCGGGCAGTGCCCGCGACACCCTGGAGTCGGCGCTGACCCGCTGGCAGGGCGCCGCACTGGGCGGGCTGCCGGGGCCCTATGCCGAGCGGCAGCGGGCGCGGCTCGAACAGTGGCGGCTTTCGATCCTCGAGGACCGCCTCGCCCTCGATATCGAAACCGGCCGCAGCGCCGAGGCGGTCGCCGAACTCGGGCCGCTCATCGAGGAGCATCCGCTGCGGGAGCGCTTCCGTGCACTGCTCATGACCGGGCTGTACCACTCCGGCCGCCAGGCCGAGGCACTCGAGGAATACGGCCGCGCCCGCCGCGCTCTGGTCGAGGGCGTCGGCGTTGAGCCCGGGCCGGAACTGAGCGACGTGCACGCGCGGATCCTGCGCGCCGAGCTGCCGCCTGTACTGCGGCCCGCCCGCGTGGTGGTCACCCCGGCCCAGTTACCGCCCGACATCGCCGATTTCACCGGCCGGTCCCGGGTCGCGGAGGAGATCGCGGCCCAGCTCACCGGCGACGGACCGGCGGTGGCCATCTCGGCCGTCGGCGGCATGGGCGGGGTCGGCAAGACCACCCTCGCCCTGCACATCGCCCATCAGGTGCGCGACCGGTTCCCCGATGGACAGCTGTATGTGAACCTACGCGGCGTCGACCCCGAACCGATCCCACCCGGGGATGCGCTGGGCGGATTCCTGCGCGGGCTCGGAGTGGCCGAGGGCGATATCCCGCCCGCAGTGGACGATCGGGCCGCGTACCTGCGAACGCTGTTGAGCGACAAGCGGATTCTGGTGGTGCTCGACAATGCCCGCGACAGCGCCCAGGTAGCGCAGCTGCTGCCGGGCACCCCGGGTACCGCGGTGCTGATCACCAGCCGTTCCGCACTCACCGAACTGCCCGCGGTGCGGCGCACCCGCCTCGACGTGTTCGAGCGCGAGGAGGCCATGACGCTGCTGACCCGCATCCTGGGCGCCGAACGCGTTGCGGCCGAACGGGATGCGGCCTACGCGGTGATCGAGCAGTGCGCCTGCCTGCCGCTGGCGGTGCGCATCGTCGGCGCGCGGCTGGCGGTGCGGCCGCAGTGGACCATCGCCTCGCTGGCCGATCGGCTGGCCGACGAGAGCCAGCGCCTCGAGGTGCTGCAAACCGGTGACCTCACCCTGGAAGCGGCCTTCCGCCTCGGCTACGGACAGCTGAACACCGAGCAGGCCAGGGCGTTTCGCATGCTGGCCCGGGCCGATGTACCGGACTTCCCGGTCGACGGGGCCGCGGCGCTGCTGGGCGTGCCGGTGGCGCGGGCCGAGCTGGTGTGCGAATCGCTGGTGGATCTGAGCCTGCTGGAGACGCCCGCGCCCGGTCGCTACCGCTTCCACGACCTGCTACGGCTGTTCGCGGTCCGGCTGGCCGGGACCGCCGCGAACCGCGATATCGGCGAACGGGAGTCGGAGATCGTGGTCCGGCTGCTGGACTACTACCTGGCCAGCACCAAGAACCTGCTCGGTGCGCTGGATTACAGCAACACCACGCTGCTGCTGGTGCCCACCACCGTGCCGGGCCACACCTTCGCCGGTGGGGCGGAAGGCCAGTCCTGGAACGATGTCGAGCGGCCGGTGATCATCGCGCTGCACCGCCAGGCGGCCCGGCTCGGCGGGCAGGCGGTGGCGCTGGCGGCCGATCTGGCCTGGGTGATGTCGGAGCTCATGGACACCGGCAGCCGCGCTCGCGAGTTCGCCGACGGCCTGAAGGCCCTGCTGGACACCGCGATCCGCGACGGCGACCACGCCAGCGCGCGGCGGCTGCGGGTGGCGCTGGGCGCCATGATGCAGATCGGGCTGGGCGAGGTGGAGGCGAGTCTGGAGTTCCTGCAACCGATTTCGCAGCCCGCCGACGATGCCGAGCGGCGGTTGCAGGTGCTGGCCGAGATCCTGCTCGGGGTGGCGGATCGGCGCACAGGCAATACCAAGGACTCGCACCGGCACTACGCCAATGCCATCGCCTGGACCCGCGCGCTCGACGATCGGTCGCTGGAGGCGTGGATCCTGGCCCTGGCCACCCGCACGCTGTGTGAATCCGGCCAGTACGCGGAGGCGGTGGCGGTGGCCGAGCGTGCCATCGCGCTGGCCCAGGAGTCGTCGAACGCGGTCGCGCTGGGCTGGGCCACCCACGAATTGGCCGCCACCCGTTCGATGCTCGGCGAGCACGCGCCGGCACTGGAACTGGCCGAGGACGCGGTGCGCATGACCCATCGCAATGGCGTGCGCCTATGGGAGGGCTGGGCGCGTACCCGGCTGGCCCAGATCCACCTGCGGGCCGGGAACGCCGCCGCCGCGGAATGCGAGGCCACCCAGGCCCTGCGGCTGCTGAGCAAGGCGGCCGATCCCCTCGACCGGGCGCGTGCGCTGTCCCTGCGCGCCACCGCCCGCACGGCACGCGGCGATCACGAGGCCGCCGCCCGCGAGCACGCCGACGCGGCCGAGATCTTCCGCCGCGCCGGGCTGCCCGCACCGACCCTGGCGACGCTGTTCGCACCGGGACCGGCCATCGGATAGAGAACGTTTATTCGCTTTTTATCGGCCCGTGGAAGCGTGCACGCACGCGGGTTCCCCGGGTCTGCAACACCCGGGGCACTCGCGCGCGATGAGAGGGCACGTCCCGCGTGCGTACGAGGGGTACGCATCCGGCTCATGCAGATCGGACAGCCGCCGCCGCACCGGTCGGCGGCGCGTCCGGCCCACTCCCCGAACCTAGGACCGATCCGCGTCCAGGCGCGCACCCAGCGTGCGCAGGTGCGCGGTGGCGCCGCCCGCCTCGAACTCGGCGCGTTTGGCCGCGGTGAAGTAGCGCTGCATCGGATAGTCCAGGTAGATGCCGGTGCTGGCGTGGATGTGGACGGCGGTGTGGGCGACGCGGTGGCCGGCCTCGGCCGCCCAGAATTTCGCCACGTCGACCTCGGATTCCGCCGGGAGCCCATGGGATTCGCGCCAGGCGGCCTGCCAGAGGGTCAGGCGGACGGCCTCGACGTCGATATAGGCGTCGGCCAGGCGCTGGCGCACGGCCTGGAACGAGCCGATGGGTTTGTCGAATTGCTTTCTGGTGCGGGCATATTCGCAGGTCATCTCCAGGGCGCGTTCGAGGATGCCGAGTTGCAGCGCGCAGGCGGCCACCGCCGCGCGACGCCGGGCCCAGGCGGCGGCCTCGGGCGCGGAGATCGCATCCTGATCCGGGACCTGCACATCACACAGTTCCAGCACCGCCGCGTCCGTTCCGTTCACCACGTGCTGCCCGGTCACGGTGACGCCGTCGGCGCCCCGATCCAGCAGGAGCAGCGTCGAATTCGCGCCGCACCGGGCTTCGACGAGGAATCCGTCCGCGAAGGCCGCGTCCGCGACCACCGACTGCAAACCCCGGATACGCCAGCCGGTCCCGCCGCGCTCGGCCTCGAACGCGACGAAGTCACGCGCGAGCACCGGCGCCAAGGTCGTCTCGCCGCGCAGCAGCGGCCGCACCCAGCGCTGCACCTGCGCGTCGTCGCCGAACTCGGCCAGTGTCGCCGCGACCACCGCGATACTCGTGGAATACGGTGCGGGAGCGACGGTCCGGCCGATCTCGGTCAGTACGCCACACTGTTCCAGCAATCCGTAACCGCCGCCGTTCACGCGCTCGGGCAGCGCCGCGTCCAGCAGGCCCGCGCCCGCCATGGCCCGCCACAGGTCCGGATCGAATCCGGTGTCGCCGGGCCGGGGATGGCGGCCGGCCCAGTCGGCGAACAGCTCGCGAGCCAGTCCGGACAGTTCCCGCTGCGCGTCGGTGTATTCGAAATCCATGGTGCTACTCCTCTTCTCAGCGGGTGACGGGCAGGCCGAGGGCGGTCTTGGCGATGATGTCGCGCTGCACCTCGTTGACGCCGCCGCCGAAGGTGAGGATGAGCGCGGACCGGTGGAAGCGTTCGATGCGCCCGCGCAGCAGCGCGCCCGGGGAATCCGCGCGGATCACCGCCTCGGCGCCGAGCACCTCCATGAGCAGCCGATACCCCTCGGTGGCGAACTCGGTCCCGAAGACCTTGGTGGCGGAGGCATCCGCCGGGCCCAGCGCACCACGATCGGCCGCCCACGCGGTCCGCCAGTTGCGCAGCTTCAGATATTCGGCGTGCGCGTGCACGCGAGCCAGGTGCAGCCGCACCCATTCGGCGTCCATGACCCGGGAGCCGTCGGGCAGGACGGTGGCGCGCGCCCACTCGGTCACCTGCCGCAGCGATTCCTGCAGGGGCGCGGCCGAAGCCAGCGCCACGCGTTCGTGATTGAGCTGATTGGTGATCAGCGCCCATCCCTGGTTCTCCCCGCTCACCAGGTTGGCGGCGGGCACCCGGACCTCGGAATAGTAGGTGGCGCTGGTGCCGACCCCGGCCATGGTGTGCACCTTGGTCCACGAAAAGCCCTGGGCCGCCGTGGGAACGATGAAGATCGACAGGCCGGCGTGCTTGCCGGCGCTCGGATCGGTGCGCGCGGCCAGCCACACGTAGTCGGCGTATTCGATGAGGCTGGTCCACATCTTCTCGCCGGTGATGACGTACTCGTCCCCGTCGCGTACGGCGCGGGTGCGCAGCGCGGCCAGATCCGTCCCGGCGCCCGGCTCGGAATAGCCGATGGAGAAGTGCACGTCGCCGCGGGCGATCCTCGGCAGGAAGTACGCCCGCTGCTCCGCGGTGCCGTAGCGCATGATGGTCGGCCCGACCGTGTTCACCGTGAGGTAGGGCACCGGCACGCCCGCGGCGGCGGCCTCGTCCAGAAAGATCAGCTGGTCGAGCATCGGACGGCCCTGTCCGCCATGCTCTTCCGGCCAGCCCAGGGCCAGCCAGCCGTCCGCACCCAGCCGGCGCACCACATCCTTGTAGACGGTCCCGTCGCCGTGCTCGCCACCGGGACCCGAGCGCAGCGCCGCCCGCACCTCCGGGGTCACGAGATCGGCGAAATACTCGCGCAGCCGTTTGCGCAGCCGGTTCTGTTCATCGCTGAAACTGATGTGCATAGGCTGAAAGGTAGGAAGCCGCGAGGCCGGATCCGCCCGGCTGGCAGGAAGCTGCCAGATCCACCGGGAGCGACCGGTCCCCGTGCCACGATCGGGGAAGTGATGCAGCGACAGCAGACCGGCACCCTGGCCACCGGCATCGTCCGGTTCAGCCAGGAGGGGCACTGGGATCAGGACGTCCACCACCTGCTCCGCCATGCCCGGCGGGAGGCGGTGGTGGCGGTCTCCAATCCCACCCACTCCAGTGATCACCTGCGGCTCGGGCAGGTCGTCGTCGACGACCTGCTGGCCGCGGGCAAGCAGGTGCGGCTGCTCTACTCCCCCGACTATCTGGAACTGCGCGACCGCCGGCCCCTGCTGCGGCATTCCTCGCAGGGCGCGCAGATCCGCGTCACCGACAACGACTTTCACAATGTGCTGATCATCGACCGCACCGTCGCGGTCCTGTGGAGCGGCGCGGGAGCCGACCACCCGTACGCCTACCTGGTCCGCGAACCGGCCCTGCTGCGCGCGCTGCACCAGTTCGCCCTGCTGAGCTGGCAGTCCGGCCACGGCCTGGCCGGGCACCTCGACACCGTGGGCGTCGAGATCACGCCCACCGCCCGCGCCGTGCTCAATACCCTCAACCTCGGGCTGATCGACGAGGCCGCCGCCCGCCGGCTGGGCATGTCGCTGCGCAGCTACCGCCGCCACATCGCCGACCTCATGATCCGCCTCGAGGTGCGCAGCCGCTTCCAGATCGGTGTCCGCGCAGCACAACTCGGCCTCCTCGACGACACCCCGCACCCTGTCGCATCCCCCTGACACCGCCGGTACCCCTGCCGATAGCACCGGTGAACCGCGAGCCTCTCGCGGTGGTTGCGGGCTCGCGCCGAGTACCTGGCTGGGGCGGCGAAGAGTGTTGCCGGGCAGCGGTTTCGGCGTCGATATTGGCTGAATGAACGTGGTGGCCGCGCTCCGGCTCAATATGACCAATGTCAACGACCCGGCGGCCGGGCATCGCGAGCGGTACCGGGCCGCGCTGGAGATGGCGGAGTACGCCGATCGGGTGGGGTTCGCGGTCGTCAATTGCGAAGAGCACCACGGGTCGGGGACCGGGTGGTTGCCCGCGCCGCTGCTGCTGGCCGCCGCGGTGGCGGCGCGGACCGAGCGGATGCGGATCAGCATCGGCGCGCTGCTGGTGCCGCTCTACGAGCCGGTGCGGCTGGCCGAGGACCTGGCGGTACTGGACAATCTGTGTGGCGGACGGCTGACCGTGGTCGCCGGAATCGGTTACCGGCCCGAGGAATACGTCGCCCTGGGCCGGGATTTCACGCGGCGGGGCAAGCTCATGGACGAGGCGCTGGAGCTCCTGCTCGCGGCCTGGCGGGACGAACCCATCCAGCGCCACGGGCAACCGTTCGACGTCACGCCCAAGCCCTGCAGCACACCCCATCCGCAACTGCTCATCGCCGGGATGAGCGCGGCGGCCGCGCGCCGGGCGGCGCGGTTCGGGCTGCCGCTGTCGCTGCCGATGGCCATGCCGGAGGTGGAGGAGCTCTATTACCGCGAGCTGGCGCGTTGCGGCACAGCGGGTTTCGTCCACAAGCCCGAACCCGGCAGCAAACTCACCCTGCTGCACACCGATCCGGACGCGGCCTGGCACAGCTACGGCCCGCACATTCTGACCGAGATCCGGGAGTACGCGTCGTGGCGGCGGGACGGGGTGCCGCGCCCACACGAGACGGTGCCGGATTCGGTCGAAGCGCTACGGGCGCACGGCTACCTGGAGATCCTCACCCCCGGCGAGCTGCGGGACCAGATCGCGGGCGGCCGTACCGAAATCCTGATCAACCCCCTGATCGGCGGGCTGCCGATCGAGGAGGGCTGGGCCGCCCTGCGCCTGCTCGGCGACGAGGTGCTCTCGCGTATCGAGCTCGCTCCCGCCGTCGGCTAGCCGACCAGCATCGCCCGACCACGGTGACCCGCACCAATTTTCGCTCCGAAGTACCCGATCGCTAGGACAAGCATGACCGATCTGCGCCCCGGCCGGCTCACGGCCGCCGCCAAGAAATTCCTGACCTGGGACCCGAACCCGGCCATCTTCGGTGTCACCATTCCCTGCCCGGTGCCGGTGGCGATGGGGCTGGAAGAGGCTCAGCGGCTGGTCAATACCCTGATCGACACTCACGAGGCCCTGCGCAGTCGCTACAGCTACGGCGAGGGCGCGGCCTGCGAGATCGAACCCGAATCCGGTGGCGTCATCGACCCGGCCCGCGTCGACGTGCGGACCATCGATATCGAGGGCCTCGACCCCGGCGCGCTCATGGAGCTGATCGAGGCGGAGTCCGCCCGGGCCGACCTGCGGCTGGATCCGCCCGCCGGGAAGGTCGTCACCGCGGTACTGCTCACCCGCTCCCACGACGTGAACATTCTGCTGTTCACCGCCCACCATGTCGCCATCGACGGCGTCGCCATGTGGGTGCTGTGGGACGACATCGCCACCTACGTCCGGCAATGGGAAGCGGGAGAGCCGATCTCACTGCCACCCGAGACCACCACCGGCTCGGAGTGGGCGGAGTTCCTCGACGGCTACGCGCCCACGCGGGTGGGTGAGCGGGACTACTGGCTGGCGGCCTCCGACAGCGAACCCAATCAGCAGATCCGTTCGGCCACACCGAAATCGGCGCACTTCGACGGCGTCATCGATGGCGCCCTCGCCCAGCGGCTGCTGGTGGAGCTGCCCGCCGCCTACGACGCCACCTACACCCGGATCCTGCTCGTGGCACTGGGACTGGCCATGGAGGACGCCACCGGCGGGGCACGGTCCATCCAGGTGCAGAAACACGGCCGCTACAGCCGTCTGCGGCCGGGCACCGACCTGTCGCGCACGGTCGCCTGGATCTCCGACGACTACCCCTGGCTACTGCGGCCGGTATCGGGCAGCCTCGAGACGCGGTTGCGCGACGCCATCGCCGCCTATCCCCCGCACCCGGAGGACTTCACCCTGCTGTGCTGGCATCACCCCGAAAGCTGGCCGCACTTCCTGACCTTCAACTTCCCCAAGTTCTACTTCAACTTCCTCGGCGATGTGGGCGTGTGGATTCCGGACGCGCAGTCGCGCGAACAGTCCCGGCTGACCATGTTCGATCTGAGCATGTTCCTCGGCACCAGCAAGCCCGAAGGCGTTGAGCAGGTGCACTATTCGGTGCACTCGCCGGACGGCGGACTGGGGGCCGAGCGGATGCGGGCCATCGTCACCCGGTGGCTGTCGATCCTCGAGACCGTGGAGGTGCGATGAGCAGGATCATCCTGGTCGGCATCGGCAGTCGCGGTGACATCGCCCCGCTGACGGGACTGGGTGTGGGACTGCGCGACGCCGGGCACGAGGTCGTGGTGGCCTCGCACTGGATGTTCGCCGAGCAGATCACCGGGTGCGGGCTCGAATTCCGGCAGATGCCGCTCAATATCGACATCGATATGACCGACACCGATATCAACCGGCTCGCGGCGGGCTGGAAGTTCGCCTCCCCCAACGGCGTTCGCAGCATGGGACTCGGCATGATCGAGGCGCTGCTCGACGAGCCCGCCGACGTGCTGCTGCTGCCGCCGCCGACCGAGTACGCGGGCCTGCCACTGGCCGAGGCCAAGGGCATCCCCGCGATCGGCCTGCGGTTCCAGCCGCTGTCCGCGACCGCCGCCCACGCCCCGGCCGCCCTGGGCGCCTACGACTTCGGCGCGCTCGGTAACCGGCTGGCGGGCGACTTCGGCGCCTGGTTCAACGACCGCTTCTACGCTCGCACCATCGCCGGGTTCCGCCGCGAACTCGGACTGTCGCCCACCTCCGTCTTCGACCTGCGCCGCGGCCGGACCGCGGCCGAATGGCCCATCCTGAACGGCTTTTCACCCAGTGTCGTGCCGCGCCCGGGCGATTGGCGGCCCGGCCTGGAGGTGACCGGGTACTGGTGGCCGCCGCGCCCCGACGACTGGCAGCCGCCCGCCGACCTGGTCGACTTCCTCGACGCCGGACCGGCTCCGGTCTTCCTCGGCTTCGGCAGCATGGTCGACAGCGCCGCGGGCAGCGCCAAGATGTCGGCGATCATCGGCGCCGCGCTGCGGCGGGCGGGCGTGCGCGGCATCGTGCAGACCGGCTGGCTGCAGCTCGATGTCGCCGGCGACGATGTGCTGACCATCGGTGAGGTGCCGCATGATTGGCTGTTCCCTCGCATGTCGGCGCTGGTCCACCACTGCGGCGCCGGAACCACGGCCGCGGGCCTGCGCGCGGGCGTGCCGGCCATCGGCGCGCCGGTGTACGCCGACCAGCCGTTCTGGGCGCGACGCCTGATCGATGTCGGCGTCAGCCCGGCCACCATCCCCTACTCGACGATGTCCGGGGACCGGCTCACCGCCGCGCTCCGGCGGGTCACCACCGATACCGCCCTGCGCGACAATGCCACTCGGCTCGCCGCCCGGATCGCCGCGGAGGACGGCGTCGGCCTCGCCGTGAAGGCCATCGAGGCCCACCTGGCCGCACACGGGAAGGGCTGATCCACCACTCACCCTGTGCCCGAGAGCGGTCCGCCCCGCCCGGACACCGCGTGCGCCGGATTCCATGCCCCGACTGTGGTTAGATTGCGCGCAGTTTCGCCTGGTGTTTGCTATGCATCAATCCCATTAGCGCTGATCAGCGGCGGAGGCGGGCCATTTGAGCGTGCTGCGCGGGCACAAGACACTGATGTCGAACCTGGCTCTGATCCTGCTACTCGCAGTCGGGGCGGCGTATCTGGCGATCCATGTGGCGCGGGTGCGCGCACCCGGCAGCAGCTATACCGTCACCGTTCAGCTGGACCGCACCGGCGGTTTGCAGGCGGGTAACGACGTCACCTGGCGTGGGTACCGGGTGGGATCGGTCAAAGCGATCGAGATCAGCGAGGGCGGCGCCGTGGTGTCGGCGGTCACGGAAATCGACAAGCGGTACCGGATTCCGGCCAATGCCGAGATCGCGGTCTCGGCGCTGTCGGCGGTGGGCGAGCAGTACATCGACTTCCGGCCCAATACCGACAATCCGCCCTATCTGCACGATGGGCAGGTGGTGCGATTCGACCCCGGCAAGATCACCACGCCGACACCCGTCTCGCAGACGCTGACGAACACCAGCGAGCTCATCGCGCAGATCGATCCGGACAAGCTGGCGGTGATTCTCGACAATCTGGACACCGCGCTCAGCGGCGGGCCCGATCAGCTGCGCGGACTCATCGACGGATTGAGCATCGCCACCACGGGTTTGGACAACCGGCTGCCACAGACGGTCAGCCTCATCGAGAATCTGCACGTCATCGCGGGCACCACCTCGCACGCGCAGCCCGATCTCGGCACGCTGACCCGCAATGCGTCGATCCTGGTCGTCCAGGCCCGCGCCGCCGACGCCGAATTGCGGCAACTCCTCGACCGCACACCCGGACGGCTGCGCGTCGTCGACGCGGTACTTGACCGGAACATGGATCCGATCCAGAGCCTGGCCACCACCATGTCCGCCATCGTGCGGGCCGCGCTGCTGCGGAAGCCCGCGCTGCGCGCACTGTTCCCGGCGTTGGTGGTCGGATCCTCCGCCATAGGCGTGCCCGCCCACGACGGCGAGTTCTACACCATCGTGGACACCTGGATGCGGCCCTGGTGCGAGTATCCGACCCGGACCGTGCCCGTGTTCATCGCCACCGATCCCGTCTTCAGCCGCTGGAACTACTGCGACCATCCGCCCGACGACCAGCAGATTCGCGGATCCGCCAACGCGCCGCGCCCGGATGTCGCCAACAATGGCGCGCACCGGCCGACCGGAGTCGACCCGAATCAGCGCACGCTGCCACCTGTTCGGTGAATTCGGGCGTGTCGGCGCGCCTGTCGCGGCCTATCCCGCGAATCTCGATTTCCACCAGTCAGAATGATCATCGGTACCCAGTGGTCCCATGCTTGTGCCAACGAAGAATGTCCGTTTGCCCTGAGAGCGGCATCGAACAGGGTGGCGGGCCAAGGCTAGGAGAGGGTCGAAACTCGATGATGAGCAGAAGTTCCCTCGGCTTGGCGGCGCGATCGGCGGTCATCGCCGGTGTGGCGGTCGCAGGATTCGCGGCGGCGCCCGCGCAAGCCGAACCATTGTGGCCCGGCGGTCCGGACGTTCCCGGTGTTCCGGCGATCGTCCCCGGCATCGCACCCAGCGATGTCAACGCGCCGTGCCAGACGGCGGGTGCTCGCGCCTGCCTCAAGCTCGGCAGCAACGAAGCGTGGCTGATGGACAACGGCAAGGTCGTCTTCGGCCCCACGCCCATCTCACACGGCATGCCCGGATTCGAGACGCCGCCGGGCGTGTTCCACGTGTCGTTCAAGGAGCCGTTCCACTGGAGCACCATGCACAACGCTCCGATGGAATACGCGGTGTTCTTCAACGGGGACATCGCCTTCCACATCGGACCGGTGGACAAGAAGTCGCACGGCTGCATCCGCATGACGCCGGACGGCGCGCGCGAGTTCTTCAACTACCTGAACCCGGGTGACATCGTCGAGGTCGTGCCGTAACGGCGACGGGAATGCGTGTGCGAGCCCCCTCCGGCGCCTGTCCGGAGGGGGCTCGCTGATGTCCGGGTCGCGCCGGACATCAGCGCGGCTAGGCCGGGCAGTTGTGGTACGAGGTCACCAGCCAGCGGCTGTCACGCTGGATCAGGGCCCAGGTGGCCACGATCCAGCCGTCGGCCGGCGGCTCGGTCTCCCCCGCCATCACCACCGCGCTGCGGCTGACCACGATGGCGGTGCCGGGGGTCGGGAACCGGACCAGCTGCGGTTCGTCGACGGTGTGCGAATCCCGCAGCGGGCCTGCGAAACCGGCGGCCATGGAGGTCCGGACCGCCTCGCGGCCCACGTTCACCACGCCCCGCACGACGGAGGTGGCGTCGGGGTCGTAGTCGGCGACGAAGGCGTCGGCGTCATTGGCGGCCCAGGCGCGGTAGAGGTTGGTCAGGACGTCGAGGACGGCCTCGCGGTCGGTCTGTACGGCGGTGTCGGTCATGGTTTCCTCCTCGGATCGCGGCCGCGGTGAGCGGCTCACGAGTACCTACCGGCGGGCCGTGCCCGATTCATCGCTGCGGGTGTACAAAGTTCGGCAGGGCCTGGATTCAAGGAGTATGAGCATGGCGAACGTGGACTTCGAGGCGGACACCGGCCGCTACCGACGGGAATTGCTCGCGCATTGCTATCGCATGCTCGGGTCGGTGCAGGACGCCGAGGATCTGGTGCAGGAGACGTACCTGCGGGCCTGGCGGGCACGCGACAGCTACGACGAGAAGCGGGCCGGGATGCGGACCTGGCTGTACCGCATCGCGACCAACGCCTGCCTGACCGCGCTCGAACAGCGCGGGCGGCGGCCCATGCCCTCCGGACTCGGCCACGAACCCGGTGACGATCCGCGCGAGGCGCTGGTGCACGGCGGGGAAATCCCTTGGCTGCAACCGATTCCGGACGCGCTGCTCGGCGATCCGTCGGAAGCCGCGGTGGCCCAGGGCAGTCTGCGGCTGGCGCTGGTCGCGGCCATGCAGCAGCTGCCCGCCCGGCAGCGGGCGGTGCTGGTGCTGCGCGAGGTGCTCGACTGGCCGGCCGCCGAGGTGGCGCGGGCGCTGGACATGACCCCGGCGGCGGTGAACAGCGCGCTGCAGCGGGCTCGGAAAACGCTGAGCCAGAGCGGTATTCGCGAGGACGAGGTGTCCGAGAGCGCTGAGCAGCGGGCCGTCGTCGACAGCTATGTCGCCGCCTTCCGCAATGCCGATCTGGCGGCGCTGGAGAAGCTGCTGTCCGACGACGTGATCATGGAGATGCCGCCCATGCTCAATTGGTACGTCGGGCGCGCGGACTACATCGGGTTCATGGCGCGCGTCTTCGACATCAACGGCAGCGATTGGCGTCTGGTGCCGATCGGTGCCAATGGCCAGCCGGCACTGGCGGCCTATGTCCGCGACGGCGACGGGTACGCCCTGCACACCGTGCAGATCTTCACGATTCGCGACGGCCTGGTCACCAACCTGATCGCCTACCAGGTCGAGGAGATCTTCCGGCTCTTCGAGCTGCCGGCCCGATTGCCCTGAGCCTCAGTCGTCGTCACCGGACGACGCCAGCAGGCCGTGGCCGTGGGCGAAGGCCGCGGCCTCGGTCCGGCTGGCCACGCCGAGCTTGGTGAGAATCCTGGAGACGTGCACACCCGCGGTGTTGGCGCTGATGAACAGCTCGGCCGCCAGGCCGCGATTGCTCATGCCCTTGGCGACCAGCCGCAGCACATCCAGCTCGCGCGGAGTCAGGCCGTGCCGGCCGGACATGGTGCCGCCCTGCGGTTTCGGCGCTTCCGCCGTTCGCCCGGAGGTCAGGCGGGCCCGGTCGGCCAGCCGGGCGGCCGCCTCCTGCAGCGGCACCGCACCCAGCCGGGCGGCGATCTCGGCGGCTTCGCGCACGGCGAGGTCCGCGTTCGCTCGATTCCCTTCGGCCGCATACGATTCCGCCGCGTCCAGGAGCGAGGCGGCGATCTCGTGCGGCCGCTCGACGGCGCGCCAGGCGGCGACCGCCTCCGACCAGCGTGCCGCCGAACCGGCCAGCCGCGCGGTGAAGACGGCACGATAGGCGGCATCGACCGGCGACATCGCGGGCAGCGTGTCGCCCAGGGCGAGCAGTTCCGCGGGCGCTCCGGCGGTTCGAGCGGCCAGCACCACCAGCGGCCACGCGTCGTGCGGATGCGCGAACAGGGTTGCGACACCGTCCCCTTCGGCGAGCGCGCCGGCCAGCACCGCCGCCGACCCCGTCTCGTCGCCCGCCGCCAGGTCCACGGCGCAGTTCAACGCGACGAGTTCGAGCCGATACTGCGCTGCCCACCGGCTGTCACCGAGCAACCGCCCGGCCCCGGCCGCCGCTTCCCGTGCCGCACCGATGTTCCCTTCCGCCAGGGAGATTCGCGCGAGACACAAGGTCAGCGCCGCCCGGCTGAGCGGCGGCAACTGGTCGAACTGTGTCTCGTCGACCACGGCCCGGGCCTCGTCCCAGCGGCCGAGCGCGGCGAGCGCCTGCGCCCATTTGACGAACAGGATCGGCGCGGACTCGGAGAACCGGAACGACTCGTGCGCGGCCCGCAGTCCCTGCCGGACGGCGGCGATGGCGGCGTCGTACCGCCCGGCCGCGACCAGCACCGCCGATTCCCAGGTGGCGACATCCACCACGATCCGCGCGTCCCCGGCCGCGGCGGCCGCCCGGTGGGCTTCGGCGAAATGATTCAGCGCCCAGTCGGTTTCGTTCGAGGCCGCCGATTCCGGCCCGGATGAACCATCCCCCGCCACCTCCGCCGCGGCGGCCCCCGCCAGCCCGAGATGGGCGTGCGCCCGCGCCACGAGGGCGTCCGCCCCCAGTCGCTGGGCAATAACCAGCGCCGCACGGGCGTCCGCCGCCGACCCGGCCGCGTCCCCTCGGAAGATCCGCGCGGAGGCCGATTGCACCAGCGCCTCCGCCCGTTCCGCACCGGCCCCCGGCACCGGCAGCAGCTCCAGCGCGCGCGCCAGATCCGTGCCCGGTCCGGCCCCGGTGGTCCCGCGCAGGTACGCCCGCCGCCGATACATCCGCGCCACCCGCTCGACCTCGCACCGGTCGGCGTCCGCATCGGCCGCGCGCTCGCCGTCGTCCCGGCCGGCCGCGCGGCGGCGCGAGCTCGATTCGGTACCGCCGGTGGCGGACTCGGCCGGCGCGATGTCGCCGACCGGGTCGAGCAGGGCCAGCGCCGCGTCGGCGGCGGCGATGCCACGCTCGGTCGCGCCACAGGCGACCGCGACATCGACGATCCGTTCCAGAACAGCCAGTTTCGTGGTGGGCAGGATCTGTTCGGCATCGGGCACCCGGTCCCACAGGACGAGGATCTGTTCGAGGAGCCGGAGGCGTTCCGGGTGGGTGGCGGGGACGGCGGTGGCGGCCGACCAGTAGGCGCGCAGGGCCTGCTCCAGGTCCCCGGCGGCGCGGGCGTGGCGGGCCAGGTCGGCACGGGATTCGGCGTCGAGGGCCTCGCCGCGGGCGCGCAGTACCGCGGCCGCGCGGGCGTGCAGGCGGGTGCGCTCGCCGGGCAGTAGCCGGTCGTAGATGGCCTGGCGGATGAGGCCGTGCCGGAATTCGTAGCCGGTCTCGGTGGTGTGCAGCAGGTGGCGGTCGACCAATTCCCGTAGGGCGCGGTGTAGTTCGTCCGTGGGTAGGTCGACGGTGGCGTCGAGCAGTTCGTGGTGGATCGGGGAGCCGAGGACGGCGGCCTGGGGAACCACGGCGAGAGCGTCTGCGGAGAGCCCGGATTGGAAGCCGAGCAGCAGGTCGGTCAGGTCGGCGGGCAGCTGGTCGGGGCACTGGCCGAGCGCCTCGACGAACAGCGGATTGCCGCCGCTGCGTTCGAAAACCCTGGTGATGAGCCCGGGTTCGGGCTCGCGGGCGAGCAGGGCGGCGAGCTGACGCCCTACCTCGTGACGGGTCAGCGGGTGCAGTTCCAGCACCCGCACACCCGGATTGCGGCGCAGTTCGGCGACCAGGCCGCGCAGCGGTCCGGCCTCGCCGGGACGGTAGGTGCCGACCAGCAGTGCGTCCGCGTCGGCGAGATTGGCGGACAGGAAGGTGAGCAGTTCGCGGCTGGCGTCATCGGCCCAGTGCAGGTCCTCGAGGATGAGGACCACCGGCCGGGTCATGGCCAGTTGCTCCAGCAGCGTGAGGATTTCGCCGAACAGCCGGATCCGGTCGGCCTCCGGGGCCGCGCCGCCGGTGTGGACGGCCAACTGCGGCAGCCAGTTCGCCAGCGCCGGATGCGGCGGCAGCAGCGTGGCCACCGCCTCGCCGCCGAGCTGCCGCACCAGTCCGCGCAGCACCGCGAGGAACGGCGCATAGGCCACGCCACCGGTCCCCAGCTCCGGGCAGCGACCGAGCAGCACCAGCGCCTCGGCGGCCAGCCGCTCGGTGAACTCGCCCACCAGCCGGGATTTCCCGATGCCGGCCTCCCCAGCGATCAGCACGGTCTGCGTGCCTGGGTCACCTACCGCCTCGACCAGCGCGGACACCTCTGCCGCCCGCCCAACCAGGACACTACTGCCGGGAAAACTCACCACTCCACGATCATGCCGCGACACGCACAATTCGCCCACTCGACAGGCCATTTCGCACCCCGTTCACAGCTTTGCCGGGCTAATAGTGCACGCGGCGCAATCGCCTGGGTTATCGGTATGCGGATGGGCGGGAATGACGGTCGAGAACCCGACACGGGTGTCGGTGCACGGAATGTGGGCAGTGGCTGATCCCGTAGGTGGACCGCGTTGGTGGCCGGTGATCCTGGCACTCGTCGCGACCCTGGTGGCCGCGTGCGCGGTCGTGGGATGGCTGATCGCCGGACGGGGAGACCGCTCTCCCGGCACGGTGGCGCGCGCGGATCTGAACAGCGCCCGGCTGGCGCTCATGACCGCCGTCGGCGGCAGTGCCGCACGCAACCCAGCCAAGACCGCATGCCCGGTGGGGCGGGTCGAGGGTTCCGCGTTCCGGAGCAGGTGCGGCTGCTGATCAGGGGGCGGCCAGGAATCCCTCGACGGTCCGGCGCACTTTCGAGACCGCACTGTCGTCCCCCAGGCGCAGCGCGGTATTCGCCGCTCTCAGTACCGCGTCGAGCTGGAAAGCCGCCAGATCGGTCTCCAGATCGGCGATTTCGCCGTGGTCGCGGGCGTAGGCCAGTTCACCGGCGAGCAGGTCGATCCAGTCCCGCTGATCGGCCACCAGCGCGTCGCGCACCGGCCCGGGGCGACTGTCGAATTCGGCCAGGTTCGCGGACTGGAAGCAGCCGCCCTCGAAGCGGGGGCCGGCCGCGTAGTCGATCCACTGCTCGATCAGCGCCCGGAGGCGTTCGGCGCCACGGGGTTTCGCCAGGGCGGGCCGGGTGACGGTGTCGACGAAGACCGTGCGGAAGTAGTCGATGGTGGCGAGCTGCAGGGCTTCCTTGGTGCGGAACAGGGTTTGGATGCCCGCCTTGCTCAGGCCGGTGTCGGTGGCCAGGCGACCGAAGCTCAAGCCCTCCAGGCTGTCCAGCGAGGCGATGTCCACGGCCCGGCCGAGCACCACCTTGCGGGTGCGCGAGCCGCGCAGCAGTCGCTTGTCGGTGATCTCGGTGGCGTCCGCTGCCGGAACCGGGCCTTCCATACGGCCGATCGTACTCCCGACCGCGTACCGGAAATTGTCGTGGCAATGGGCCGCGCGGCGGAAGCGGTCAATCGATATTGCCGCGCCACGTGACCCGCGCTACAGTTACGGGCCAGTAGGAACGCTGGCGTTCCCAGACAGCTGTGGAGGATTCGCGCATGATCAAGGCAACGCAACCCTTCACGGCCGCACCGATTTCCGGACCGCTGCGCGATGCGCGCGGCCTGTCCGCCGCCCTGGTCGCGCATTTCGCCGAACACGTGGCCCGCTGCGGCACCCTGCCCGGGGATGCGCTGCGCGGGGAGGTCACCGCCGTCACCCGCACCTGCCTGGAACTCGCGGCCGGGGTGCTGGAGGGCCGTGACGTGAGCGCCAAAGTCGAACGGCTGCAGCGCGCGGGCGCGGACTGGGCGCGCGAGGGCATTCCCATCGGGACCATCCACCGGGCGGTGCACGACGGCTTCGCCCTGGGTTTCGATCTCATCGTGGACGCCACCGGACCCGAGGACTACGCCCGGCTCGCGGTCACCGCGCGCCGGCTGTTCGAGGTGCTGGCCATCGTGGATTCGGCGTTCGCGGTGTCCTATGTGCGCGAGCACCGGGAGGTGGTGGCCGAGCATCACACCGCGGTGCACACGGTGGCGTCGGCCCTGCTGGCCGGGCATCCCGCCTCGACCATGGCCCGCGCCGGCGGCATCGAGATCGACGAGTCGTATTACGTGCTGGCACTGAGCATTCCGCCACATCCGGGCGAGGACGATCCCCGGGTGGACGGCGAGGTGGTGGCCCGGCGCAAGCTGCGGCGGGTCCAGTCCGAGCTGGCCCGCGGCGGTCGGGGCCGGGCGCTGTCGCTACTCAGCGCCGACGGCGGCACGGTGCTGCTGCCCGCGGCCGAGGTGACGCCCGCCGAACTCGGCGACCTGGTCGACGGATTGTCCACGGCCGCACAGGTTCCGGTGACCGCCACCGTCATCCACGCCGAGACGCACCGCATTCCGGAGGCCGCCGAGCAGGCGCACGAGCTGCTGGACATGGTGCACCGCCTGGAGTGCGCGCCCGGCCTGCACCGCTTCGACGACCTGGCTATGGAGTACCAGCTGACCCGACCGGGCCCGGCCCGCGAATACCTCGGCACCCTGCTCGATCCGCTGGACGCCTACCCGGAACTGCTGGAAACCCTGCGCCGCCATATCGGTAACGACCTGAGCCGACGGCATACGGCGCGCGTGCTGGGCGTGCACACCAATACCGTCGACAATCGGCTCAAACGGATCGGGCAGCTCACCGGATTCGATCCGGCCCAGCCGTCCGGGCTGTGGTATCTGCGGTCCGCGCTGGTGGCGCGCAGCTATCGGAAGTCCGAGCGGGTGCGGATCGGGCGGCCGGACACCATGGTCGCCAGCAGCGCGGCGAAGTGACGGTGTTCGGACAGGGCGCGCCGCGAGGCGGCCACCGACCAGACGGTGCGCACCTCCGACGGCGGCAGCGGGCGGTCGGCCAGGCGGTCGGCCAGCCAGTCCACCATCACCGGAATCGCGATGAACTGCAAGGGAAGATGCGTGCTGAGCCGGTCGCGCAGATAGTGGACGTGGGCGCCGCGGGCGTGATAGCGCCGCACGTGCGCATCGACGTCGGCGACCGCGATCACCTCGTCATTGACCCCCTGGACCACGAACAGCGGCATGGCGGGGGCCTGCGCGCCCGGCTGGATGTCGTCGAGCACCGCCCGCATCTCGGGCCTGGTCAGCAGCGCGCCGAGGCCACCTTTGATGTGCCGGTTGGCATTTCGTCCCGCATAGCGGGCCAGCAGCGGGAACGTCGCGATCGATTCGGCGCGGTCGAGCAGTTCGAGGTACTCCGCCGACACCAGGCCCTGCACACAGCCGTCCAGTTCCGGGTAGGCGCGGCGCAGCCCGGAGGTGAACACCATCGCGAATCCCGCGAAGGGAGAACCGTTCAGGCGCACGAAGGCCGAGGCTGGATCGCCCACGGGTGAGCCCGCGACCGCGCCCACGATGTCGAGTTCGGGGGCGTAGCTCGCGGCGAGTTCGGCCGCCCACACCGTGGCCAGACCGCCACCGGAGTAGCCCCACAGGCCGATTCGGGTGCGCGAATGCAGGCCCAGCGGTTCGAAACGCAGGGCGGCGCGCAGGCCGTCGAGGGTACGGTGGCCGGGCTCGCGGGCCGCGCCGAAGTGGCCGTTGATGCCCTCGTGATCGGGCACCGAGACCGCCCAGCCGCGGGCCAGTGCGGCGGCGATGAGCGGGAACTCCATCTGCGGGATGGCGCCCAGTGCGCGGGCACGGTGCTGTAAAGCGTAGGAGGGGAAGCATTTCGGCGCGACGGCGTCGATGGCGCACTGGAACGACACCAGCGGGCGATCCGCGGACGGTTCCGCGTCCCAGGGCAGCAGGACGGTGGTGACCGTCGCCTCCGGCCGGCCGTTGAGATCGGTGCTGCGGTACAGCAATTGCCAGGCTCGGACGCGCTGCGGAATGCGCCCGAACAGGCCGAGCCGCACCGATCGCGACCGCAGGATCGTGCCCGGCGCAACCGATCCCGGGTCGATCGGCGAACGGTAGAACGGATCCTCCCCGGGTAGCAGCGGATGTCCGCGCGGCGGGTCGGATTCCATTGCGAAACTCCCGGTTTCGACGGCATCGCCGATCGTCATCGTGGTCCTTTCGGAGAGAAGCCAGGGGCCGGGGCAACTCCCCGGCCTCCCTCGTGCTGGTGATTCGGGAGCGAGAGCCCCCGGACGTCGCTCAGATGTGCCCGCTGCCGCCGATCATCCAGGGGTTGAACGTGCAGACCAGGTCGGGGTGGGCGGCCGGGTCCAGGACGTGCAGCGCGATGGAGGCCGCCCGGGGCGAGTACATGATGGTGAGGTGATCGGAGAGGTCCTCGGGGCAATCCTGTTGCAGCGTGATGTTTTCCACGGAGGCGTCGGGGCCCGGGGTGAGGAAGGTCCACTCGTAGGGGTTGGAGATCTCGTCGTGGGTGGTGCCGACGGCGGTGTAGGCCACGCCGGGCACGGTGTCGCCGTCGGCATTCAGCTTGGCGTAGAACGGCGAGCCGAGGACCTGCTCGGTATTGGCCTGGCCGATCAGCGGCTCGTAGAAGCCGAGGATGTTCAGGCCGAGATCGGTGATGATGCGCCCGAGGGTGGCGATGCCGAGCAGCGAGGTGCCGTGGGTGGTCGCGCCGAAGCTGATGACCTTGCCCACTTTCTCGCGGCCGCCTTCGAATTTCAGGTACTGGGTGGTGACCGGCCCGCCCTGGGAGTGGGCGATCACATCGACCGCGGGCGCGCCGGTGGTGGCCAGCACCCGATCGACGAACTGACCGAGTTGCCGGGCGGAGTCCTCCATCGGCCCGACACCGTAGCGGCCCGGCAGGATCGGCCCGACACCGCCGCCGCCCAGCGGCGTCTCACGGCCGAAATTGAAGGCGAAGACACAGAATCCGGCGCGGGCGACCTGCGGGGCCAGGAACGAGAAGCTGTCATAGGTATTGAGCCAGGTGCCGTGCACCAGCACCACGGGGTTGGGGTGCTCCGGGCTCGGTTTGCAGTCCCAGTCATTGGATCCGGGCGGCGCGGCATCCGGGTGGGTCAGGCCGTAGCCGAAAGCGGCCAGGAAGGACGACATCTCCGGGCCCACGCCGACGGTGTCGGAGGCGGTGCTGACGGTCGCCGAGCCGGAACTGCTGCCGGAGTCGGCCATGGAATCCGGCTCGGAGCGCGCCACGCCGGTCGAGAACGCGACCGCGAAGGCGGTGGCGCTGGCGAATACGGCGCTGCCGAGGGTGCGGATGGTCGGCCTCATGAAATCTCCTACTGCGTCCGGCGGATCCGACCGAACGCGTCGAATCCGATTGCGACCGTAGGAGCGTGCTGTGGCCCGTGTCACGGGCGCTGTGCCAGGTGACAGCGCGGCCCAGCGTGGATGCCGGGCGATTGTGGCGACCAACAGCCGTCAGGGGGCGGGTGTGCTCACGATGGCCATGGCCGTGCGGGTGAACAACGGCGCCAGTTCGGGCAGCGCCTGGGCGCCCTTGGTGTGCAGGCAGGCGCGCACCCGGTCGTCGATGCCGCCGAGCAGCATGTCGACCAGCTGTCGATCGGGTTCGGCGGTCAGATCGCCGTCGCGCACGCCGACCCGGGCCACCGCCATGATGTAGTCCGCGAATCGCTCGTGGACGCGCAGCCGGTGTTCCACCAATCCCGGTCCGGCCGCGAGAGTCTCGACATACAGTGCGCGGGCCGCACCGGGCTGCACGGACAGCACGCCGAGATAGATCTCGAAGGAAATCCGCACCCGGTCGGCGAAATTCACGCCTTCGAGACCGGTGACGGTTTCCTGCAACTGTTCCAGGGCCGCACCGACCGCGAGATCGTATGCGGCGGCGAAACATTCGTCCTTCCCGCCGAATACCGCGTAGAAGGTGCGGCGCGCCACCTGCGCCCGGGTCACGATATCGGCGACCGTGGTGGCCGCGAAGCCGAGCTCGCCCACCGCCTCCAGCACGGCGGTGCACAGGCGCCGGTACTGCGAGGCCTCCACCTGTTCGCGGGTCAGCCCGTGCCGGCCACGCGGCAGCGGTCCCGGTTCACCGATGGTTTCCACACTCACGTCCCCAGAATAGGTTTCCACGTCACCGAGCGACTAACGGTCCGGCCGATACCAGAGCGGTTCATCCGCTGATTCCTGTCCGGCCACCGTCGTCACGCCTTCCTGTTCGAGCAATTCGATCATGGTCCCGTCGTCGGCGTACTCGTCGACGACGCCGATCAATTCGTCCGAATGGCTCACCACCACGAGCTGGGCGTCCTCGGCGGCGCGGGCGATGAGCCGGCCCAGCGGGGCGAGCAGGTCCGGATGCAGGCTGGTCTCGGGCTCGTTGAGCAGCCGCAGCGGACGCGGCGACAGCTGGGCGGCGACCAGCAGCAGGTAGCGCGGGGTGCCGTCGGACAGTTCCGGCGCGGCCAGGGGGCGGGAGAGCGTGGGCTGGTGCAGCAGCAGTTCGAAGCGGCCGTCGCGGTTCACGATCTCGACGCGGCTGCCGGGAAAGGCGTGGTCCACGGTCTCGGCCAGCGCCCCGGCGTCATCGATTTCGATGACGGTCCGCAGGGCCGCGGTCACATCCGCCCCGTCGTGGGCCAGTGCCAGGGTGCGGGTGCCGATCTGCGGTGTGCGGGCGGGGGCTGCGGCGCCGGTGCGCAGGTGGTCGTAGAAGCGCCACGAGCGAATTCGTTCGCGCAGCGCGAGCGGGTCCGGTGCGCGTTGTGGATCGGCGAGCTCGGACAGCATGGAGTCGTACGGTTTCATCGGGCGCGGCACCATGCCCCAGCCGCCGGCCTCGTCGCGCAGGCGAACCACCGGTTCCCGCAGTTTGCGCAGGGACCGGTTGTTCTCCACGGCCAACGTGGTCAGCATGGGGTCCAGCGTATTAGCTACCAACCGGTCTCCATCAGTCGGTGAGTCCGGCCCGCCACTCCCGATAGGCCGACCGCGAGCACACCGCGCAGGGACGATAGCCGGCCGCGACAGCGGTGGCCTCGTCCGCGAAGAAGACGCGGTGGGCGGTGTAGCCGCCGCGGGCGAGGGCACGCAGCGCGGCCGGACAGTCCAGGCGGCCGTAGATCTTCAGGCGGCGATGGCCGCCGAGGACGCCGGGTGTCCGGCTGGCATACGGACGGCCGTCCGCGCCGAGCAGGGTGAACGCCATCACCCTCCCTCTCAGGCGTCGTGGAAGACCAGGCCCAGGGTGTGGCGCTGACCGGACCGCACCAGACTCACCCCGTGCCGCATGGGCGCGGCCGACCAGCCGCGCGTGCCGCGCACCGGGCGATCCCGGGTGGTGAAGATCAAACCGTGGCCCTGCGGCAGCGCCATGGCCGCGCCGCGGGATTGCGCGCGCGGGCGCTGCTCGACCATGAGGAATTCGCCACCGGTGTAGTCCACACCCGGTGCGTCCAGGCCGATCACGACCTGCAGCGGAAACACCATGTCGCCGAACAGGTCCCGGTGCAGGGCATTCCAGTCGCCGGGACCGTAGCGCAGCAGGATCTGTGAGCCCTTCACCTGTCCGGCTCGATGACACTGGGCGATCCACTCGTCCAAGCGTTCCGGCCAGGTGCCGGGCCGGCCCAGCCGGGCGGCCCAATCCTGGGCAATGGGAAGCAGTTTCGGATAGAGCGCCGACCGCAGTTCGGCCACGATCTCGGGGAGGTCGTGGGTGAAGTAGCGGTATTCGCCCGAGCCGAAACGGTGGCGGGCCATGTCGACGGTCGAGCGGAAGTGCTCCTCCTCGTCGTAAAGCCCTGCGAGGGTCCGGCATTCGGCGGCGGTGAGCAGCGGACCGGTGAGCGCGTGGCCGTGGTCGTCGAGCTCGCCGGCCAGGGCCGCCCATTCCTGCTGGGCGACCCGGCCGGCCCACACCGAGCCGATGGCGGCGGTGGTCATGCGGCCCGCTCGAGGTCCAGCAGTTGCTGCTTGCGCTCCACTCCCCCGGCGTAGCCGGTGAGCGAGCCGTCGGACCCGACAACGCGGTGACAAGGTCGCACGATCAGTAGCGGATTGGCGCCGATGGCCGAACCCACCGCACGCACGGCTGCCCTCGGCGCGCCGATGCGCGCCGCGATCTCCCCATAGGTGGTGGTGGTCCCGTAGGGGATCTCTTCCAAGGCACTCCACACGCGCCGCTGGAAATCGGTTCCGGCGCTGCCGAATCGGAGATCGAACTCGCTCCGCTCCCCCGCGAAGTAGGCGGTCAGCTGGCCCACCACCTCGGCAAAGGCTTCGGCGTCCGCAGTCCACTCCCCCTCCACCAGCATGCTCTTGCTCCCGGCCATCGACACCGCGGTCAGCTCGACCGAGTCGCCCCGCAGCTCCCCCACCAGCAGCAATTCCCCGACCGGGCTGGCCATCGTGGTGTACGCGCGCATCGCTTCCTCCTTCATCATCTTCTCTCTTCCTCACCTACTCTGGCCCAGCCGATCCCCGATAACCGGCGGGAATCAGCCATCGCGTTTGGCGGCATTCGGACAGACGTCAGCGAGCCCGGGGCCGGTGCAGAAGCCTCGGTCGGGCCGTCGAGCCGGAGGCCGGCTTCGCCCGGCCGCGCCCTGGCCGCGGAAGCAGATGCGGCGCGCCACCGAGCCGAGACGCGTGACGTTCCCTCTCGCCGAGGGCGGCAGCACGGCCGCCGGAAGCGCCGGGAACATTTCTTCAATATTTCCGGCGGGGTGCCGCCGATGCTGAGGGGCATGTTCAGACACGACACGAACCGGGCGGGTGGCGTCGAGCGGCCGCCATACGGTATTCGGCTGCTGCACGCCCTGCGCAAGGACCCGGATTGGGAGACGTTGACGGCGGCGGAGTTGGCCGCCCACAGTGAGGCGGCCAATCGTCTCACCGGGTCGCTGATAGGGCGGGTGATCACCGGGTTTCCGGAGCGCGGCACCACTATTGATTGGGAGGAGGTGGCGCTGGGTGATCGCGTGATCCCGGTGCGGGTGTACCGGCCGTCGGGCGAACGCGGCTGCACGCTGCCACTGGTGGTTCACGTCCACGGTGGCGGGTTCGCGGGGACAGCGGCGCAATGTGATTGGGGGAACAGTCATCTCGCCGCGCGACTGCCCGCGGTCGTCGTGTCGGTCGAGCATCGTCTGCTCGCGCCGGGGATTCCGCTGTCGGCGGCCGCCGACGACGGCTGGGATGTGCTGTGGCACATCGTGAATCACGCCGGAGAATGGGGAGTCGACCCCGCACGGGTGGCCGTTGCCGGGGAGAGCACCGGCGCATTGGTCACCGCACTGTCCGCGATCCGCGCCAAGGCATCCGGCCTGACCCTGCGGGCACAGGTATTGGTCAACCCCGCGTGCGATGTGGCTACGTCGTTCGATGACTATGCGTCGGTCTCCCGGTACGCGGACAGTCCGACGCTCAACCTGCCGAAGCTGAACCTGTTCCGGCAGTTGGCCGTACCGCCCGGCTCCGATCCGCGTGCGGTGTCGCCGATGTATGCCGACGACCTCGGTGGGCTGGCCCCGGCACTGGTGGTGGTGCCGACCCTCGACCCGCTGGCAGACCAGGGCCGCCGCTATGCCGAGCGGCTGCGCGAGTCCGGTACGCCCGCACAGCTTTCCGAGTACCCCGGCGCGACACACGCGTTCATCACGCTGCCCGGCCTGGTGCCACAGGCCAGAGCGGCGCGCGCGGAGATCACCGGCTTCCTCCGCGACCGGCTGATCGGATCGCGGGCGGCGGATTCGGTACGGGCGGACGCACAATGACCAGCAGGGCACCGGAGCCGCGCCGCCGTCGGGGCGATTATGGCGTCGACGGGGATTTCGCCGTGGTCCCGGCGCGCTGGCAGGCGGTGATCGTCGCCGCGATCATCACCGCGCTGACCGCCTCGGCCGTGCGCGAAGCTGTGAGCGGCGCTCCCGTCGGCACTGTCGCCACCGGCCTCCTCGCGCTCGGGTCTGCACTGTTCGTGGGCTCCTACCTGTACACGACGCTGGCCGGCAAGTTTCAGGTGTGGGCCGGGATTTTCGGCGACTTCGGACTGCGCGGCGACGAGCGCGCGCTGGATCTGGGTTGCGGTCGTGGGGCGGTGCTGCTGATGGCCGCCGAACTGCTGCCGCGCGGGCGGGTGGTCGGCATCGACCTGTGGCACGCGGATCAGACCGGCAACAGCCCCGAGGCCACGCGCCGCAATGCCGAGCGTGAAGGAGTGGCGGATCGGGTCGAGGTGAAAACCGGTGACATCACGCGATTGCCGTTCGCCGACAACACCTTCGACCTGGTGTTCAGCAATCTGGTGATCCACAACATCCCGGCCGCGGCCGGGCGGATGGCCGCCATCGACGAGGCCGTACGTGTACTGCGGCCCGGCGGACGGCTCGTGATCGCCGATCTCCTGGCCACCCACCGATACCGTGCCCGCCTGCTCGAACTCGGGTTGACCGAGGTGCGGCGTCGCAATCTCGGGTGGCGCATGTGGTGGGGCGGGCCCTTCTTCCCGACCCGGCTCGTCACGGCGACCAAGCCGTTCTGAGCCATCGCGAAGGCTCCGAATGACCAAAACTCAACAGGTAAACTTGCAAGTTTTACTTTGTTTGTGGCATTCTGGGCCGGTGAGCGCGAACGGAGAGGACAGGTCGGCCGCAGAGGTGGCTGCCGCCGCGAGCGAGCTGCGGGTGGCAGCGAGCCGGCTGTTGCGGCAGTTGCGGACGGCCCGGGCCGGAATCGAGATGACGCCCTCCCAGGCCGTGGCGCTGAGCCGGCTCGGACACGAGGGGCCGATGTCGGTCGCCGATCTGGCGCGGGCCGAGCGGGTGCGGCCGCAGTCCATGCGCACCACGCTCGCCGTGCTGGAGGAGCGCGGGCTGGTGGCGCGGGCACCGCATCCGACCGATCAGCGCCAGGTACTGCTGTCACTGTCCGAGGCGGGGCAGCGGTTGCTGCGGCTGGCGCACGACGCCAAGGAAGACTGGCTGGCCACCGCCATCACGACCAAACTCTCTCCCGGCGAACAGGATTCGCTGATCGCCGCGATCCCGCTGCTCGCCCGGCTCACCGAAGACTGACCGGAATCACCACTCCCAGAGAAGGATTGCACCTTGACCGACACCCTGCTCGATCCCAACACCGCTCTGGTCCTCATCGACCTGCAGCGCGGTGTCGTCGCCGCCCCCACCCAGCCCTACCCCGCGAACGAGGTGGTGCGCCGGGGAACCGAGCTGGCCAAGGCCTTCCGCGACAAGGGCCTGCCGGTCGTCCTGGTGCGCGTCACCTTCGCCCCGGACGGCAGCGATATGCCGCCCGGCCGCACCATGCACCCCGCCGGCGCATTCACCCCGCCGCCCGGCTGGGACGAACTCCTCGACGAACTCGACATCCAGCCCACGGACATCCGGATCACCAAGCGCCAGTGGGGCGCCTTCCACGGCACCGACCTCGACCTGCACCTGCGCCGCCGCGGCGTCACCGCCATCGTCCTGGGCGGCATCGCCACCAGCATCGGCGTCGAATCCACCGCCCGCGCCGCCCACGAACACGGCTACCACGTCATCGTCGCCACCGACGCCGCCGCCGACCGCGACCCCGCCGCCCACACCCACTCCGTCGAAAAGATCTTCCCGCGTCTCGGTGTCACCGCCACCACCGAGGAAATCCTGGACGCCGTCACCAAGCTCTGACCGAATCACGATCATTCAGCAACCGAGATCAGGGAGCCCCCACTGCGGAGATCTGTCCGATTTCCCGCGCTGGGAGCTCCCTGATCTTGTTGCCGACTGCGCACGGCGATCCCGGCCTGCCGATGGATCGGGGCGAAAACGGTTGTCGTAGTGGGTGGATGGGGTGGGGATGTACGTTCGGGTCATGGGGAGTTCGACCCGTCGGGTGTGTCGAGAACATCAGTATCGGCGTTGGGTTGCGATTTTTGCCGGGCTGCTGGCTGCGTTGTCGGTCGCGGCGTTGGTGCCGGGCTGGTGGTGTGGGCGGGATGCCGATGCGTGGTTCGATGGGGATTCGAGGCGGGTGCGTGGGCTTGCGGAGGAGTTGGTGGCGTTCGAGGATGCCGATGATCATTTGCGGGCGGGCGGCGCGGGTGGGGAGATCACCGGGATGTGGGGGTTGCTTGCGCATCAGATGACCGCGCTGGGATTGGCTCAGGTGTGTCTGGCGCACCCGGAATGGCGGGAACGGTTCGCGCCCATCGCGACTCGCGCGGCAGCGAAGAGTCTGCGACCGGAGATGCGGGACGTGTTCACCGCGACCTGGAACGGCGAGGATGGGCTGGCTGTTCCGGATAGTCCGCACGGGCACGCGTATCTCTCGTATCCCGCTCTCGCGCTAGGGATGGCGCGGCTGGTCGATCCGGCGTTTCCGCCCGACCTCGCGGCCCAGGATGACGCGCTGGTCGCCTCCTACGAGCGTCGGCTGCTCGCCTCGCCGACCGCATTGCTGGAAACCTTTCCGGGCGAGGCCTATCCCACCGATGTGGCGGCGGTCGCCGCGGCCATCGCGGTGCACGGCCGCGCGACCGGCGTCGACCACACGGCGGTGCTCGCCCATTGGGCGCAACAGGTCCGCGCGGTCCAGATCGATCGGGCCACCGGACTGCTGCTGCAGCGCATGGGAGTCGACGCGCATTCGCACGACGCCCCGCGCGCGTCGGGAACCGGATTGGGCGCCTACTTCGCCGGTTTCGCGAACCGCGCGCTCGCCGAGGAATTGGCGACCGGACTGTTCCACCAGGAACGGAATATCCTGGGCTTCAGCGCCATCCACGAGTACGGCAAGGGTTCCGACGGCACCGGAGACATCGACAGCGGTCCGGTCATACTCGGAATCTCGGTCTCGGCCACCGGCTTCGCGCTCGCCCCGGCCCGCGCCTTCGGCCACCGCGATATCTTCACCCGCCTGTTCCGCACCACCGACCTCGCCGGCCTCCCCCTGCGCAGCGGCAACCGCCTGCGCTTCGCCAACGGCGGCGTGATCGGCAACGCCCTGCTGCTCGCCTTCCTCACCTCCGGCCCGGAGCTCGCCCCATGAGAATTCCCGCCACCGAGTGGCTGCGCGCGGGATGGCGGCTCATCCGGCTCCCGCTGATCCCGATCGTCCTGTACCTCGCCCTGCGCCCGGTCCTGGCGGCACTGTCGGAGCGACACGGATTCGGCTCCCCCGACAGCATGAGCCTGGGCTATCTGGCAGTCGCCGCCACCCTGATGGCGTTGCGCATCGTGCTGCTGGTGATCGTGCCCGCCTACCTCACGTACCGCGTTGTGGCATACGCGGTTACGCGCCTCCTACGCCGAAGCGATTCGCAGAACCAGTCCGAAGCTTCCGACCAGTCACCGGATCCGATCAGGGCGAACAACAGCAACCAGCAACAGTGACCACGATACGAATACCGTCGAGCGGGGGCGACGCTATTCCCGGTGGGCTCGGGCCCAGAGGGCCGCCCAGCCGCCCGAGGCCAGCCAGGCGGTGGGGATGAGGAGGCCGTGGTCGGCTATGTGGGACCAGAAGGCTTCGTGATCGGGGCCCGGGTCGGGGGTGCCGAGTTCCAAGGCGGCGGGCCAGGCGGTGAGCCAGGGGCCGTCGGGGGCGGAGAGGGAGGTGGCGGGGTAGCCGGGGACGGTGCTGGCTCGGGGGGCGCTGATCGCGGTCACCGGGGTGTGGTGGGTGGGGGTGCAGGTGGTGGCCAGGATCAGGGGGCAGAGGAGGTCCGGGGTGGGGTGGCGGGTGATGGCATGGGTGAGCGCGGGGTCGCCGTGGTGGGCGAGGCGGCCGAGGGCGGCGCGGACGCGCTGGGCGATCAGGTCCATGCTGCGGGCGGTGGCGATGTCGGGTTCTTTCAGCAAGGCGCGCAACCGTTTCGACGGTACGGGTGCGTCGCCCGTGATGGTGGGCAGACGGGGGTAACGGGTCAGGATGGCGGCGTCCAGGGATTCGATCGCGGCGGCGAGGGGGCGGCTGCCGCCGGCGGTCCAGAGCGCGGGCAGAGCGGCGGGGTTGGCGTCGAGGAAGGCCACGCACAGGGCGGTGAGCCGGTCGGTGCCCGAACGGCGCAGGGCGGTCAGCGTTTTGGGATCGCCGTCGGTGTCACCGGCCAGGGCGGCGAGTACGCGCAGGGCGGATTCCGATTCGACCATTGCCTTGCGGACCGCTTCGTGCAGTGCGGGACCGACCTCGCGGACCGGATCAGGTGCCGAGGAGCGCCGCGCCCGAGCGGGCGGCTCCGCAGCCACCGACTCCACCGGATCGGGTTCCGGCTCCTCGACGCGGAGGGTCACGGCCCAGTCCCGGACCGCCTGCCGCACTGCGGGATCGGCTTCCTGGTTGAACCGTCCGGCGATCTCGCCGACCGCCCACCCGCGGCCTGCGCGGCGCAGTTCGGCATTGACCTGTAGATGGTCGTGCTCGTCACGCAGGCCGAGCAGGATGCTGCGCCCGCGCACGGCCCGACTCTGATACCAATGTCCCGCAATGCAATTGCCCATATGGTCCGACCACTCCGCGAGCCGGGTGGCGGTGCGGGCGATCTGAATCCGCAGCGACGTCCCGGGCAACACGGCACCGTCGTGGGCGAGGACCGGTTCGGCGACCTCGAATTCGCTGGTGAGCGCGGCGGCCACGACACCGCTGCCCACCAATCCGGCGCACAGGCGCGCCCAGTCCCGGCACCGCGCGGGCGCCGTTGCCCCGAGGTCGACCAGCTGGGCCGCCCCGGCAACCGCGAGCGGTACGGAGTCCGAGCGCGGCGTCAGCGGATCCGGTTGCGGCGCCGCCGGGTTCGTCTCGAATTCGGGCACCCGGTAGTAGTGCGCGAGCACGGCGGCCTCGTGCCCGCGCGCCCGGGCGATGGCGTCGGCGAGGTCGGCCAGCCACAGCAAATCGGAGGCATGCTCGGCCGCGGCGGGATCCCCGGCCAGCCGGACCGCGAGGCTGGGCTGACCGTGGGTGCGCACCATCGGGTCGACAGGCCAGTCCTGGGGCGGCCGCTGCGCGGTGTTACCGGCGACCGCGCGCCAGGCCCGCAGCGAGCTCGAATCCCAGTGCTCCACCGGGAACGAACGAGCGGGGATGTCGATGCCGAGCAGCATGCGGCATCGTCCGTCGACCACGATCGCGTATGCCAGCGCGGTCCGCATCCGAGCGCGCACGAACCGTTCGTAGGCGGCGTTGCGGGGCTGCTGCTGCCGCAGCCACGCGTCGATCTCGCGAACATGGACAACAGGCCGCACGGGCAGGGCGTTCGGCTCACCGGCCGCAGCCTTGGCCGCCTTGATGTCTCGGGAGCTCAGCATCGCGGAGACCACGGCGATCTCCTCGCGCACCCGGTCGATGCCCGCGACCACCCCGAGTTCGTGCACCGCGACAGCGGCCCGCAGCAGCACGGTGGCCGCCAGCGCGTCCTGGATCATCCGTTCGACGCAGTGTTTCCAGAGATTGCGCCAGGTCGGCAGAAATCGAATGGCCGTCGGCAGCGTGAGCGGCCCCGGTGCCGATCTCTGGACGAGTTCGATCAGCTGCTGCTCGGAGAACCGGTCCGAGCGTTCGCGCAGCGACTCCAACCCGCTCAGATCGTGGCTCGCCACCAGCCGTTCGCGCTCGAGCACGGCCCGCTGCCGAGCACAGACCCGCTCCCACAGATCCAGCACCAGCTCCAGCCGCCCTGGGCGCGAACAGGGTTCGAGGACCCGGCGCAGATTCGCCGCCAGCACCGATGCCGCGCCGTGGGGCATCGGATCGATGCCGTCGGGCGCGCGCAGCTCGAGCACCCGCACCAGTTGCTCGGGTCCGAGTAGATCCGCCGCCGCGGACGCCAATACCACTGCGGCCCAGCGCCCTTCACCGATGGCCTGCTCGGCGGTCGCGCCCACGGGTTTGGTGGCTGTCACCCCGAACAGCGCGACCAGGGTCGCCGTCCGCTCCCCCAGCCGCCACCCGCCCCCGACCTTCAGCACCCGCAGGGCCGCCAGTACCGCGTCCCGCCGGTCGCCGCCGGCGCCCGCCAGCCGCGCGGATACGAAGCCGTCACCGAGATCGATTCCGGCCCCGGCGATTACGGTGCCGCCGAGTTCGATGAGCCCGGCCAGGTCGGCGCAGGCGATGGCCACACGCGCGGGATCGCTGTCCCGTGCGCCCAGGACGACCGCCGCGCCCTCGGGCCCGTCATGGTCGATCGCCTCCCCGGTCTCGACCAGCCAGGCGCGCCGATCGCGTTCCGCGACCATGCCGAAGGCCAACAGCACTGCCAAACCCGAACTCCCACCGATGAATTACCGCGCCGCCTCGAATCCAGCACGGCGCACTCCCGCCCCGACCATACGATCGGGGCGGGAGCGCGGCAATCGAGTTTTCCGGCCGTTCACAACCGGCGGGCGTCGATCATCCAGATCTCTATATTGGAGGCTTCGTGGTTGGAGCCGATCCGGCCGATCATGCGCACCAGATCGGTGACATCCTCGGTCCGGGCGAGTAATTCGACTCGCAGGCCGGCAGAGACATCGGTTTCGAAACGCTGTCCGCGATAGCTTTCGACGCGGTTGTCACGGTCGTCCACGCGATAGACCTGGGTGACCACCATGCGCCGCACACCGAAGGCGGCGAGGGCCTGTTTGATCTGATCGAACAGGCCGGGCGGCACCACCAGCGTGAGGAGTTTCGCGTCCGCACCGCCGCCCGGGTCCATATTGTGGTAACCGATCATGCCGCCGAGGTGCAGCGGCGCCGACATCAGGATTCCTTGGCCGGAATCTCCGCTCCGTCCTGCCGCACCGCTGCTTCCGTTCGCGCCGCTCTCCGCACGGACGGTTGCGCGTGGACGAGAGTGTCGTCCGGATACGCCTCTTCCTCGTGTGCTCCGACGTCGCCGGTCTCGAGCACCTCGTCGGGCATGCGCAGGCTCATGAACAGGCTCAGCACCTTGAGAATGACGAAGGTGACCAACGCATCCCAGACGATCACCGTCGCGGCCGCACCCGCCTGCCAGAGCAGCAGTTTCGGATTGTGCCCGTAGAGCCAGCCGCCGTAGGTGGCGTCGGCCGCGCCGCCGGTCCCCAGGTACACCCGGATGTTCGGGTCGGCCAGTACGCCGACCAGCATGCCGCCCGCCAGCCCGGCCACGCCGTGGGTGTGCACCACGCCGAGGGTGTCGTCGACCTTGCGGAACAGCCGGGTGCGCCCGAGCTTGTTCCAGGACAGCCACACCAGGGTGGCGGCGATCAGCCCGATCACCATGGCCCCGAAACTGTTCACGAAACCGGCGGCCGGGGTGATGGCGACCAGGCCGGCGATCATGCCGTTGACCGCGCCGAGGAAGTTGGGCCGCCGCGACGGACCGGCCACCATGTCCCAGATCACCCAGGTCAGCACCGCGACCGCGGTGGCGAGATTGGTATTGATCACCGCGAGCGACGCATCCGCACCCGAGAAGTACGGGTCACCGCCGTTGAAGCCGTTCCAGCCCAGCCACAGGATGCCCGCCCCCGCCGCGGCCATGGGCAGGTTGTTGGGCACCGCCCGTTCCCGGTCGCGGGCCAGCCGTGGGCCGATGACCGCCGCGGCCACGAAGCCCGTGGTGCCCGCGGCGAGGTGGATGACATATCCACCCGAGTAGTCGAGCGCACCCATTTGCGACCACCAGCCGCCGCCCCAGATCAGGAACGCATTGACCGAATACGCCAGCGTCGACCAGAGCGGGACGAAGATCAGCCACACCTTGAAATTGATGCGCCCGATCACGCTGCCCAGGAACAGCAGGGGTGTGATGGCGGCGAACACGAACTGGAAGTAGGCCAGCGTGGTCTGGGAGAATCGGAACTTGGGCATGAGTCCGTCGAGCAACGGAATCACGGCCTGCTCTTGATTATTGGAACTCAGAATTGTGTGTGGCTTGCCGATTGCGGCCCGCAGTATTCCTGGGCCCAGTTTGACGGGCTCGCCGAACCCCATCTTGAAGCCCCACAGCACCCACACCACCAGGACCAGCGAGAATCCGGTGAACGCCATGAGCATGGTATTGACGGCCCATTTGCGTTGCACCAGACCGCCATACAAGATCGCGATACCGGGAATGCTCATCAGGCCGACGAGAGTCGCAGCTACCAACTGCCAGGCATTGTCGCCGGGATTCAGCCAGTCGGGATACGGTGACATGGTTCAGCGCTACCTCACCGCGGAGCGGGCAGGCACCAGACCCACTCCAGCACTAAATTACGTTGTGACATAAGGTGTCTAAGGTCACATCGGGTGAACCAAGTGTTGTGCCGGAACATTTCCCGGCGATTACATGCGGTTAAATCTGGATTTCATGGTCCGGTCGTGAATGCACGTGCATTCGAAATGATGGACCCGCTCAGCGAATTCCGACTGGTTGGAACTCGATCGACAGGGTGCGATCGCTACCGTACGATCTGGCTACGGGGAGCACCGGCCGGTCGAACGGGGGAAACGGAGTTGAGGAGTCGCTTACCGGCGACCATTCGCAGTCGCTCAGCGGCGATCACTCGCGGGGGCATGCAGTGGACGCGACGCTTCGCGCGCACCGCGCCCGGCGTCATCGGTGCGGTGGGCGCGGCCCTCGCACTGCTGGCCCTGCTCGGCGGCCTGGTGACCGCGAATCAGCAGGGCACCAAGATCACGCGCCACGACACCGTCCTGGCGCACACCGAACCACTGGCAAATGCCGCGCAACGGCTGTACGTGGCCCTGTCCACCGCCGACGCGGCGGCGTCCACCGCCTACCTCTCCGGCGGCATCGAGTCGCCCGAGGTCCGCATCCGATACGAAAACGCGCTGACCGACGCGGCCGCCGCGCTCGCGGAGGCCACCACCGGCGCCGCGGACGCCGAGACCCGCACCATCCTGGGCCGCATCTCGGCCGAATTGCCCAGTTACACCGGCTATGTCGAGGCTGCGCGGGCCAACAACCGGCAGGGCCTGCCGGTCGGCTCCGCGTATCTGCGGCAGGCGTCGGCGCTCATGCAGGGCTCGATCCTGAAGGACGCGGGCGAACTGGAGCAGATTCGCCTCGCACAGCTGCACAGCGATCAGGGCGCGATCACCGGGCTGCCCTGGTGGAGCGCGGGCACACTCGTGCTGCTGCTCGCGGCCTGCGGCTACGGCTCGTGGATTCTGGTGCGCCGCACCAACCGATGGATCAATCCGGGCGTGGTCACGGCCGGCGGTCTGACGGCGGCCGCGCTGCTGTGGATCCTCGCCACCACCGCCGCGACCACGGCGGCCATCGACACCGGGGCCACCGCGCGCTTCGAAAAGCTCGCGCAGGCAAGGATTCTCGCCCAGCAGGCGCGCACCGAGGAGACACTGCAGCTCATCACCCGCGCCGACGTCGACGCCAGCGAGCAGCGCTTCACCGCCGGCAGCGACCAGGTGCGTGCGGATCTGGCCGGCTTGCTGAGCAGCAATTCCGCAGCGTCGAAGGCCTTCTCGGGCTGGCAGGACGGCCATCAGAAGGAGCTCGCCGCCTACAAGTCCAACGACTATCGCGGGGCGGTCGACCAGTCGATCAAGACCGACGGCGCCGGGTCCGCGGCCCAGTTCACCGCCCTCGACGATGCCTTGAAGGCCGAACTCGAGCGGACCCGCCAGGAAGTGCGCGACGATGTGAACACGGCCGGAAATGCCCTCACCCTGAGCCCCCTGGGCACGCTGGTGCTGCTGCTGGCGGCGGCGGGATCGATCGTCGTCGGGGTGTGGCCGCGGTTGAAGGAGTTCCTGTGAAGCGGATGCGGATGCTGATGGTGGCAGCCGTGGCGCTGCTGGCCGCCGCATGCGGGTCGACGCCGGATGCCGCCCCCTTCCAGCTACCGTCCGGGAGCCGGCTGCCGGCGGGCGCCACCGTCCTCACCACCGCGCCCAATCAGCGCGGCGACCAGTCCTGTAACCCGACCGCGAGCCTGCGGCCGCTGAGTCCGCAACCGCAGCCCGGGTCCATGCCCGCCCGCTCGACCATGGCGAACATCGTCGCCAGCGGGAAGATCCGGATCGGGGTGGATCAGAACCAATTCCTGTTCGGCTACCGCAATCCGTCGACCGGCGACCTCGAGGGCTTCGATATCGATCTCGCCCACGAGATCGCCCGCGACCTGTTCGGCGACCCGGGCCGCGTGGACCTGCATCCCATCGACTCCTCCCACCGCGCGGATGCGCTGGTGAAGAACGAGGTCGATCTGGTGGTGCAGAACTTCACACCGACCTGTGCGCGCCGCCAGCAGGTCCAGTTCTCCACCGTGTATTTCGAGACCGACCAGCGGGTGCTGGTGACCAAGGGCTCGGGCATTCACTCGGCGGCCGATCTGGGCGGTAAGAAGGTCTGCGGCATCCCCAACTCGACGACGCTGGACGCGGTGTTCGCACTTCCTCAGCGCCCCATCGTGATCGGGATCGAGAACTGGCTGGACTGCCTGACCGCGCTGCAGCAGGGCGAGGTCGACGCCGCCAGCACCGATCTGCCGCTGCTGTACGGCTTGAAGATCCAGGACCCGAATCTCGAGGTGGTCGGCGACGCCATGGCCACCGATGTGTACGCCATCGGTGTCCAGAAACAGAACACGGATCTCGTGCAGTTCGTCAATGGCGTGCTGGAGCGGGTGCGCGCCGACGGTACCTGGCAGCGGATATACAACCAGCGGCTGAGCGTGCTCGGGCCGTCCATCGGTCCCCCGGCGCCCAAGTACAGCGATTGAGCCGGTCATGCACGAGAATCGTGGGCACATTCTCAGCGTCGCCGAGATAGATCGTGAAATCGCCGAGCGGGCACGCGAAATCGAGACCATCGCCGCGACCCTGGTGGAGCTGGACAAGCATCCCGGGCTGATGCTGCTGCGCCGCTTCCCGCCCGCCGGTGTCACCGAGCAGCGCTGGGCGCCGGCCCGGGCGGCGCTGGAACTCATGTGGGAGGACTTCGGGCGGCTGAGCACCGTGCTGGACCAGGCCCGCGCCGCGCGCGGGCGGCGCCGCCTGGACGCGCTGGACCGGGAGGAGCTCACGCGCCTGCTGCGCGGACAGCCGGTCGAGGTGTCGCGCAGCATGATTCCCATGTCCCAGCGTTCGCTGAGCGGGCCGCGCGAGCAGATCGAACTGATCGGCATCACCGAGATGCTGGACCGCATGCGTGCGGCCTTCCCGACCGTGGTGCGGGTGCTCGACGCGGTGGAGGCGGTGCACACCCGGGTGATGACCGATATCGCACCGCTGCAGGCGGAACTGACCCGTACCGGCATGTCGATTCCCGAATTGCAGTCGCTGACAAGCGATATCGACGCCCTGGCCATGCAGGTCGCCACCGATCCCCTGGCCCTGGCACCCGATGTGCTCGACCGTCGCCTGGGCGCGTTGTCCCGGCGCATGCGCGAGGCCGCGGCGGTACTGGCCGAACTGCGGGCCATCTCGACGGATTGGGACGCGGCGATCGAGCGGGCCCGGTCCCGGGTCGAGGCGCTGCGCAAGACCTATGAGCGGGCCGATCGCGCACGCGCCGAGGTGGAGCACACCATTCTGGCCGCGCCGCTCCCCCGGCATCCGGACGACAGTGCCGTGTACAGCGCGGAACTGACCGCGCTGGAAGCCAATCCGTCCGTGCCCACGGAGCTGTGGGAGCTGCGGCAACGCATCACCGGGGCGCTCGACGCGGCGACCCGCAACGAACAACTCGCGCAGGGGCTGCTCGATCGGCGGGCGGAACTGAAGGGGCGGTTCAGTTCCTACCGCGCCAAGGCCGCCCGGCTGGGGGTGGCCGAGGATCAGGATGTGCTCGCGGCCGCCCGCATCGCTGCGGGGCTGCTCTCGCGCCGGCCCTGCGATCTGGCCGCGGTCACCCGCGCCGTCACGGACTACCGCCAGCTCATCGACCAGAAATCGGGGAGGCGATCATGAACTGCACCGAGCCCGGCTGCACCGGGACCATCGAGGACGGCTACTGCACCGTCTGCGGCACCGCCCCGAGCGCGGCGCCCGCGGCCACCACGGGCGGGTCGACCACGTCGACCGGGACGAGCTCTCCCGACGCCGCGAGCGCAGCCGTCGGCTCCGAACGCTGTGCCGAACCCGGTTGCACCGGAACGATTGTCGACGGCTACTGCGATGTGTGCGGCAGCGCGCCGGCGTCGCCCTCGGCGCTGGCCACCGCCGCGCGCGACACCGGGCACGCGTCGGCGATGAGCACCGGATCGACGGTCAGCGGCCGGTCCTCCCGCAGCGGGCGCTCGGTCCGCACCGGGCGGTCGGGAGCCTCCGGCGCCAGCCGCGGCCGGCTGGGCGCGGGCATGGTCAAGGTGCCGCCGGTGCCGCGCCGGGATCCGGCCGAGGCCGTGCTGGTCGATCCGGAAGTACCGGAGAACCATCGCGAATGCGGCAGGTGCAATCGGCCGGTCGGGCGCAGCCGCAATGGTCAGCCCGGTCGCGCCGAGGGCTTCTGCGCCCACTGCGGGACGCGATTCTCCTTCACCCCCAAGCTGTCCGGCCGGGATGTGGTGGGCGGCCAGTACGAGGTGCTCGGCCCGCTGGCGCACGGCGGCCTGGGCTGGATCTATCTCGCGGTGGACCACAAGGTCGACGACCGGCCGGTGGTCCTCAAGGGCCTGCTCAATACCGGCGACCCGGACGCCATGCGGGCGGCAGTGGCGGAGAAGCGGTTCCTCGCGCAGGTCGATCACCCTAATATCGTGCGGATCTACAACTTCGCCGAGGACACCGGGCCGGACGGCAAGCCGGTCGGGTACATCGTGATGGAGTACGTGGGCGGTAAATCGCTCAAACAACTGCTGCGCGAACAGCGCACGGCCGATCAACGGTATCTGCCGCCCGCGCGGGCCATCGCCTACATCCTGGAGATGCTGCCCGCCCTCGAATACCTCCACGAGCGCGGGCTCGCCTACTGCGACTTCAAACCCGACAATGTGATGCAGACCGAGGAGCAGCTCAAGCTCATCGACCTCGGCGCGGTCGTCGGCCTGCACGATCAGAACGAAACCATCTACGGCACGCCGGGTTACCAGGCCAAGGAGATCGCGCAGACCGGGCCGACCGTCGCATCGGAGGTGTACACGGTGGGCCGCACGCTGGCGGCGCTCATCATGCGGATCCCGCCGCTGAACAACGAACTCGGCCCGCTGCCCGGTCCCGAGCTCGAGCCGCTCATGGCCCGCCACGAATCGCTGTACCGATTCCTGGTGCGCGCCACCGATATCGAGCCCGACGCGCGCTTCACCTCCATGGCCGAGATGGGCGATCAGCTCACCGGCATTCTGCGCGAGGTGCTGGCCACCGAGGACGGGCGGCCCCGGCCGGGACTGTCCACCCGGTTCGGCCCGCCGCGCGGGGTGTTCGGCGTCGGTGACCAGCTGCCCGACGATCCCCGCGCCCTCATTGCGGCGCTGCCGGTTCCGCTGGTCGACCCGACCGACAGCGGCGCGGCACTGCTGGCCTCCACCAGCGCGGTCACGCCCGAGGACCTGGAGCGCGAGATCACCGCGGGCCTGCAGTCGGTGGTCACCGGCCGCGAGGAGTCGGTGGAGATCCCGCTCCGACTGATCCGCGCCGCACTGGAATTCGGTGATGCGGACGACGCGCTGCGCCGGCTGGACGCGGTGGGCCAGACGCTGTCCGGCGACTGGCGGCTGACCTGGTTCGCGGGCCTGGCCCGCCTGCTGCAGCGCGATTGGCCCGCCGCCGCAGCCGAATTCGACGCCCTCTACAGCGCGCTGCCGGGTGAGGCCGCACCGAAGCTGGCCCTGGCCGTCACCGCCGAGCTCATGGCCGCGGACGGACTGGATCCCGAGACCGCGCGCGAGCGGGCCGCCCGCTACTACGACCTGGTCTGGCGCACCGACCGCTCGTTCACCAGCGCCGCGTTCGGCGCGGCCCGGCTGCGGCGCGCGGCCGGCGACCGGGCGGGCGCGGTCACGGTGCTCGATCAGGTCGACGCCGCCTCGGCGGTGCACACCGAGGCCGGGGTCACCGCCGTCGAGACGCTGCTGGCCGTCGCCGAGCCCGCCGAGCTGACCGAACAATTGGTTCGTGATGCCGGCAAACGCATCGATAGTCTGACCCTCGACTCGAAACGCCGTGCCGCGCAGGCCCGTCTGCGAGTCCTGGACGCGGCGCTGCGCTGGCTGCGCCTGGGCAGGGTGCCCACCGACCACTCCCCGCTGCTGGGGGTGGCGCTCGATCAGCAAGGGGTACGCACCGGATTGGAACGCTGTTATCGCGACCTGGCGCACGAGACCGAGGACATGTGGGAACGGATCGCCCTGGTGGAGCAGGCCAATGCGGTGCGCCCGAGGACGCTGCTGTGACGGCCCGCTGCCCGCACTGCGGCACCTTCGCCGCCGATACCGACCGATTCTGCGAGGCCTGCGGCCGCAAGCTCGGTATCCGGGCGATCGCCCTGCCACCCAAGGAATTCCGGCCCGGCTCCGGCTCGACCGTGCCGGTGGCCGAGGCGGCGCGCAATGCCCGGCTCGAACCCACCGGCACCACGGCCACCGTCGAATCCGGTCCGCCGCCCGACTGCACCGGCTGCGGCGGCACCGAATTCGACCCCGACGGCTACTGCGCCACCTGCGGTGAGCTCGGGCCCGAGCGGGATCGCTTCGAATTCGACCTGGGCACCGCGTGCCTGATCACCGACCGCGGCCTGCTGCACGCCCGCAACGAGGACGCGGTCGCGGCGGCGGTGCTGGAGGGCGCGGTGCCGGATCGCCCGGCCGCCGTGGTCATCACGGTCTGTGACGGGGTGTCGACCTCCGAGGATCCGCAGGCCGCCTCGGGTGCCGCGGCCCGAGCGGGTCTGGACGCCTGCCTGGCCGCCCTCGCCGCGCAGCAGCCCGCCGAGGACTGCGTCATGGCCGGGCTGACCGCCGCCGCCGACGCGGTCAAGGCGGTCGGCTCGCCGGACGGGAAGGCACCGTCGTGCACCTATGTCTCGGCGATCGTGCAGTTCGACGCCGAGGGCGGCGCGGACATCACCGTCGCGAACGTCGGTGACAGCCGGGCCTATTGGCTGCGCCCCGGCGACGACTCCGACCGGCTCACCGTCGACGATTCCCTCGCCCAGGCCATGGTCGACAACGGCCTGCTGGACGCGGCCACCGCCATGGACGGCCCGCACGCGCACGTGCTCACCCGCTGGCTGGGGGCCGACAGCGAACAGCAGTGGTCGCCCACCTGCGTGCGCACCCTGCACACCGACGCGCCCGGGGTGCTGCTGGTATGCACCGACGGGTTGTGGAACTACCTCCCGGAGGCGGCGGCGCTGGCCCGCTTCACCAGCTCGCTTGCGCCGTTACCCGCAGCGCGCGCCCTGGTGGAGCACGCGCTCGGCGCGGGCGGCAAGGACAACATCACCGTCGCCCTCGTGCCCGTCCCGTCCCTCGCACCGTCAGGAGACACACCGTGACTTCCGCTGAGAACAAAGGCATTTCGGTCGCCATCGACCAGAACGCATTCCTCGCCGAGGGGGTGCGCACGGTCGACGCCATCGTGACCGTCGAGGCCACCGGCGATCTGGTGGTGTCGGTGGCACCGCCGCCGCGGGTCGAGATCCTGATCATCGACACCTCCGGGTCCATGGGCGCGGCCGACAAGTTCGCGGGCGCCCGGCGGGCCACGCTCGCGGCGCTGGACGTCATGCCCGACGGCACCCGGTTCGCGATCGTGGAGGGTACCGACAAGGCGCAGGTGGTGTTTCCGCACCGCGGGCCCTCGGCGGTGGCCAGCCCGCAGGAGCGCGCCAACGCACGGCGAGCGCTGGACAAGCTGGTTCCGCACGGCGGCACCGCGATCGGCACCTGGCTGGGACTGTCACGCCTGATCGCCCAGCAGCACCCGGGCGCGATGGTGCACGCGATCCTGCTCACCGACGGCAAGAACGAGCACGAGGCGCCCGAGCGGCTGGCGGAGGAGATCCGCCAGTCCATCGGTGTCTTCACCTGCGACTGCCGCGGCGTCGGGGTGGACTGGGAGCCGAACGAGGTGCGCCCCATCGCCTCCGCGCTGCACGGGACGATCGACACCGTGGCGACCGCGGACCTGCTGGCCCAGGATTTCGCGGCCACCATGGAATCGTCGATGGAGAAGGCGATTCCGGACCTGACCATGCGGGTGTGGACACCCGTGGGCGCGAAGATCGTGTTCCTCAAGCAGGTCGCGCCGTTCATCGAGGATCTCACCGCGCGGCGCAGCGAGGTCGGGCCGCAGGTGGGCGAATACCCGCTGGGCTCCTGGGGCGCCGAGGATCGCGACTATCACATCCAGCTGGAGCTCGAGCCGGCCGCGCCGGACCGGGAGAAGCTGGCAGCGCGGGTGAGCGTGCTGGCCGAGGGCGACGTGCTGGGGCAGGGTCTGGTCAAGGCGGCCTGGACCACCGATACCGACAAGTCGGCGATCATCAGCCGCCGGGTCGCGCACTACACCGGACAGGCCGAGCTGGCCCAGACCGTCCAGGAGGGCCTGACCGCGCGCAAGCAGGGCGACTTCGCCACGGCCACCGCCAAACTCCAGCGCGCGTACCACCTGGCCAGCGAGTCGGGCAATGAGAACACCGCCAAGCTGCTGCTCAGTGTCGTCGATGTGGTGGACGAGCGGACGGGAACCATTCGCCTGCGCAACAAGATCGATCCCGCCGACGAGATGGCCCTCGACGTCCGCTCCACCAAGACCGCCCGAGTCCGCAAGGAGCCATGATGGCGCTCTGCATCGAGGGGCACGAAACCACCGCCACCGACTACTGTGATTTCTGTGGTGCGCCGATGGGCGCGCAATTCGGTGGTGCCGCACCGCAACTGGTGCTGTGCCCGTCCTGCGGGGCGCCCTCGGAGGGACGGTTCTGCGAGAACTGTGGACACGACTCGGCGCTGCCGCCGCCTCCGCCCGCGCCACCGGCGAGCGCGGAGCCGGCGACGACCGCCGACGAGTCCGGAGCAGCCGAGAACGGTGCCGCAGCGCCGGTCTGGGTCGCCACCATTTCCGCCGACCGGGCGCACTACGCGCGCATGCAGGCTCAGAAGGGACCCGATCTGGAGCGGGTCGACTTCCCCGACTACTATCCAGACCGCCGAATCCCCTTGCAGGGGCCCAATATCCTGATCGGCAAGCGCAGCGTCTCCCAGGGCGTGCACCCCGATATCGACCTCTCGGTCGCGCCCGCCGATATCGCGGTCTCGCGCTCGCACGCCATCCTGCACATCGAGGGCGCGACGCTCACGGTCACCGACCTGGGCTCCACCAACGGCACCTGTCTCAACGACAGCCCCCACCCCATCCCACCGAAAACGCCCGTGCCACTGCAGGCGGGCGATCGCATCCACGTGGGCGGCTGGACCACCATCACCCTGACCACCGAACCAGGTTGATCACCCAATTCGAGCAAAACAGCGATCTTGGTCCATTGTCCAGGTTAGGCTCCCCGCTCTATGAGCTTGACCCGCCGAGACTTCGCCCGCAGCACCCTGGCCGCCGCCGCAGGCGCGCTCGCCACCGGCCTGAGCAGCCCCGCGGCGCACGCGATCCCGCACGCGCGAACCGTCGGCGCACCGCCGCAGGCGTGGATGTCCGCGCTCCCCGACGCCACCTCCCTGCTGCGCCTCACCATCCCCGGCACCCACGACTCCTGCTGCACCAGCGCCGCCGACGGCACCGAGTGGGCGCACACCCAGAACTGGTCGCTCCCGGACCAATTCGCGCACGGCATCCGTTTCCTGGACATCCGCTGCAACGGTCTGCAGGACCACACCGCCGACTCCTTCGGCGTGTATCACAGCGCCTTCTACCAGGGCATCACCTTCGACACGGTGCTCGACCAGTGCCGGGCCTTCCTGGCCCGCAATCCCGGCGAAGTCCTCGTCATGCGGGTCAAGAAGGAGGACGGCACCAATAACGACGTGGGCGCCGATTTCGAGCGAATCTTCAACGGCTACCTGGACACCAAGGGCTACCGCTCGCTGTTCTGGCTGGACAATCGCTTCCCCGCGCTGGGTGAGGCCCGCGGCCGCATCGTCCTCATCGCCCAGTTCGCGAATTCCCTGGGCTGCCTGCAATGGCCCGGTGGCGACAACGGCGTCTTCACCACCGATCGGATCTACCTCCAGGACCACTACAGGGACCACGGCCTGGCCGGCCTCGACTCCGGGTCCTCGAACTTCGGCTCCTCCGGCGGCGACAAATTCGACTACGTCAAAGCCTGTCTCGACAAGGCGGCCGCCGATCCCGCCAACACCCTCGAATACATCAACTTCACCAGCTTCGCCGACAATGCCTGGCCCAAGGACAACGCGGCAGCAATCATGCCCAAGCTCGCCGACTACCTCACCACCCACAGCACCCAGTCCGCCCACTACGGAATCGTTCCCATGGACTTCCCCGACCAATACACCCGGGTGCTCGACCTGCTGCTCGCCAAGAACGCCGGCTAGGGCTCGACGCCAAGCTGGACCGACCAATCCGGCCCGGCGGAATGCGGCGGGCACTTCCGCGTCGTAGTCGTCGAGGTGTTCGAGACGCCAGGGCGAGTTCGGCATGGCGGGGTCGGTTTCGATGCGCGGACGAGTTCGGTGCGGTCGGCGTGAAGAACGAAGTGGTGCAACGTGATTCGGCCATCGCCGAGACCGGTGCGGATCGAGCCCGGCAGCAGCCGCGTCGATTCGCCTGCCGCGGCGGTTTTTCCGGCTCCGAAGGCGCCGTTCCACGGTCCGGATCCACCTCACCAACCGCACTGGCCCCACGCCGGTCGAGTTCGCCCATGTCACCATTGCCACGCAGCCCGAAGGCGCTGCGGTGCAGCCGAACACCGCCGGATATCAGGCCATGGCCGAGGCGATCGACCTCACCACCTTCGGCGGCCAGAGTTGACGTTTCGCCGTATTGCGTCGAGAGACAATCGCATTCGGAAATTCGTCCATGGATTCGCGTCCGCCAGTTCGATTGCCACGCAAATGGTCTCGAATCGATTACGATGATCTTTGTGAGTTATCCGATTCCGTCGGCGAAGGTGATGTTGGAGAGCCGCCTGCGGATGGTGCTCGACGGCAGCCCCTACACTGTGCGCTCGGTCCACGGCGGCTTGCGGGTCGAACGGCCCTACGACAAGGACCGCACCCGGACCCCCTACAGCTATTCCCTGCGGCTCAACGAAAAGCACAGCCGCGCACGGTTCTTCCGGTACTACTGGCCCAACAGTGAGGGCGAGGCCCCGCACCACTGGAACCGCGATCCCGACCGGATCGGCGAGTCCATCAAATCGGAACTGGCCACGATGGGATGGCAACTCGGCCGCAGCACCGCGGAATGGCTCTCCGCCATCCTCGGCACGGTCATCTGGCTGGCGCTCCCGGGCACCATTGCCGCGTTCTCCGGCCAGACCTGGTTCCTCGCAGTGTTCGGCTCGGTCCTCCTCGCGGTCGGCTCCGTCATCGTCGTCGGGGTAGTCGTTCTCCTCCGCCGATCACGTACCAGAGTCTGATCCCCGGGCCGGGTTGCGCCTGGCCGTCCAGAACATCCAGGATCCGGCCCCCAGCGTGAGTGCGATGAAGGTCGCCATTCCGATCAGCGCCGCGATTGCTCCCGGCCCGGTGGCACCACCCCCGCTCGCCTCGATCAGGAAACCTGCGGCTACCGGTCCGATGAGCACCAGACCGAGGGCCGTCAGCAGGAACGCGACATATGTCAGCTCCCCTGCCTGCAATCGTGTTTGCGCTGCCGAATGCGCATGTCGCCCGTCATCAACCTGCTGCTGTAACCGCCGAGCATTCGTCATATGCCCTCGAATCCACGTCTCGTAGATGCGTTCGAACAGGGAATTACGCTAACATCCGCAACTTCTCAGCGGCTGCACCGTAATCGAACGGTCATCCCACCTCGAATGCGTTCATGGCGTAATCGTGCCAGCGAGAGCCGCGCCGACGGACCAAGCCGCACAGGCATTTCGCGATGTCCGGTGCCGTTAGCGGAGCAGGTTCACGATTTGGCGGTAGGCGGCGCGGGTGGGCGGCGCCAGGCGGCGCCAGCTGATGGGACCGCCGGAACCCAGGTGAGCGTCATAGGGGATCTCGGCGACCGCCCGGACCACGTCGCCGAGATATTTGCGGACGTGTTCGGTGACCAGAGGCCCGTCCTTCGGGTGCTGGCGGGTGACGACGATGACCGCTTCGGCCAGGTGGTACTGGCTGTAGTTGTCGTCGAGCCAGATCAGGGCGGGTTTGAGCCGATTCACGGCGTCGGGGCGGGCGGCCAGGGTGATCACCAGCGAGATCCGGGAATCCGACAGCAGCGGGGCGACCATGCGGTTGGTGACGGGCGCGCCGCCGTCGTAGACGGGCAGGCAGCCGGCTTCGACCAGGTCGCGATGCACCGAGGAATAGGTCTCGCGGCGGGGCAGCGCCTCGGGGCCACGGGGCAAAACCCCTACGCCGGAGCTGTTTTCGCCGCAACTGTCGATCACCGTCGACGGCAGGCTGCGGTGGGTCATGCTCAGCCAGGACTGGACGGTGCCCGCGGCGTCGATGGTGTCGCAGCCGCGGGCGGCCAGATCGCCACCGGTGCTGGTGGCGTCGACGACGATCGGTGAGTGTTCGCCGTAGTCGTAGGCGGCCGCGCCCGCGATGCCCAGGGCGGTGGTGGTCGCGCCGGAGCCGCCGGAGCTGCCCAGGACGAGAACGGGTGGCAGGTCGGCCCACAGCAGGTAGCCGTTGCGCGGGTGCATGCGCACCATGTCGGTGGGCGCTCCGGGCGGGGCCGGGCGCAACAGCAGGGAAAGGTCTGTGGGAGTGGAAGAAAGAGCGGCGGGATGATCCGGGAAATTTTCGGACACTCTAGATTCCTTTGATGCGAGCGGCAGACGATGCTGCGGAATCTTCTGGTCACCACGTCGCGGAGGACGGCAACGCCGGCGTCATCCATCGCGTGCACGATCGGTGGCGCAGCCGGCCCCTGTCATTTCGCCGTCAACACCCACACCGCGTCGACGAGCGGCCCCTGCGCCTCGACAACTTCGCTGAAGCCTCGAGTTCTGTCCCCCGGATACCCCCTACCCGCCTAGCTGTCGATCAGGAGTGCAAAGGGGTTGCCGTGCAGCCCCTTTCAATGTGGCCAGATATTACCCGATCTTGTCGTGTCAGCAGCGATGTGCATAGCCCCGCCGAAACTCCGGCACTGAATGTCAGCGCACCGCCCGAATCGGCACAACCGCGGCCGCCCCCAGCACCGAAAGCAGACCCCCGACCAGGAATGGTGGCGGGTACCCGCCGAAGCTCACCACCGCCGACGCCACGAAAGGCCCGACAATTCGGGGACCGGCATTGGCGATATTGAGGACCCCCATATCGCGGGCGGAGTCTTCGGCCTTGGGCAGCACCATGGTGACCAGCGCGGTGTCCACGGCCATGAAGCCACCCGAAGGCCAGTCCGTTCACCGCGGCGAAGGCCGGCATGCCGGGCCAGGTCGCGGTGCAGAGTGGAATGAGCTGGGCCCCGGCCGCCAGCGCCGCCGAAAGGCCGACGAACAGCTCGAGCCGGTCGGAGAGCACACCGACGGTCGACCCGAGTCCAGAGCGTGCGAAGAGCTCGGGTTCCGGCCACGGTGCGGCCGGAACCCGTTGCGGTCGAGGCGATCAGCCGATATCGGCGGTGAGGGGGAGGGCGGTCACCGAGGTGCCGACGTGCACGGTGAAGGTCCCCGGTTCGATGGCCCAGCCCTGTTCGGTCCAGTGCTCGAAGGAGCGCTTGGGCACGTCGATGGTGGCGGTGACGGATTCACCCGGGTTCGCTTCGACCACCGCGAATCCGGCCAGCCAGCGCACCGGCCGGTCGACGTTGCTGTGCTCGCGCGACAGATACGCCTGCACGACCTGACGGCCGCGGCGGGCACCGGTATTGCGGACGGTGACGGTCGCGGTCCGGCCGGAAACCGCCAGTCGGTCGAGCTGCCAGGTGGTGTAGCCGAGACCGTGGCCGAACGGATAGGCCGGGGCCACACCCGATTTCAGCCAGGCGCGGTAGCCGATGTGAATGCCCTCGCCGTAGGGCAGCGCATTGCCGGGTGCGGGCTTGGTGTTCAGCACGGGCACGTCGGCCATCGTCTTGGGCCAGGTGGTGGGCAGGCGGCCGCCGGGTTCGGCGGCGCCGATGAGCACGTCGCCGAGCGCCGCGCCGAATTCCTGCCCGGGGAACCAGGCGAGCAGCACGGCCGCGACGTCGTCGCGCCACGGCATCTCCACCGGCGAACCGGAATTCACCACCACGATGGTGCGCGGATTCACCGCGGCCACGGCGGAGACCAGATCGTCCTGCCGGCCGGGCAGCCGCAGCGTGGCGCGGTCGAAACCTTCGGATTCGATCAGCTCGGTCGTGCCGACGACCACCACCGCCACCTCGGAGGCGCGCGCCAATTCGACTGCGGCAGCGAACTCTTCGTCATCCGATCGGCGCGGACGGCCGACCGCGCAGGTGATGCCCATGGCAGGGAAGCCGTTGTCGGGCATCATGCGCACCAGCACGTCGACCTCCTGCCCCTCGGCGAGGGTGCGGGTCACGAACCGCTGCGGCGGATTCAGCAGCATCTCGACCGGATCGGCGCCCGCGGGCACCACGGTCTCCGCGAGCGCCTGCTCACCGTCCAGTGTCAGGGTCAGCGTGCCCACACCGGCGAACCCGATGCGCCACTCCCCCGCCACATCGGCCCGCAGTCGTCCGCGCAACTCGATGGCCTTGGCCTGCAGGGCATTCGGGTTGCCGAAGAGCATGAGGCTGCCCGCCATCCGATGCTCGGTGTCGAGCACGGTGTCGCCGTCGAGGTACCGCAGCGACAGCCCCGGCTCGCCGGTCTCCGGATCGGTGACCAGGTCCAGCGGAACCGGAATCATGTTCTCGCTCAGGTGCACACCCGGTGTGTAGACCACCGGCAGCACCTGCGACAGCCCCTGCAGCGGGGAGGTGGTGTGCGCCGGAATCACGGTCGCACTGCCGCCGCCCATGAAACGCGGTTCGGCGGCGGCGGATCCGAGCAGCGCGACCTGCGCGGGCTTACCGAGCGGCAGGGTGCCGTCGTTGGCGGCGAGCACCATGGCCTTGGCGGCGGCCTCGCGCACCAGGCGCTGTGACGCCTCGTCACCGAAGGTCGGAACGGGCTTGGGCGTTCCGTTCAACGCGCCGACCCGGACGGCGAATCGCAGGATCCGCCGCACCTTCTCGTCGATCGCGGATTCGGGCACCTCGCCCTTGCGCACGGCCGCTTCCAGCGGCGCGCCCCACAGCTCCCACGGACCGGGCATGGCCAGGTCGTTGCCCTTGGCCGCGCCGAGAGTGGAGCGCACGGCGGTCCAGTCCGACACCACCACGCCGTCGAAGCCCCACTCCCCCTTCAACGGTTCGTCGAGCAGGTCGTTCTCGGTCATGGTGACGCCATTGACCGAGTTGTAGGCGGCCATGATCATCCACGCGCCCGCCTCGACGGACCGCTCGAAGGGGTACAGGTACAGCTCCCGCAGGGTCCGCTCGTCGGCGACCACATTCGCGGTGAACCGCTCGGTCTCGGAGTCATTGGCGACGTAGTGCTTCGGGCACGCGCTCACCCCGTGTGCCTGCACCGCCCGCACGTAGGCGTCGGCGATCTCGGCGGTCAGCATCGGGTCCTCGGAGAAGCATTCGAAATGCCTTCCGCCGAGCGGGGATCGGTGCAGGTTGATGGTCGGCCCGAGCACCGCGTACACATCCTTGCGGCGGGCCTCCGCGGCGATGAGAGCGCCGATCCCGGTGAGCAGGTCGCGATCCCAGGTGGCGGCCAGGGCGGTGCCCGAGGGCAGGCTGACCGAGGGGTCACGCTCGTCCCACTGCTCACCGCGGACGCCGGACGGGCCGTCGGAGACCGGCATCTCGGCCAGCCCGATGCCCGGTTCGCCCGCGAAGCGGAAGAAGCCCGCGCCCGAGATCAGGCGAATCTTGGCGGGAAGATCCAGCTTCCCGAGGAGGTCGTCGATGACGTCGGTCATGCCTGCTCCTTCCAGAAGGTCACCAGGTCCGCGAACACCTGTTCGGGGACATCCTCGTTCGGCACGTGGCCGGAGCCGTGGTACACCGCCGTCTTGGCGTGGATCTGTTTCGCGAACGCCTCGTGCACGTCGGGGGTCCAGATGTCGCCGGTATCGCCGTAGGCGACGAGGAGGGGGACGCCCGCATTCCGGAGCGGGCTCGGATCCCGCAGCGGCAGTTGCTGCATCGCGGTCATGATGCCGATGAGGTTGGCCTTGCGCGTGCGCAGAATGCGATTCCCCATGAACTCCAACCGCTGTGGGGTCGGCGGCTGGCCGGAGGCGGCCATCATGGCGCTCATCTGATCCCAGAGTGCCTGCTGGCCACCGGTTTCGATGAGCTGCACCAGCAGCGCGGGCGGCGGGAAGTTGAGGTTCTCGGTGGTGGACGGCCCGGAGGCCAGCAGGGTCAGGGTGCGGAACCGCTGCGGCCGCTCGACCACCGCGACTCGCGAGACATAGCCGCCGAAGGAGTGCCCGACCAGGTGGATCGGCGCGTCCGGCGAGATCTGATCGACGACGCCGAGCAGATCACCGACGAAATCGGCCATGGCGTAGGCGGTGACGTCCTCGGGACCGTCCGACTCGTATTGCCCGCGCTGGTCGTAGGTGACCGCGCGATATCCGGCCTCGGCCAGCAGCGGCAGGATGCCCTCGAAGTCTTCCTTGGAGCCGGTGAAGCCCGGCACCAGCAGCACGGTGCCGCGTCGCTCGCTGCCCGCGGGTGGTTCGACCACCCACCCGGCCAGCTTCCCGGCTGTGCCCTGCAGTGTGATCGGCGTGATCGGGGCCTGACTCATCGGCAATCCCTTCCCTCGTACTGCCCTGTACGGCTGGCACGAGTGTGCCAGTGGAAATCCAGTTTACCGAGTGGTCATTAGGTACTGTTATCGTTTCGTAACCACGGTTCGGTTTTGCCTGATCAACCCGCTTGACTAGTGTCCCACCTCATGACGCCCCACCCCCGACGCCGCAGACGGGGCGACGACCGCCGCGAGCAGATCATCGACGAGGCACTGAAAGCCTTCGCCGACAACGGCTATCGCAGTACCTCCATCGCCGAGATCGCCGACCGCTGCGGACTGTCCCAGCCCGGGCTGCTGCACTACTTCCCGAACAAGGCCGCGCTGCTGTCGGCGGTCCTCGACTACCGCGATCGCCTCGACTACGACCGCCTCGGGTTCGACCAGCAGCTGCGGGGCAAGGACGCCCTCGTCCGCCTGGCCCAGCTGGTCGACCACAATATGCACGTGCCCGGGCTGGTCCGGCTGTTCACCGTGCTCACCAGCGAGGCGGTCACCGCCGACCATCCGGCCCACGACTGGGCGCTGAACCGCTACCGCCTGCTGCAGGACTACCTCGCCGGGGCGCTGCAGGCGGGCATCGACGACGGCAGCATCCGCAAGGACATCGACCCCGCGGCCATAGCCCGCCAGGTCTTCGCCATGATGGACGGCCTGCAGCTGCAATGGCTGATGGATCCCGACACCGTCGACATGGCCGCCCTCTTCCGCGCCTATGTCGACGAACTCATCGCCTACATCTCCTGAGGCCTCATCCGGCGACAGCATCGCGGAAGTGCTCGGCAAGATCGAGCCGGCAGTACACCGAATGCTTTTCTTTCACCCGTTGATCATGCGTGAGAGAACCGCGCGCCGGTCTCGGTCGTGGTTGTCGAACACGATTCTGGCGGGCGGTTCGGGGCGGGTCCCACGGGTGAGCACCCGATTCGTTTGCGACGCACCACGCAGCAGGCCCAACCGAATTCGCAGAGCTGCGCTGCGGGCCATGAGCAACCAGCACACGACCGGGACGAAGAGGATCAGCCTCAGCACGCCGTCAGTGTATGAACCTGGCGCAATGCAATTTTCGCGTCGACACGGCGACCATCACCCGGTAGGTGGCGCGGTGCCCGCCACGAACTGGGTTGCGCGACGCCCGCCACAGACCGGGTTGATGTTGTCCTGGCATGGGCGTGCGTCTTCGTGTGCTCGACGCGCTCAGCCGCCGTCACCGGGTGCGGTCGTCCACGTCAACGGCGGTCGATGGATGTTCGGATGAGCGGGCTATCCGGTACCGGTAGAGGCCGCATTCGAGTGGTCGGTTTCCCGGTGGTTCGACACGTTTCCGGCTGCTGATGTCCGGATGGAGTCGGTCCGCATCCCGACCGGCGATGGGCGGCTCACGGCTGCCCGATTACGCGGAGTCCGCCGCGTACTGGTACTTCCCGCGATCGAGTTTGCGGACATTGCTGTTGTCGCGTTGCGCCATTCGCCCCAGCGCGACCGCGACGTGGTGGCGGGCGCTGATCGGCAGCTCCACGCCCCGACTCTGCAGCGCGGCGATCACTTCCGCCGGGGTCCAGGTCTGTTCGGGGTGTTCGGCGAGGAAGTCGGCCACCACCCGGGGCAGCGAGCGTCCCTGCGACGGCCCGGCCGACTCGGCGAGCTCCGGCACGTCCGTCAGCTGCTCGTCGCGGGCGGTGTCCAGCCAATTCGCGACGGTGAGCAGCTTCGAGCAGGCCGCACGCAATTCGGCGCCGGGCGAACGGATGTCACCGAGGTTGTACATGGCCTGGTAGTAGCGACCGATATTGGTCAGCAGATCGATAGCTTGCTTCTCGGTGTCGGCGACGATGGCTTCGCTGCTGCGACCCGACTGCGCGGCCGCCGCCACTGCTCCCACGTCCACGTCCGACAATCCCCTTCTCTGTTGATCGACAGATGCACGGCTCGCCTGACAGTAGCCAAGCATGGTGGCCGAATTGTGAAAGACTACAAGGTCATTGCCGTCCGCGCGCCCCCAACGGCGTTTCGCGTGACCGGAATGCCGGGTTCCCCCGGTGAGGAGCGCCGTATACCGCGGTCCGGCCCGATCGTTCCGAGCCGCCCGCCCACGCCCGACACGCTGGACGTTTCGGTGTGGACGCGTGGCGCGATATTCACTGCGTGGGGAGCACGCTCGAACCAGGCGAGGTGTTCACCTGCTACCAGGTCCTGCGGAAGCTGGGGGCCGGCGGGATGGGCGCGGTCTGTCAGGCGCGCGATCGGGACCTGCCGCGATTCGTGGCCCTGAAGCTGCCGACGCTTCCGGGCGGCGAGTCGCAGCATCGGGTGCGGTTCCGGCGGGAGGCCGATACCGTTGCGCGGCTGCAGCATCCGAACATCGTGACGGTGTACGCGCGCGGCGAGGAGGACGATCGGCTGTGGATCTCCATGACCTTCGTCGACGGCACCGATGTGGCGCGGGCACTGCGGCCTGGAACCATGCATCCGGCCCGGGCGGTGCGGATCATCGCCGAGACCGCCGCCGCACTCGACCACGCCCACGACACCGGGATACTGCACCGGGACGCGAAACCGGCGAATATCCTGCTCTCCGACGGGCGCCCGGAACGGGCGCTGCTCACCGACTTCGGCATCGCCAAGGCGTTCGACGAGAGCAGGCAGCTGACCCAGCACGGCGAGATCCTGGCCGACTTCCAGTACACCGCCCCCGAGTGTCGGCGCAGCCAGTCGGCGAGGATATTGCGGGCGATGCCGAGCTGTCGGCCCTCGGGGTGTGGGCGCTGACGACCCGGCGGCGACCGGCGGTGCGTGACAGGCTAGTCGGGCGTTTGGCCGAGATACCAGGACAGCAGGGTGGGATCGTCGACCGCGGCGGGGTCGACGACGCGGCCGGGGTCGGCGCCCTGTAGCAGGCGCTTGAGCGGGACTTCGAGTTTCTTGCCGGTGCGGGTGTGCGGGATGCCGGGTGCGGCCGTGATCGCGTCGGGGACGTGGCGGGGCGACAGCGCGGTCCGGATGGTGGCAGCGATCCGCTGCCGCAGCTCGTCGGTGAGCTCGTGCCCCGGGGCGAGCACCACGAACAGGGGCATCCAATAGCCTCCGTCGGGCTGTTCGATGCCCAGCACCAGCGATTCGGCAATCTCTGGCAGCGCCTCGACGACGTCGTAGATGTCGGCGCTGCCCATGCGAATACCGTTGCGGTTCAGAGTGGAATCGGACCGCCCGTGCACGATGACACTGCCGTGCGGTGTGCGGGTGATCCAGTCGCCGTGCCGCCAGACGCCGGGGTACATGCCGAAATATGCGTCGCGGTAGCGGGCGCCGTCGGGGTCGTTCCAGAACGCGACGGGCATGGAGGGCATCGGCTGAGTGACGATCAGCTCGCCGACCGCATCGTGGACGGAGTGGCCGGATTCGTCCCAGGCTTCCAGGGCCACACCGAGATACGGGGCGGAGAGCTCGCCGGGCCAGACGGGGACGGTCGGGGTGCCGCCCATGAAGGCCGAGACCACATCCGTGCCGCCGCTGATCGAGGAGACCGGGATGTCACCGACATTGACGCGCAACCAGATCGACGAGGATGCGGGGAATGCCGCACCGGTGACGCCGATCTGCCGCAGCGCACGCAGATCGTGGGCGAGCGCCGGACGTGCGCCTGCCTTCTCACAGGCCAGCACGTACCCGGGGCTGGTGCCCAGGACCGTGGCGCGGGTGCGGGCGGCCAACGCCCACAGCGCATCCGGCGCGGGATGGCCCGGACTACCGTCGTAGCAGACGATTGTCGCGCCCGCGAGCAGCCCGGAGACCTGGAAGTTCCACATCATCCAGCTGGGGCTGGTGTACCAGAAGAAGGTGTCGTCCGGCCCGATATCCGCATGCAGGGCAAGGGCTTTCAGATGCTCGAGCAGCACGCCGCCGTGGCCGTGCACGATGCCCTTGGGCTTGCCGGTGGTGCCGGAGGAGTAGAGCACCCAGAGCGGATGATCGAAATCGACGGGCTCGGTGGCGAGCGCGGGCGGTTGCGGCGCGAACAGATCCTCGGTGGCGTCGTTCCAGTCCAGGACGTCGGGCAGCGTACTGCCGAGCCGCGACACCAGCACGGTCCCCCGCAGCGCGGGCAAACCGGCCCGGAGAGCGGCTACTTCGGCGATCTTGTCGTGCGCCTTGCCGCCGTAGCGGTAGCCATCGGCGGTGATGAGCACGACCGGCTCGAGCTGGCCGAGGCGGTCGAGCGCCGCCGCGGCCGTGTAGTCCTGTCCGCACGCGCTCCAGACGGCGCCGATACTCGCGGTGGCTAGGAAGGCGATCGCGGCCTCGGGAATGTTCGGCAGGTAGCCCACCACCCGGTCGCCGCGACCGACGCCCAGTTCGCGCAGTGAGCGAACCAGAACCGCTGTGCGGGAGAGCATTTCCGCCCAGGAGAATTCGCGCGGTGGGCTGTTCTCGCTGAGCGCGACAATCGCGGGCCGGTCGGTGCGGGCGTGCCGGATGATCTGGTCGACGTAGTTGACCCTGGTGCCGGGGAACCACCGCGCCCCCGGCATATCAATGGAAGCCAGTACCTCGGCGGGCTCGTCGCCGACCTCGAAGTACTCCCACACCGCCCGCCAGAATCCGGCGATGTCCTCCACCGACCAGCGCCACAGCTCCCCGTAGTCCTCCGTGCGAATCCCATAGCGCCGCTCCACGAATCGACCGAAGTCGGTGATCCGCGCCGCCGCCACGGCGCGCTCGTCCGGCACCCATTGCGGCACCGCCGCGACCTCCACGATCTCGGTCATCGGGCGCTCCATCCGCCGTCCATGGTGTAGGAGGCCCCGGTCACCATCCGCGCGGCATCCGAGGCGAGCCAGCCGACCAGCGAGGCCACCTCCTCCGGCTCCACCAGCCGCTTGATCGCGTTGTCGGTCAGCATGATCCGCTCCACCACCTGCTGTTCGGGGATGCCGTGCGCAGCGGCCTGATCGGCGATCTGCCTGTCCACCAGCGGGGTTCGCACGTAGCCGGGATTCACGCAGTTGCTGGTCACCCCGTACGGCCCGCCCTCGAGGGCCGTCACCTTCGACAGCCCTTCCAGCGCGTGCTTGGCGGTCACATAAGCCGATTTGAATGCCGAGGCCCGCAGCCCGTGCACCGACGAGAGATTGATGATCCGGCCGTACCCCTGGGCATACATGTGCGGCAGGGCCGCGCGGGTGAGTAGGAACGGGGCCTCGACCATGAGCCGCAGCATCATGCGGAACCGTTCCGGCGGGAAGTCGGTGATCGGGCTGACGGTCTGGACTCCGGCATTGTTCACCAGGATGTCGGTCTCCAGCCGGAGGCCCTCCAGCGCGGTCACGTCCGACAGGTCCACCTGCCATGTCCGCCCGCCGAATTCGGCGGCCACCTTCTCCGCGCCTTCGCCGTCGATATCGGCGACGGTCACCTGCGCGCCACGGGCGGCGAGCTCGCGGGCACAGGCCGCGCCGATCCCGCTCGCCCCGCCCGTCACCAGTGCCCTGCGTCCCGCCAATTCGCCCAGGGGTCCGGTCGTCTCTGTCATGCCACCTTCACCTCTGCACTGTCGTGCGTCGAATTGCGCTGCGCTGCCATGCTTTCCGCGTCGGCCCGGTCGATGGCCGCCAGGTCGGCGCCCTTGGTCTCGCGGGCGAAGAGCACCGCCACCACGGTCACCGCCGCCGAGGCCGCCAGGTACCAGGCGATCGGTACCGAGGATTTGTAGGACTCCAGCAGCCGCACCGCGATGATGGGCGCGAGCGACCCCGCCACCAGCGAGGTCACTTGATAGCCCAGGGACACACCGGAATACCGCATGCGGGTGGGGAACATCTCGGCCATGATGGCCGGCTGCGCCGAGTACATGAAGGCGTGGAACACCAGCCCGATGATGACGGCGCACAGGATGACCGCGTTGTGCTTGCTGTCCATCATCGGGAAGGCGAAGAAGCCCCAGGTGGCGGCGGCGAGCGCACCGACCAGGTAGACCGGCCGCCGCCCGATGCGATCGCTGAGCCGCCCGACCAGCGGGATGACCAGGAAGTGCACGGTGTGCGCCGCGAGCAACCACCACAGGATCACCTTGGTGTTCGCTCCCACATGGACTTTCAGATACGTGATGCTGAAAGTGACCACGAGATAATAGAAAACGTTCTCGCCGAACCGAAGCCCCATGGCGGTGAGCACACCTCGCGGGTACCGCTTCAACACCTCCAGCGCGCTGAAGGAGTTCGCCTTCTCCTGCTCGGCCAGCTGTTGCGTGGCCACGAAGATCGGCGCGTCGGTGATCTTGGTGCGCACGTAGTAGCCGATCAGCACCACCACCGCCGACAGCCAGAAGGCCACCCGCCAGCCCCAGGACAGGAACGCCGCGTCGGACAGCGTCGAGGTCAGCACCAGCAGCGCGATGGTCGCGAGCATATTGCCCACCGGCACCGCCGCCTGCGGCCACGACGCCCAGAACGCGCGGCTACGGCTCGGACTGTGCTCGGCGACGAGCAGCACCGCGCCGCCCCACTCACCACCGACCGCGAAGCCCTGGATGAATCGCAGCACCACCAGCAGCACCGGGGCCAGATAGCCGACCTGCCCGAAGGTCGGCAGGCAGCCCATCAGGAAGGTGGCCGCGCCGACCAGGATCAGGCTCAGCTGCAGCAGCTTCTTGCGCCCGTACTTGTCGCCGAAGTGCCCGAAGACGATACCGCCCAACGGCCGTGCCGCGAAGCCGACCGCGTAGGTGATGAAGGCCGCCAGGATGGCGTCCAGGTCGCTGGTGCCCTTGGCGAAGAACACCTTGTTGAACACCAGCGTTGCCGCGGTGCCGTAGAGGAAGAATTCGTACCACTCGACCACGGTCCCCGCCATGGAGGCGGCGACCACGCGCCGCAATCCGGCCAGGCCGCCGCCCGCTTCCGGTTCGGTATCCGGGAGGCTCATCGCGCAACTCCTTCACGCTCGGGCCGCCTCACCCCTCATCTGTGATGCGGCCCACATACTTCGATGCCAAGGAGTATTCGTGCACATTCAACGCAGCCGCAATGCCCAGATCCGCAGCCGCAATCTGCAAGAATGCAGAAATGAGCGTGACCTCCACCACAAGCCGCCCCAGCCCCGACGATCTGCTGGTGCTGCTCGCGGTGGGCCGCACCGGCCGCTACGTCTCGGCGGCCGAGGAACTGGGCATCAACCACACGACCATCTCGCGGCGCATCGCGGCGCTGGAGCAGGCGCTCGGCGGCCGGGTGCTGATTCGCGGTGCCAGCGGATGGGAGCTCACCGATCTGGGCCGGGAGGCGCTCACCGCGGCCGAGGCCATCGAGTCCGCGGTCCGCTCGCTGACCTCCGACACCCCGGAACTCGAAGGCGTGGTGCGCATGTCGGCCACCGACGGGTTCAGCGCCTACGTGGCCGCGCCCGCCATCGCGAGGGTGCAGCGCCGCCATCCCGGGCTGTCGGTCGAGATCGTCACCGCCACCCGGCTGGCGTCCCTACAGCGGTCGGGTTTCGATATCGAAGTGGTGGTGGGCAAACCGCAGCTGCGCCGCGCCCGCGCCATCGCCCTGGGCGAGTACACGCTCGGGCTCTATGCCTCCCACGGCTATCTCGCCGACCACCCCGCCCCGGAGGCTCTCGAAGACCTGTCCCGCCACCCGCTGGTCTACTTCATCGACTCCATGCTCCAGGTCGACGACCTCGACCTGGCCCCCACCTTCGCGCCCGCCATGCGCGAATCCATCTCCTCCACCAATGTTTTCGTGCACGTGGAGGCGACCCGGGCCGACGCCGGACTGGGACTGCTCCCCTGCTTCATGGCCGACCGGCACGCCGACCTGGTCCGCGTGCTGCCGGAAATCTCGGTGCGCCTGACCTATTGGCTCGTCGCGCGCCCGGAAGCCCTGCGCCGCCCCGAAGTCGCCGCGATCGTCGAGGCGCTGCGCGAGCAGGTGGACACCCACCGCGACATGCTCATGGGTTCACCCACCCCACCGGATCACTGACGGCGTTCGAACCGGTATCCGACTTACCCACGGGCATCGCGACACCGCGGCCGATTCTCGCCAGCGTGGGCGGTGAGCGTCGGTGACCATCGAGAGCATGACAACGGATGCGATGACCACCCTGCGGTCCTTCTACGCGGCCGAGGCCGCCTACCTCTCCGAGGAGGCCGGGTTCGAGCGGATGGCTCGGTGTCTGGCGCCGGATGTGGTGATGCACCAGGCCCCGAGCCTGCCCTACGGCGGGCAGTGGCACGGGCATGACGGCATGCGCGAATTCCTCGCCGCTATGGGAGCCAGCTGGGACGGCCTGTGGTTCGACGAGCAGCGGTTCCTCAACGAGGGGGAACAGGTCGTCGTCTACAGCCGAGGACGCCTGCGTGCCCGGCGCACCGGACGGGTACTGGAAACCTCTCTGCTGCAATGGATCAGCTTCCAGGACGGTCTGATCACCGAATTCCGGCCCTACTATCACGACACCTCGGCGGTCCTGGCCGCTCTGGCCGAGAACGCCTGATCACCGGGCACGATCCCACGATCGCGAGGGCGGCGCCCGGGGCGAAGGAGGAGGCATGGCCCGGGTCGAAAGAGGGAGATGGGACCGACCGGTTGGACCTCGGCGCGACGATGGCACAGTGGATCGGGCACGGACCCGATCGAGGAGGAACCAACCATGAGCGGACGTACCCCCAGCCATTGGGAGGAGCTCACCGCTGCCGACCCCGCGCATTCGACGTGGTACGTGGAGCGGTTCAGGAGATTGGCGGCCGAGGGCGCAGATATCGTCGGGGAGGCGCGGCTGATCGACGCGATGCTCGACCGCGGTAGCCGGGTCCTGGATGCGGGGTGTGGCCCTGGGCGTGTGGGTGGCTACCTGCACCGAGCGGGTCACGTCGTGGTCGGGGTCGACGTCGATCCGGTATTGATCGCTGCCGCAGAGCACGACCATCCCGGCCCGACCTGGATTGTCGGTGATCTCGCCGAACTGGACCTGCCGGCCCGCAACATCACCGCCGACTTCGACGTCATCGTGTGCGCGGGGAACGTGATGACGTTTCTGGCGCCCTCCACCCGAGAGGCGGTGCTGGCCGGATTCGCCCGCAACCTCGCCCCAGGCGGCCGAGTGGTCACAGGTTTCGGAGCCGACCGCGGCTACGAGTTCCCGCAGTTCCTGACCGACGCCGAGAACGCCGGACTCACAGTGGATTTGCGGCTTTCGACGTGGGATCTACGCCCATTCACCGACCAGTCCGACTTTCTGGTGGCGGTGTTCTCCCGAGCAGAGTGAAACCTGCTCGGCCCCGGGAACTCCCAACCGTGACCGGTCGCCATTCGGTCCGCTGCAACACCGAACACCCTGCTGTACCGATCCAGGGCATCCATCTCCGGCGCAGTGGCACGCGGCCTACGCTCGGAGTTGCCGACGCTGTCAGCACGAATGTCGCGGTGAGCGAATCCAATTCGCCCACCGCGACATTCGGCTACGACCACTGCCCGGGCCGAAGCACGTCCATCCCGTGAGTCGGCCATGTCGCGAGGGCGACGATCGCCATGACGACCAGGTGCACCGGTGCCGCGAAGCTCTCCTTGGGCCCGTGGTGGTTGATGATGTGCGTGACCACGGCGCCGGTCAGCACCAGTATCAGCACCGCGGCGCCGAGGAATCGAGCCTCGTGGAACGGGATCACCAACAGCAGCGCACACGCACCCTCGATCCCGCCGACCACAAACCGGAACCAGGCGGGCCACCCCCACTCCGCGAACTTGATCGAGTAGGCAGGCCCGAAAAACGTCGGCCCGGGCCAGAACTTGGTCACCGCCCCCATCATGAACTCGAGGGCGAGGAACCACAGGAAACCGGTCGCGACCCATCCGGGCCAGGTGTGCGCAATAGTCATACCGCCATGACCACCCGCACGGCTGAAATGTGACACGCCCAGTGGAGCTCCCGTGGTGCGTGCGGGAGGTGCGTATGCACTCGCGTCCAGTGACACGAGCCCAGCCAACCTCAACCCACAACTGCCGCACGCTGATAGGGGCCACTCACATGATCGACACCACGGCCACTACCACGTCACAACGGCAATGACGATCGTCGCGGCGAAGGACCTCGGTGCTGGTGTTCCGCCGGTCGGGGGGGTCTCACGAAACACCAGCCGAGGCAATTGCATCAGATGCGAGATTCTTCCACCTGATGCAAGCGTCGAATGCGTTGCTCTTCTCTCTTCTTACGTACGGGGCCGGCCAAAGGTTCACGCAACGACAAATCCGGCAAAACCGAGCAGTCGGTGGTTCGGAACGGAGCTCTCGCCCGGGGGTGGAGGTCAGCCCTCGAGATCGACATCCTGGAACCAACCTCGAAACGGCCGCCGGGACCTGGGCGCCGACCAGGGAACTCGCGCGGCTGGGGTGTCACGACATCGTGGCAACCGATCTGAACGAACCCATGATGGCGGCGGCCGCAGCCCGACTGGTCTCCGAGCGCCGTAGCCCTGGTCATCACCGAGGCGCTCTGCGCGGCAGCACCCGACGAGCCGCTCGAGTTCTTCCGCCGGACGCCCTACGGATACTTCGACATCGACCGAATCCGCGGCGAACTCGAGGCGGCCGGGTTCGACCGAACCACCGGCAGATGACAGCCCAGCGGCCAACCGATTAAGCAGTATTCCGCCACGAGATAATCGCCGCCGACTCCGGGGTCTTCTCCCACGGAATGCCAAATCGACTCTCCCCGACCCAATGGTCTTTCCCATGCCGAAACCGACACTCCCACAGCTTCCTCGTCGGCACCGATACCGCCAGAGCACCATTCGTTCTGCGGCATGGCTCATACGGCACCGAATTCGATCCGATGCCCCTGACCGACGAATCGGCTTCAGGGGCAACACAATTCGACATCCACGGAACCAGGAGAAGCACAATCGGCGCTGACTCGAACAGCCCTGCCAGCACCGTTGAGCGGGCGGGCACAAGAGAGGATTATGGGCACGAAGCATTCGTTAGCCATGTGTACGCCGCGGCCCGAATTCCGCGATAATCACGGCAAGGAAATCCCCCAGATCATAGGTATTGAAAGGCAGGATGTGGGCATGCCCACATTTGCTCGATTGTTGCACGCTGTCGCCGCAGGGGCGCTGGTTGTGGCGGTCAGTCATGGCGTCGCGGCCGCCCCCGCCGCGAGTGCCCCGAATGGCCTGTTGCCCTGGCCGAGTTCCGAGCCGGACGGAATACAGGCGCCGGGGGCAGAGCTGGCAGACGGAATCATCGGCACGATGCTGTGGTCGCGAGAGCCGAACACGCCGGTTCCGATAGCCAGCATCGCGAAGGTGATGACGGCGCTGGTCGTCATCAATGCCGGCGACCTCGACCGGACGGTCACCGTGCCGCCGGAGAGCATCTCCTACTGCGCCAGGAACGACGGAAGCCGTGCGGGCCTGGTCCCCGGCGAAGTGTTCACCACGCGACAGGCCCTGTACGCGATGATGCTGCCGTCGGGCTGCGACGCGGCCTATACCCTGGCCGATGCCTACGGGCCCGGCCAAGACGGCTTCATCGCCAAAATGAACGATACCGCGGGTCAAATGGGCCTGGCGGGAACCCATTTCACCGATCCGAGCGGCCTGCCCTCCCCCACCGACTACTCCACCTACTCCACACCGGCGAACCTGGTGGCGCTCGGCCTGCGCGCGATGAGCCTGCCGGTGTTCCGCGAGATCGCCGGGTCGGAGAGCTATCACCTGCCGGCCGGCCCGGACAATCGCGAGCACCACTGGCAGACCACGAACCTGCTGCTGCGCGAATATCCCGGCACCATCGGCATCAAAACCGGATCCACCGACTCCGCGGGAGCCTGCCTGCTGTTCGAAACGGTTCGGGCTGGAATACCGCTGATCGGAGTGGTCCTGCACAGCTCACCCGGCAGCGGCCGCGCCGCGAAGGAAGACGCTGAGCGCCTGCTGAACTGGGCCTACGACCCTATCTTCACCGCGCTGCCGATCGGTTAGCACCGAATACCGCAGGCCGCCTATGAATCCCCGCCGGTGCCGCGCGGAACATCAAGGGCACGAAATAAACTCGCGCCCTTGATGTTCCGCGGCACCGGGAGATGGCAAATTTCGTCACGTCCGTTGCCGGGCACTTCGGCTCGTATCCGTGCTTCGACTCTTCGTTCGGGCCGTACCGACGGCCGCCAATATCCGAACCTGCCGCTGGGTACGGCGGCCCGGCACCCGCAGCAGAATCTTTCAGAGAACCTCGGACACCCGGTACGCGACTCCGTCGTCGACCAGATATCCCGATCCCACGGCAACAATGTCGTTGAGCCACGAGTAGTTCCGCGATCCGGTCTCGAACAGAACATTCGACCGCCAGTAATAGCTGGCGGGATCGACCTGCCGGTTGACGGCGGGATCTCGGATCTGGCTCAGCAATTCCGGCGGGATGATCCATCGTCCGCCGTAATACAGGTACACCAGGTCGCCGTCGTGGGTGCGAAGGGTCAGCCGCACGTCGAGATGCAGATTCCCGTCGGGTCGGTACAGACCCCAATCGCCACCACCCGGCAACACCTCCCCGCGAATCTTCGGCCCCTCGAATGATCCACCAGCACAACCGAATACAGTCCGACCACCCAGCGGCCCCCCAATACTCAGCCGCGGGCTCAGATCAGCCACCGTGTCGAACAGGTATCTCGTCTCGATTGCACCGACATCCTTGACACGTGCGTCCACGACCCTCCCCTTCCTTCGATTCATGTTGTTGCCGAACAGCTTTCGCGAGAAGACCCGCGCATCCACCGTCGACACAACAAACTATACGTACGATCATATGTTTTATAAATCCTCCCGGCCAGCCAGGAGCTGCTGGCTCCGCCGAAGGGCACGTTCGTCCGCTCCGACGGCGAAAGTCGCCCACCGGTCACCGATGGCCCGTTCGCGGAGACCAAGGATCTGATCGCCGGGTGGATGATCATCGACGTCGATACCTACGAGCGGGCGCTCGAGCTGGCCGGTGAGCTGTCCGCGGCTCCGGGCGCGGGCGGGAAGCCGATCCAGGAATGGCTGGAGCTACGACCGCTTCTCACCGCGTCACCCACGGTCACCGAGTGAACGAGTCGCTGCTACGCGAACTCGTACCCGCGGTGATCGGCGTCCTCGTCCGCCGCGGAGCCGACTTCGCCGCGGCCGAGGATGCGGTACAGGAGGCGCTGATCCGGGCACTGGAAACCTGGCCGGACAATCCACCGCGCGATGCCAAGGCCTGGCTCGTCGCGGCTGCCTGGCGCAAGTTCCTCGATGCCGCCCGCGCCGAAACATCCCGGCGGGAAAGGGAACTCGCCATGGAGATCGAGCCCCCGGCAGGTCCGGTGTCCGCCACCGACGACACGCTGTGGCTGTATTTCCTGTGCGCGCACCCGTCCCTGTCCCCCGGGTCGGCCGTCGCGTTGACCTTGCGCGCTGTCGGCGGCCTGACGACCCGGCAGATAGCCTCGGCCTATCTCGTCCCGGAAGCGACTATGGCGCAACGGATCAGCCGCGCCAAGCGGCGGATCACCGGACTGCCACTCGACCGGCCCGGCGACCTCACGACGGTGCTGCGCGTGCTCTACCTCGTCTTCAACGAGGGCTACAGCTGAGACATCGACCTGGCGGCCGAAGCCATCCGCCTCACCCGCCAGCTCGCCGTCTCGACCGACGAGCCCGAGGTCTCGGGGCTGCTCGCGCTGATACTGCTGCATCATGCTCGCCGGGCGTCTCGCACCGGCCCGGGCGGTCGCCTAGGGTGTGTCTCCCAATAGCCTGAGCCATTCGATGGGCTGATGAGTCCGGCGTGCGAGGATTCGGGTTGTGGGTCAGGCGGATTTGTCGGCAGGTTGGCTATCGCGGTGGTGCGATGAGGTCACGGCCGAGGTGCGGAGGGTGACCAGCTCGTTCGAGGCGACTTTCGGCTACCCGGCCGGTGAGAACAAGGTTCGCCTTGTGGACGAAGCTGATTTGGCTGCGGTCACCGAGCTGGCCACTATGCCGGTAGCAGCCGCTGACTTGATGGCCTTTTATGGTTACGTGGGTGAAGTCGTACTGAGTGACATCGGAAACGGCTACTTCATCCATCCGGCTCAGCTGACGTTGGGACATTACCGGGAGGAAGGCACCATAGTCCTGCCAGCAGCCGGGAATCCGCACGGCTTGGTGTTCGCTTCAGATGGCGGGGGCATCTTGTTCGCGGCCGATTCGGAAGGAGCCGTTCACCGTTCGAGCGCTGCCTCCTTCAGCGGTGGCTTCGAGAGAGTCACCGAAAACCTGACAGAGTTTCTCGATTTGATCCACCGGTCTGTCGTTCGATTCGCGGCCACCGGTGAGCCCGGATCGATCTAGGCTGTTCTGCTGGTCCCGATGCGGGCGTGAATGACAGCGCAGGCCAGCAGAACCCCACCGAGGTAGGTCAGCGCGTACTTGTCGTAGCGGGTCGCGATGCCTCGCCATTGCTTGAGCCGATTGAAGCCTCGTTCGACGGTGTTGCGCAGACCGTAGAGTTCGGCGTCGAACGCAGGTGGCCGGCCTCCGGCTGACCCTTTCGCCTTGCGTCGGGCGATCTGGTCTTTGCGCTCAGGGATGGTGTGTTTGATTCTCCTGGAACGCAATTCGGTTCGTGTGCTGGGATGCGAGTATGCCTTGTCGCCGAGCAGCCGGAAGTCGCGGCCGGGCTCACCCGCCCCGCGACGGGTCCGAGCGTAATCGTCGAGCAAACCCACCAGTTGGGGATTGTCTCCGGCTTGGCCGGCGGTCAACCGGACCGCGACCGGGGCCTGGCGCTGATCGGCCAGGGCATGGATCTTCGTGGTCAACCCGCCCCGCGAGCGGCCCAGCGCATGGTCCGCGGGCTCATCGGCGGCTTTCTTGTAATTCGACAGAGCCCCCTGTGGCGAGGGTGTCTGACCGCGCACCGGCGGCATGCTGATGCGCCCGCGCGCTCGTCGAGTCCACCGACAACAGCTTCTCCACGTCACCAGCCATCCCGGCGTCGAACCCGAACACGACCGCTACCCGGGCGAACATCTCGTCGTAGGTGCCATCCAAAGACCACCGGTGATGCCGCTTCCACACCGTCTGCCACGGCCCGAAAACAGCGGGCAGGTCCCGCCACGCAGTGCCTGTGCGGAATCTCCAGGCGATCCCCTCCAGCATCAACCGGTGATCACCGAACCTGTTGCCTCGCTTGCCCTTATCCGACGGCATCACCGGTTCGACAACCACCCAGAACTCATCAGAAATCAAACCCAACCGCGTCACCGGTCAATCTTCGCCGGTCAAGACCCGAATATTCGGGAGACACACCCTAGTGCCGCTCGCGGCGCAGGACCGATCCCGTTGGGACACATGCCTTATCGCCGAGGGGGTCACGATTCTGCAGACCGCGTTGGCCCGCGACCGGCTGGGCGAATACCAGGCTCAGGCCGCGATCGCCGCCCTGCACGCCGATGCCCCGAGCACTGCCGAGACAGACTGGGTACAGATCGTGGAGTGGTACGACGAACTGCTACTCCTCACCGCCAGCCCGGTAGTGCGGCTGAACCGCGCCGTGGCACTGAGCGAAGCGGACGGACCCCGCGCCGGCCTGGCCGCGCTGGCCGAACTGGACCCAGAACTCCCCCGCCACACCGCAGTCCGCGCCTACCTCCACGAACGCGCCGGCGACCTCGAACAGGCCGCCGCCCTGTACGCCGAAGCATCCCACGCAGCTACCAATCTGCCTGAGCGCGACCACCTCACCCGCGAGGCAGCCCGGGTCCGGCAGATGTTGCGGCCTTGAGCCTGGTTGCCGCACAGCCACACTCGGCTTTCTACTGGCAGCCCCGTGCGAAAGCACTGATCAGTCCACGCCGACGTTTGCCAGTCGGATCAGCCGACAGAGCGTATCGAGAATCCCTGGCGGATTGGATCATTGGCGCAGCCGGTTCCGTGGATGGCCTTGCTATGGGTTCGTCTACTTGTGGTCGATGCGGCCGATCGGATCAATGGCCTGCGCGAGATCGGCCTGCGTCTGCTTCCATTCCATGTCATCGATTCCGAGGGCGCTGCGGAGGAAGGCCCGAGACGCCTCCCTGATCAGCGCGACGCGGGCGGGGCTTTCGTCGGTGGTGTCGTTGGCGTTGTAGCCATGGATTCCGCCGAGTGAGTGATCGCCGCCGAAGATGGTGAGCAGGCTTTGGGCTCCGGGGCTGTAGACGTAGACGTCGGTGAACCAGTCGGGGCCGCGGGTCGAGAGATGGGATTGATCGTGATCGCCCGCGACCACGAGGGTCGGCGTGGTCAGGTTGTCGAAGTCGGGGTTCATGAAGGAGAAGTTCTCGGCGGCGAACGGGGTCAGTGTGTCGCCGCCGAGGCCGGTAGTGGCAAGCAGGACACCGGCTTTCACCCGAGCAGGACATCTGGCGCGTCCGAGTCCGCGATGTCACGCAGGTACTCGACCAGCTCGACCGGAGCTGCTCGACGGGTGCCGGCGGTGACGGCCGCGGCAGTTGATCGGTTGACGATCAGTCGGTGAGCAGGATGGTGAGCAGGGCGCGGAGTTGGTGTTGTTGCTCGCCGCTCAGCTGAGCCAGCGGTCGGCTGGCGAAGGGCATGCGGGCTCGTAGGTCCGCGGCGACGCGTCTGCCCTGCTCGGTCGCCGCGACCAGGCGGACTCGCCGGTCATCCGGATTCTCCCGGCGCTCGATCAGGCCCCGGGACTGCAATTTGTCGACGAGCGCGGTGACATTCGACGGCTCGGCGTGCAGATATTCGGCGATCCGCCGGGTCACGACCGGTTCCTGTGCCGCCAGCAGCGCCTTGGCCTGCATGGGCGTCAACCCGTGGGCGCCGGCCGCCGCCTCCGCCTCGGTGGCGTAGCGGCGATTGATCGCCGCGAACAGCCCCAACACCTCGGCCGTCAGTTCCCGCTGCTCCTGCTCGCTCGACATGCCCCCACTATAGCGATACCCCATCATGATTATGGTGTATTATGATTATGGTTCATAACCAATAGCCAGGAGGAAACACAATGAGCCCGTCCATCGACCGGAAAACCGTCCTGATCACCGGCACCTCGACCGGCATCGGAATGCACACGGCTATCCACGCCGCCCGTTCCGGCTGGCAGGTCATCGCCACCATGCGCGACACCGCCCGTTCGACCGCCCTCGTCGAGCTCGCCCGCCACAACGGCGTCGCCGACCACGTCGAGGTCCGACAGCTCGACGTCACCGATCCGGCCTCCGTCCATCGCTGCGTCTCCGGCGTCGTCGATGACCACGGCCACCTCGACGCGCTGATCAACAACGCGGGCGCCGGCCACCTGGGCACCCTCGAACTGGAGGACATCGGCGAGATCCGCACCGTCATGGAGGTCAACTTCTTCGGTGTCCTCGAAGTCACCCGCGCCGCGCTCCCGCAACTGCGCGCCACACACGGACGAGTACTGACCGTCAGCAGCGTCGGCGGGGTCATCGGACAGCCGTTCAACGAGGCATACTGCGCCGCGAAGTTCGCCGTCGAGGGCTTCATGGAAGCGTTGGCCCCGGTAGCCGCGCAGACCGGCGTCGCGGTCAGCGTCATCGAACCCGGTGCCGTCGCCAGCGAATTCGTCGCCAACGTCGGCGGACGGGAAACACTGACCACGAACGCGACCGGACCGTACGCTGCCGCGCTGGCCGCCTACCGCAAGCGCACCGAGAACGCCTTCGCCAACGCCCAATCTCCCGAATCCACGGCCCAGGCCATCGTCGAAGCACTCGACGCCAGCGACCTCCCGTTCCGAGTTCAGACCTCCGACACCGCCCGAAACTTCGTCGCTGTCAAACTCGCCGACCTCGACGGCGCGAAAGTGCAGGACATGACCAGCACCTGGATCGGGTGAACCACCCAACCGCAACAAGGCACGTCGTAGCCGGATGTGGGCGAGCGAATCATCGATTCATCACGCCGCCCACACCTACGCGCCCTCCTCGGGCTGGTCACCCTTTCGAACAGGCATCTGCTGACCCCACTCATCTGCGCTGTTCAGACCGGCCGGCGCGGAGCGTCGAAGGATCAATGGGCCGAGTGCCGTCCGGGCTCACCACGCCGGTCCCGGCGCGCACGGCACCGCCGTATTGCGCGTTGCGGGTGCGGTTTTCCAGACAGCTGCCGCCCTGGATCCACACCATCACCGGCAGTCGCGCGGCACCGGGTTCGGATGTCCAGATTTTGAAGGTCAGGCCGTCTTCCGAGCCGTCACCGGGGAAGAACTCGTCGCGGATACGGAAAACGATTGCGACATGCGCGAATTGAGCTGCCATCGCCTGTACTCGAACTGAGCCTCCTTGTCTCGCTGGTCCTTCTGGCGGCGGCACCCGGCTGTTCAATGGCAACCACGATAAAAGCTCGGTCTGAAACTGACAGAAGCTTCGATGTTCGATACCCGCGATCTCCACCTGACCTACAGGCATGATCGCCGACGCCTTGTAGATGCCGCATCCCACTCCTATCCTTACGATCAGAGGAGGCGACCCCGCGGAGTAGAGATGATCTACGACAATCTGCTAGCGCTGACAGCGCGGGCACCGACCACCAGCGGATTGCGGCAGGGCGAAGTATTCACGCCCTACGCCGCTTTGGTCGAGCGGATCGGCCGACTCGCCGTCGGCTTTATTGAACGTGGCATCGAGAGCGGCGATCCCGTTGCTCTGCTGATTCCAAACTCACCCGATCTTTTCGTAGCTGCCCACGCGCTCTTCGCCATCGGCGCCATCGCGATGCCTCTGGGCGAGACGGCCACGCGATCCGAACTTGCCATGCTCGCGCAAAAGGCACGGCCCAGGGCAGTCATCTCAACTCCCGGCCTTTCCTCTGCTGCCGAGATGCTGATCACAGATGCAGCACTCGGCACTCCCTTGTTCCTGACGAGCACCCTGTCCGAAGGAAATGCAACCGCCCAGCTGCCGAAACTGACAGGCGATACAACGGCGCTCTACCTCTTCTCGTCCGGCTCGACCGGGTTGCCCAAGGTGGTACCGCACACCCATGCCGAGCTCATCGCTGACAGTGAACGAGCCAGCACAGCCTGGGAAATTCAGCCCGACGATATCGTCCTCGACATTCTGCCGGGCAACTTCGCGATGGGCTTCCTACTGGGCGCTACGCAAGCCGTCGCCGGCGGTGCAACGACGCTCTATTGGAGCGATCCCCTGCCGCTGGCGCTTTCGCGGAAGAAGCTGCTCGACACCATGGTCCGCGAGCGCGTCACCGTCATGGGTGCCGTTCCGGCAATGTACGAGATCGTCGCCGGTCAGACCGGCAGTTTCGATCTCAGGCTGCGCCTGGCCTTCTCGGGCGGTGTCGCACTGAAGCGGCCGATCTTCGAAGCGGTGCGCGAGCGCCTTGGTATAACACTTCGTCAGGATTACGGCTCGACCGAGGCAATCATGTTCTCGCACAATAACTCCGTCGATCCCGACGGAAGCTGGGCCTCGGTGGGCAAGCCGGCGGGCGAAGCCAGGGTCCGCATCGTTCCATTCGACACCGAATTCGGCCCATACGTCGGCGAAATGGAAATAAGATCATCGTCGCTCATGCGGGGCTATCTCGGCGATGCCGTGGCCAATGCTCAGGCGTTCGACGAGGGCTGGTTCAGGACCGGCGATCTCGCCTCGCTCGATGAAGAAGGTCGCATCTTCATCCGTGGCCGCAGCAAGCTGCTGATCGAGGTATCCGGCTACAAGATCGACCCTATCGAAGTGGAGGAAACGCTGATGACTTCGCCTGCCGTTACCGAAGCCGCAGTGGCGGGTATCCCAGACTCGCGCAATGGAAATCGGCTGATCGCGTTTGTCGTCAGAGGGGCGGATGTGTCGGCCGATGAGTTGATCCGCTATGCGCGCGCAAGGCTGTCGGTTCAGAAGGTCCCAGCCGAGATCACGTTCATCGACGCACTGCCGCGGAGCCCGGCCGGCAAGGTGCTCCGCGCGCAGCTGCGCGAGCTTTAGGCGGGCTGAGTCGCTCGCTGCGAAACATAGGCCGCTATGTTCGCAGGCGATTCGAACAGCTCCGCCCGTATCTCCGTGTCAGGGATGCTGATCTTGAATCGCTCCTCGAGGAAATGCACCAGCTTTACCAAATTGATCGAATCCAGCAGGCCCGCCTCGAGCAAAGGGGTCTCGCGATTGACCGGCACTCCTCCGGCTTCAGCCACCATGGCGGAGATATACTCGACGATTGGTCGTTCGATATCGTTCATCACTCGAGTCCCTTATACAGTCAGCATAATAGCCAATTTCATCGCGACCTGAAGTGGTATTTGAAAAACATGGGAGGACGGCTTGGGTGACACACGCCCGTTGGGCGGAAAGGAGCAACTGCTCAACAGTTTTCATGTCCGTGGCGTGCTGATCGCCATGCACGTGCTGCATGTGCGCGGCCGCCTCGATCCGGCGCTGGTGAAGCGCGCGCTCGCCTGGCTGCAGACCCAGCACCCTATCCTTCGCGCTCATATCCGCTACGGCAAGATCGTCTGGCGACGCGTGCCGCCCTTCGCCTATCGCCAGGCGTGGTTCGACACCGAGGGCACAACGGAGATCCCTGTGAAGGTGCTCGACGACACCGACCCAGACGCTTGGCGCAAGGTTTTCGCCTCCGACATCCGCACACCGATCCCGAAGGGCAACCATCCGCGCCTCCGGATAACGCTGGTGCGGCAGTCGCCCGACGCCGACCTCAACCACATCGTCATTTGCGCCGATCACGCAACGCTCGACGCCCAGTCCGCGAACATGCTCGCTCGACAGCTTCTCGAATTCCTCGCCGACCCAGCCACGGCGCAACTGAAACCCTCGCTCCACACCGCCCTGCCCCCGCCGATCGAGGCCAGCCTGCTCAACAAGTCTGGCAGTGGCAAGAAGACCACCTATACGCCAGCGATTCGGCTGCCCAAGCAGAGGGTGCCCGATCCGAAGAAAGAAACGCGAGTACTGGCCCGTCACCTCGAGCCCATGGTCACGGCAACGCTCGAGAATGCCGTCAAAGCCAACAGAACGACGCTTCACGGAGCGGTAACGGCAGCCTTCCTGCTCGCCATGCGCGAGCAGTACCGGCTCGACGTCATGACCGTGTTGACCACGGTCGACCTCCGTCGCCTCAGTAATCTCGCGCTGCCGCAAGAGACCTACGGTTGCTATGTCGACATCCTGCGTACCAAGCACCCGATAACCGACGACTTCTGGGCAACGGCCCGTGACGCCTCGTTCAAGCTGATCGCCGCACTGGCCAAGGACTACGAGTCCGCCTCGATCATGAAGTTTCCGGAATGGGAAGTGTATCGGCAGGAAGTCCGTCCGACGCTCCGGAACAACCGGCGCCTCGACGGACTTGCTGTCACCACGACAGGCGAGTCCGGCCTTCAGGCCAGTTACGGCGCCTACACGCTCGAGGACGTCACCAGGGCCGTTTCGCTCGACATGTTCGGCCCGTCACTGTTTGTGATCGCCAGCGAGCGGCTCGGTGGCCTCGACCTCAGTGTCGGATACGCGGCAATCGCGATGAGCGACGATCAGGTATGTCGGCTCACCGACAACGCGGTGACCCGGCTCGAACGTGCTGGATAAATCGCCGCGCCGGTCGCGGCACGCCCCGTGTCGTGGACGAAGCTCCGGAAACCGACGTGGCCGAACAATCCATTCCGGCGTATCCGGATGATCCGGACATGGCCTCAGCCACATGACATCTCGAACATCCATGCCGCATCGTGCGCTGCTTGGACCGGCCAGGCCGCGAGCGGCCGAATGCGCCGTACTGCCCGGATGCCGCTTGGGTTCTCGCCGGTCAGGCCGATGCTGGTTCGGCCGGCCCGAGCAGGTCCCATCGGTTTCCGGCGATGTCGAGAAATACGGCCACCTGACCGTAGGGTTCGGTGCGCGGCTCGGTTACGAACTTCACACCGGCACTGACCATTCGGCGATACATGCCCACGAAGTCGGAGACCCGGAGGAAGAACCCGACTCGCCCGGCGACCTGATCTCCGACCGCATCGCGTTGCCTATCCCCGTCCGCCTGTGCGAGAAGGATTCCGGTGGCAGCGGCGGGCGGGCGAACGACCACCCAGCGTTTGGGACGTCCATCATTCGTGAACGATGGCGAGTTCTCGATCAGGTCGAAACCCAGTGTCCCGACGAAAAACTCGATGGCGGAGTCGTACTCCTCGACAATGATCGTGATCAGCTCGAGATGCATTCCATGAGCGTAGGGCGGCCCGGCTCCGAATGTCCGCATACCGCGCTGACCGAACCTGCATGCACGGGGGCGCCGGCGGCCGGAATTTGGATGCGGTGCAGAACGTCCGCAACGGCCGAATGGCGTGCCTCCGACCGGGCCTTGAATGATCTTCATACCGATGATGAAACGTGTTCTAATCTAGGCGTCGGCGAACTGGAAACGGAGGGGGCCGGTCTCGGTGGTTTCGTTCTTCGTGACGCGTGACGGGCAGTACGAAGCACAGGGTCACGGCGTGAGTCAGTGGTCATCGAAGCAGGTGAACGGACCTGCGGTATGTGGGTTGCTGGCCCGCCAGCTTGAAAGGCATTGCCCCGCTGAGGGCTTCATCCCCGCCCGGCTCACGGTCGACATGCTGCGCCCGGTGCTGAACGAACCGATCTCCGTGCAGAGTGCCGTGATTCGTGAGGGTACCCGGGTGACTGTCGCCGACGCCTCGATCGTCCAGCAGGGTGAGCTGCGAGCCCGGGCAACGGCGGTCTTCCTGGCGTCAGCTTCCGAGCCGCCGGGCCAGACATGGCAGCCGTGTATCCCATTGCCCGCGCCGCAGGCTCGGCTGATCTCGCCCGACGGCGAGCCACCGTTGCTCAAGTTCGGCGAATCGGATTGGACCGATAACCTTTCCGCGGGCCAGAATGCAGACTGTAAAGTATTGTGGCATAACCTGATTCCCCTTATCGAGGGCGAACCGATCTCCCCGTTTCAACGGGCAGCCGCCATGGGCGATGCGACGAACTTTGTATGTCACTGGGGATCGGCAGGGATCGGTTACATCAACGCTGATATGACATTGACGCTCTCGCGCCTGCCGGAAGGCCCTGAGCTCGGGCTCCAGGCTCAGGATCAAATCGCGAGGGGCGGCATCGCGGTCGGGACCGCAACGCTCTACGATCGCGCCGGTCGGCTGGGTACGTGCGTGGTCACTGCGGTCGCAAACGCTCGCCGACAAGTGACGGACACACGTCACGCGTCGGCGGCAACCTGATCTGCAAACATCCTCTTGTGCCGCTTCCAGTGCTGACCGAGCCGAAGAACTCCTGGTACCGCGATTGATCTCAGCAATCACTGCCCTACCAGGAGTTCACTCGAATCTCGGGCGTCACACACCCAACACCAGTTCTCGGACGCTCACTCATATGCACCAGTAGACGCTGCCAAGGTCGAAACACCAGGCAGCTGATCCGAACGATCCGTCGACCGGAGTGGCGGAATCGGCAGTGGCCGCGGGCGCGGCGAGGACGAGCAGGGGCGCGGCAATAACTGTCGCGGCTAGGGTTTTGATGGTCTTGCCAGACATTTTGCTTCCTTACAACGAGCTCTACGACGTCCGTGTACCAGGCCGCGTTGCCGAGCTACCGGACTGGGTCAGCGAGTGCGTCACATGCCGAATCGACTTTGCGACACCCGATTTCGCTCCTTGGTGAAGTACATGATGCGTCCCGACAGGAACACGCGTTCACACTGGCCGACAGCTGCAGCATCGACCGGACAAGACGTCATTTGGTACCGCGGAAGGCGTCAGTAACAGTTTACTGCTGGCTACCAGAACTCTGAAGCAGGTCGCCGCAGCAGACGGAAACAGACCGCCGGCAGCGAGCGGTAGCCGAACAGCGCACTCCACGCAGAGATCCGTTGCGCGACTACCGACTCACGACGCCGGTATCGCAGTTGGAGAATGTCGCGGATGGCAGGACCGGCTGCGGCTGCTGCCGCACTCTGCCTTCTTCTTCGAAGGTTTGGAAGCCCTCGAAGGTGGTTGCACAATGCCTTCTCGGCAGTGTTGTACCAGGCGCCGAGCTCGAGGATCTCGCGTGTTTGCTCAGGCGTCGCGATCGGTCGGCCAAGCTCCTCGGCGATCCGCACCATCTTGCGGATCATCTCCATCGTCGTGAACCTCTGGCACTGTCGGCGGCCAAGTGCACTCTGGTGGTCAACCCGCCGAGGTTCATAGCCTGGACACCCGCGCCGGGCACCACCAAGGGATACCCCTGCCGCGCGACGTGAGGTACTTCTGTGACCGCGTGACGCCAGGTCGACATCGCCAGCCCCGACAGCGGCGTGTGGCAGGCCGATGTGTGGAGCGATCCGCGCGACGAATCCGGCTACAGCGCCCACGACCCGATCAGTATCGGGTTCCTCGCCTCAGCGAAACATGCGGCGCTGGTTGAGAATTCACTGCCGCCGATCCGCTGGCCATAGACCTGGACGCGACGCTGGTGGACACGCACTCGGACAAGGAATACGTCGCGTGTTCGTGCGCTCAGGGAACTCGGCTGCCCACGCCATGTCGTCTAGGCTCCAGCAATGACCGACATCGCCGGCGCTCTGAGCCCTTCCCAGCAAGCACGACTGCGCGAAAGTATCGGACGCCAGACCTTGCTCACCACACTCGGGATCGGAATCGCAAGCCTGGCGCCCGGCCGCGTCGTTCTCGAATTGCCGTTCCGCAACGATCTGTGCCAGCAGAACGGATTCGTTCACGCCGGTGCCATCACCACTCTGGCCGATTCCGCATGCGGCTATGCGGCCATGTCGCTGCAACCACTCGACCGCGACATCCTCACCGTCGAATTCAAAGTCAATCTGATGAGTCCAGCTGTGGGACAGCGATTTCTAGCGACGGCGACGGTCGTGCGGTCCGGCCGCAACCTCACTGTCTGCACCGCCGAAGTCGTTTCCGACGCCTACGGCGCGGGCCCGGTGGCTCTCATGCAGGCCACCCTCATGGCAATGCCGTCCTCCTGATCGGCAGCCGTTCCCGCACAGGCGACAGGGGCGAGGTGATGCATGCTTCGATCGCCTGCCGCGAGTGCTGCCGCATAGTTTCTTCTGGGCTGCCCGACCGCTTCGGGCTGTGTCACCGGACGACGCGTCGCGCACCACATCCGGGTGATCGGCGGCAAGCTACAGGGCGATCGAACCACCCGACGAGACTCCGAGAATGTCTACGGCCGTGCCGAACTCGGCTCTGATCGCGTCGGTGTGTTCGGCCGCGATCTGGGCCATCGTGGCGCCCGCCGCCATTCCCGGCGCTCGTGACACCGCGAACACCCGGAAATGCCGGGCGAGCGGTGCCAGCACCTCGAGCTCCGAGAGACGCAGCGGCCCTGTGGGATTGGTGTGATCCTGGGTGAACCAGCGCAGAAACAGCAGCGGCCGCCCCGACCCGAGGGCGCGATACGGCAGACCGTGCGGCAGCACGCCCTCGGTTACGTTCAGCTTCTCGCGCCGATCATTCACATTCCCCGGCACGCGCGACCCGTCCGGCATCCTGGTGTGCCCGCTCGCGCCAGGCGCGTTCCCATCGCCGCGTCAGTGCCGGATAGACGATCAGATGACGGAACGGCGCGATCCCGGCCATATACAACCGCCCGAACAGGCCGTTCGGCTTGACCAGGGCCGCCATTCGCAACTCGTACTCACCGGTCTCGGCCTGGACCCACCCGAGGTGCATCACCGTGTGCACTGTCTTGTTCGCGAGCTCGTCGGCGGATTCGTCGTGGAGTTCGTACACGGCGGTGAACGGGGTGTCGCCAACCGGCTCCCCGGCTCGGGGCTGCCACAGATCATCCGGCAGGCGGTCACACAGCGACCCGACCCGACCCGCCATGCCCTCCTCGGGCCTGTCCCAGCCGAACAACGCACCGAGCTTCCAGCGCACCGCGAACAGCAACGCGACCAGCGGAGGGTTGCGGGAGAGCCCGCCGGCCACCCGCAGCGCGTCGCGCATGACGGGGAAGTCGTCCGGCCCGGCCCCGGGTGTGCGAAACGCCCACACGTCCTCGATCCGGAAATCGGGCGTGATCTCGTGGATGCGCCACGGGCGGGCGGTGTGCTCGATTTCGGGAAGTTGCCTGGACATCGCCGTCTCCTGAGGGGTTATACGGTTGCGTATAACAGGACGGTAGAGCAGTTATACGGGTGCGTACAACCTATGGAGAGATGCGCCACAACACGGGCCCGTTCGACTGATCACCCTCGGGATCCTTTACGCGACTCGGTGGCCCACAGGATGACGTTCGTGCCGAAAAACTTTGTGTTCCAGCCGATGTCGTGAAAACCCATTCGGCTCAACAGATCAGCGACCTGTTGTGGCGATTCGAAAGCGCGCGTGCGGGATTCGAGATAGGCGCAAGATGACCCGTCACCGGACACGACCTGCCTCAGCAGCGAGACGATCGCGCACATCCCCCACTCCATGATCGGCTTCACCGGTCCACTGCGCGGGCAGGTTTCGAGGATGATGATGCGGCCGCCGGGCTCGAGAACCCGGTGCTGTTCGCGGAGCACTCCCGCGGGGTCCTCGACATTGCGCGGCGGATAGCCCTCGGTGATCGCGTCGAACGACTCCACCATCGGGTATGACGACCGACGGTCAAGACGAAATTCATCCGATCGTAGTACCCGGCGATCTTCTGAAAGATCCCGTGCACCTCAACGCTTTTGCCCTGCGGCATTCGGTCGATTGCCATCTCGCACGCCCCTACTCAGGATCAGGTCGCCGGCGCGGGCGATGACCTCTTCGCGGGTACGACCGGGATGGTCGGCGGCGAGGAAATGGCTGCCGATGGCCGCGCAAAAGGCGAGCAAGCTGCGGGCCTCGACCTCGTCGGGATCCGAGCAGACGGTACCGATCGCGTCGCGCAGCAGCTCCATGCGCCGGTTGTCCACCCGGCGAAGACGTTCGGAGATCGAGGCGTCGCGGCGAGCCCAGTCACGGATGGCCAGATCGATGGGCAGCAACCGGTCGTTGGAGAAGGTGAGACGACCGGCCAACTGGGCCTTGTCGAGCGCGTTGCCGTCGGCCCGCTCGACCTCCGCGAGCACATCGTCGACCGCTTCGCGCTCCCAGGTGTCCAGCATCCCCGTCAGGAGCGCCTCGCGATCGGAGAAGTAGCCGTAGAACCCGCCCTTCGTAACCCCGAGGGTCTTGGCGAGCACCTCGACGCGCACCGCATCGACACCCCCGGTGGCCAATGCCCTCAGCCCCGCGTCGATCCATGCTTCGCGCGGTGTGCGCAGCGAGCCCATGTCGAGATCCACCTCACTCCAATGTTGTACGGAACCACATAACGGCCCCAACCTCGGATTATACGTAACCGTATAACCACGCTGAATATGCTGGCCTCCCTGCACACCCCGCACTGGAACCCCCTCGGCAGCCCGATCGGAAGGGCGAGGGTGGGGTTGCGCGAACCCGCGGAAAGGATCGGTTCACCTGGTCCCTCATGTGGCGCTGGCTGCACGACGCCGCGTTGGAGGACTCACTCGACCTCGCTGAGACCGCCCTGGTTCCGGGCACGGCGCCGAGGAGCCACCACAGCCGATACGTTCGCTTTCTGCGCGGGCGGATCCACAGCGAACAGGTCCACAAGAACAAGGTCCACAACGAGTCCGTCGGTCGATTCGATGGTCTCGCAACAACTTCCGTCTCACGTCACATGTCATGTACCAGCACTGCGGAGTCCCGGCGATGAACGAGCATGCCCGGCGGGCCGCCGGTGTTGTGCTGCCGGGCCTGATGTGGCACTACCGCCACGAGGGCATCGAGGACCGGTGGAGCAATTGCCATCCCGCCATCGGCAGCGCCGATGGTCGCGGATCCTGTAGCGAATACCGCTGTGGCACAAGTCGACTTGACGATACTGCCGTGGCGTGACAGGTTGAGCGTGCAAGTATAAAGAATCGTCAGCGCCAGGTAGGTCGGTGGAGCGTGTTGGCGTGCCCGCGCGGTTGTGGGCACGGCCGGTGACGCCCATCCGGGTGTAGTGGTCGTGTTCGGGACCGGGTGGGATGTCCCGAGAGGAAACACCATGAACACCGACCCGTTCGACATCGCCGAGGATGGGTACGTCCCGGATCCCGAGCGCGACCTCACCATAATCCTCGAGGCGTTCTTCGAGAGGATAGCGGTCACCCTGAGGGAAAATGACGTTCCGGCAACACTTCTCACCGATATGCGACGACTGCACGCCGAACTCGAGGCCGCGAGCGCAGACCGTGTTGTCGACGAGCCGTCCCGCTACAACCTGAGGATGACGGTGGCGCTGGTCGCGGCCTACCGATTGCTACAACCGCGACTCGGTCGTGCGAAATCCATCGAGGCGGTCGAGATTGCGTTCGTCGAACCGCTCGGTGACGCGGTGCGGGAGAGTACCCGAGCCATTCTCGATGGGGCGCCCGATCCGTTCCGGGCGATGGTCGAACTCGCCAAATCGAGGGAAGAGCAGGCATTCGGCCCAACTTTCACCTTCGAGCATCCCTTCGATGACGAGCGGCGCTATCGTTCCGATGTCGTGCGTTGCTTCTATCACGATGTGCTGGTGGATCATTCGGTCGCAGAACTGACTCCGGTGATGTGCGAATTCGATGCCAACTGGATCGCGGCCATCGATCCGGAACGGCACGGCTTCCGGTTCGAGCGGAGCACCACCATCGGCTGGGGCGGCACACACTGCCCGTTCCATTGGGAGCGCACCGACCACTGACGGCACTGACCACTCGATGCAGGTTGGCGCGGATGCAGTCGGCATCTCCACATCGATCCCTGCGCTTGTTACCACCACCGGAGGCTGGTGCGGCGGTGGCGGGCGTTCGCGTCGAAGAACTCCATGGTCGGGCACTCGAGGCCCAGTTGCTCGAAGAACGTCCGCCGTACGGCTTCATAACGGACGAACGGCTCATACAGTACGACCAGCGGAGTATGGTCCACCTCGGCAAGCTGGCGGTATGCGAAGTCGAGCGCATCGGTGATCCGCCGTCGTGCCTGACGCCGTGAAAAGGCATGCTTGCGAGCACGTTGTGACCGGACCGTGTGATCCTTGTCGCGGAGGATCAAGACCGGCTGCACGGCATAGCCCGCCGACGTCATGGAGCCGACGATTCGTGGACAGTCGGGCCACCCGTCGCCGTGCGGCAAGCTCTGACGGAACACGATCCTGTCCGGATATCCCCGGAAGTCGAGGCAATCCAATCGCTGGACATGGCCGCCGTCCCCGAAACAGCCTGCCGCCACGAACGCCCGCGTCAGCATGCGCGTCCCACTGCTCTCCGGCCCCAGGACCAAATACGCGGTTCTCATGCCCGAGCCCGTCCTTCCAGCGGGTCCAGGCTCGTGATGAACCCGCGCGGGCGCCAGTCGATATCGTCCGGCTTCGAGCCCAGATGACCTGCGGTGGGAAGGATTACAAGCTGCACTCCTGAAATGGTCGAGGCGGCATGGGTTTTGCACCGGCGAGGAATGGACCGAACCCCATCGTCGGCGATCATCAACACAGGCGTCCTCCCGAGCGCGGCCAATCCCCCACTGCGTACGCACAATGCCGCGTCGGCAAACAGCGCCAGCAGGCTCATCATTCGAAGACGATGACTCGCCCGGCGTTGGGATCACCGTCGATCGCGTCATGCAGTCCGGTCCCGTCGTAGGAAATCACGCGAGCTGCGTTCACGCCGTCCTACCTTTCAAGCGCGCGTCACCTTTGCCTCCGTGGTACGCCAGCGCCGATGATAATAATTCACTCTCGCTATAAACCGCGCTGGACGCACAGTACTGTTGAATCCAGGTGAAGGGTTGACATGTGATCGTGCACCTTACTGATGTTTTCGCCCCGCGAGTCGGCGGCATCGAGGTTCAGATCGAGCGGCTGGCGCGCGCTCAAACAGCCGCCGGCGAGGAAGTCCACGTCATCACCACGACGAGCGGGACCCATGACGATAGAGCGCTGCCCTATCGCGTGCATCGGGTCGCCCGGGTGGGGCACGTGCGTGCACTGCTGTTGCGACTGGAACCACGGGTTGCGCATGTGCACCTGAGTGTCTATTCACCCTTTGCGCTGTGCTCCACGAGACAGCTAGGGCTGCTCCGGATTCCGACCGTGATGACGGTACACAGCATGTGGGACCTGCCCGTGCGGGTCTGCTATCGCCTGATCGGGAAGGTCGGCGATTGGCGAGACCGGTTCGTGCTGACCGCCGTGAGCACAGTGGTCGCCGACCAGATCGCCCGCGCGTTACCCGGGACCACGACCGTCGTTGTCCCCAATGGCGTCTCACCGGTATTGCCACGCAGCACCTCACGTCCGACGGGCGAGCTGCAAGAGCTGCACGTCGTCTCTGTCGGCCGATTGGTCACCCGCAGGAAACCACTGATCCTGCTGAAAGTCCTTCGGCAGGCACAGCAACGGCTCGACGGCCAGGTCGCAGTGCATGCCACCATCGTCGGCGCCGGTTCACGGACCGACGCTATGCGGCGGTATCTGTCTCGGCATGGCATGACCGGGTGGGTGCGGTTGATCGGGGTGCAGGATCAGCAGACCATCCGCGACATCCTGGCCACCGCGGATGTCTACCTGAACGTGACCCGTCGCGAAGCGTTCGGGCTGGCCACATTGGAGGCGCGAACTGCGGGTCTGCCGGTGGTCGCCCGATCCGACAGCGGGGTGGCCGATTTCGTCGAGCACGGGCGTGAGGGACTGCTGGGCGACACGATGACCGACCTGGTAGCGGCCTTGGTGCAACTGGGATGCGACAAGCAATTGCACCACCGGATCGCCACCCACAACCGAACTGTGACGCCATCGGAGCACAGTTGGTCGGTCGTGCTGAACAGCCTGCGCCACTGTTATGACGAGGCGGTGCGTCGGGTACACATGTCCGATCCGACAGCAGCGGGAAAGGACGTCTGATGGCTTCGCCTGTGCATCTTGCACGTATCGCGTGGAGCAACGTCGATCATCTGCACAAGCGGTTCGGCAACGCCACCGCTGCCGGTCTGACCCGCGACATGATCCGAGCAGCCAGGCTACTGCGGCGTGACCCTGCTCCACGCTTGATGCCCGCCCGCGCAGAACGCATCGTCGTGACGTTGTCTACCGTGCCGCAACGGCGCAGGCACCTGCGGCCGGTTCTGCGCAGCCTGCTGGACCAGACAGTCCCGGCCGATCGGCTGCTGCTGGCATGGCCACGGTATTCGCTCCGGTCGGGAGCCGCCTACCCCGAGCCCCCCTCACTGCCGGCAGGAGTGGACCTCGTGCGGTGCGAGGACCAAGGGCCCGCGACGAAGTTGCTGCCCGCGCTGCGGGCGGAGCCGAACGCGGTGCTGGTGGTTGTCGACGACGATGCGATCTATCCCGAAACGTTGCTCGAAGACTTGCTCGCCGCCCACCGCCAACTGCCCGCCGCAGCGCTGGGCGTACGCGGCCAGCATGTCCGGTCGGGCTGCGACCCGCGCTATCTCGGGCACGTGTGCGGGACGGCGGTGCGCAAGCACGTCCCGGTCGACGTGCTGATGGGCATGTGGGGGTACCTGATTCCCGCCGGATCGCTCGACGAGGCGGTGCATGATTTCGAAGGCTGGCCCCCCGAGGTCTGGTGGCAGGATGATGTGTGGATCTCCGCGCATCTGGCCCGGCGGCGAGTGCCACGACTCGTGGTACCCATGCGCGGCACCCCACTCGAGTCCACGGGCGCGTTCGTGGGAGCGCTGCATCACACGGTGAACCGCTCAGGTCACAACGAGGCGGTAGCGTTCGAGACCTTCAAGCTGTGGTGGTGACGATCGGCAGCGTGACCCCGCTCGGCCTGTGCGGTTCGATCCGAAGGCTAAACAGCGCGCCGGACATACCATTCCGTGCCCAGCGCCCATCGAAACACCGGCCGAGGCAACCTCAACAGAGCGGCCAGCGTGCGCACTCCGTCACCGCCGGCCGACTGAGTGCAGTGTGCGGCCATGCTCGCCCGTTTGGCCACAGCGTAGCGGCCTACGCGCACCCGGTGGGTGATCGCGCTGCGGGGCGAGTAGCTGTTGGTGAGCAGATCCGGTGTCAGCTCGGGCGGCAACAGGCGAAACATGGCAGCGATCCGCATCGTCAGCAGGAGCGCATCGCGGTCGACGGTGGCTTCCAGCAGTAGTGGGGTGCCCGCGATCTGTGCCGCGAGCGCACCCACATGGTGTAGCTGAACATGGTCGGGATGCCCATAGCCGCCTGCCGGGTCGTAGGACGTGACCAGATCCGCCCGCTCCTCGACCAGTAGCGCGGCTATCCGCTCCGCGGCCTGCTCGACCGGCGTAGTAGAGAACGAATTCGCAACGGCCCCATCCGATCCGGAATCGCGGTAGCCGAGAAACTCCACCCGCGCGCAGCCGAGAGCGGTCGCCGAGGCCAACGTTTCCCGTCGCCGTCGCGCGCCGAGTTCGGCCCCGGCGGGCACATCCGCGAGCCCCGCTTCACCATCCGTGGCAACCACTAGGACGACCCGATGGCCCTCGGCGGCCAAGCGCGCCATCGTTCCCGCAGTCAAGAACGACTCGTCGTCCGGATGGGCGTGTAGAAAAACGCAGGTCGAGCTCACGAGACGCGCCCGCCGCGCGCGGCGTACTCATCGGCGTCACGCGCCGCAGCCTCAGCAGTAACGGCACGGGCGAATTCAGCAGACCTCGACATCGTTGCGCTGCCGTCAGTCCTGCGGCGGCAGCCCGATGAGTTTGCAATAGGCGTCGGCGATCGACGCGGGATCGAGCGAGCCGTCCTGGTGATACCAGCGATGGCTTTCGCTGACCATGTTCAGAATCGCGAAGGTCACGACGGATGACGGTGCGTCCGGGAGCTGCCCCAGCGCCTGCACCTTTTCGACGACACCGCGTACGGTGGCGACGAATTCGCGTTCGTGGAGTTGCACTTCCTCGGCCACCGCCGGCTCCAGCCATCGCTGCTCGCTGCGATAGACAGCGAAGGTGAGATGGTTCGCGATCACCGCGGAGGTGAATCGGGTGATGATCGCCCGCAGTTGGGCAACAGGATCGCTGCCCGCGGCCAGGCCGTCGTGCAGTGCGGTCGTCATGTCCCGATCGACCTGTAATGCGATCTCGCGCAACAGGTCTGCTTTCGAACCGACATAGTGGTAGATGGACGGCTGACTGAGGTCGAGCTGGGCCGCGATTTCCCTGGTGGTTCCCTTGTTGTACCCGCGGGAGGAGAACACGGCCGCGGCACCGTCGAGGATGCGCCGACGTTTGTCCTCCCAGGCCGACTCCCCCTCGACCGGCGTTGACGCAGCCACGCGTGGGCCTCCCACCATCGTTCCTCCGAAGTCGAACATGTCAGCTTAGCTCGTAGAAGGATCCAGGAAGCCCGCCGGACGGGGTGGCCGGGTGTCAGCACCCGCTCACGTGTTCGCCGCCATCCTGCGCAGAGCGAGTCGATCTATCTTGTTCGCAGCGGTTTTCGGCAATTGCCCCACCACCTGGATGTCCCGGGGTTGTTTGTAGTGCGCCAGATTCGTCGCGCAGTAGTCGGCCAGCGCCGCCCGGTTCAGGGTCGCGCCGCGGTCGGTGACGATAAACGAGCGACTCGGCCGCGGCGGAGATCGGATCGGCGTCCCCGACCGCGGTGAGCACGACACTGGCCTCGGATCGTTCGAGCAGCAGGCGCAGTTCCCGGCCGGTGAAGCTGGGGTTCATCAGGGCCACCTGCGCACCGGCCAGCCAGGCGGCGAAGATCGCGGCCGACAGCTCGGGGCCGTTCGGCATGATGACTGCGACCGGGCGTCCAGCCACGACCGACCCGGATAGTCGGCGTGCCAGACCCACCGCAGCCCGGCCCAATTGGGCGTAGGACAGTCTCCGGTCGCCGCATACGATCGCAGTCCGATCGGGCGCCTCGGCCATTGCCCGGAAACACTGACCCTGGGCTATGCCGGGGTGTACTCCAGCTTCCTACGCCACGCCGAGACCGCTGGTGCGCGATACGGCATCGATGCGCGCACCTTGCTCCTGGAGGCCGGGTGGCGTGGGTTGGTCGGCGGCCAGGAGGACATGCTCGTGGATATCGCCCTGACCCTCGCGGCCCGGCGATCTCGGAACAGTTCGACCCCCGGGCGATCCGCCACCCCACTCACCCCAACGAATTGATCAGGCCCGTAATCGGTTTCACCAGTGCTCCTAGGCCAGCAGCCGTAGCTTGATCAGTTCCATCATCTCGGTGCGGCTGCGCGGGCCGTTGTCGGCAGCCTGGAAGTGGTTGCCGATGCGCACCGAAACGGTGATCAGGCAGCGGATCTCGACCTCGTCCTCGTCGGGGCAGAACGAGGAATACAGGGACCGCAGGTAGTCCATGCGGCGGTTGTCGACGCGGCGGAGCCGTTCGGCCACCGCTCCGTCGCGGCGGGCCCAATCGCGGATCGCGATATCGGCGGTGATGCCCCGCACCGGCCCGTCCGCCGTGTCGGCGACGATGGCGAAAAGCCGTTCCAACCTGGTTCTGGCGTCCCCTCCATCGCGCTCGATCTGTTCGACCACGCCTTCGGCGACCTCGTACTCCCAGGTGTCGAGCATCTCGGTGAGCAGTGCGTCCCGATTGCGGAAGTACCCGTAGAAGCCGCCCTTGCTGACACCGAGCGCCTGTGCCAGCGCCTCGATCCGTACGGCTTCGGGGCCGCCCACGACGAGTGCCCGCAAGCCTTCCTCGATCCATCTGCCTCGCGGTGTGCGTGCCACGGCCATGGTGTGCCTCCTCACGTCGGCAAGGAGTATACGGGGGCGTATAAGTGGGTTTATGTTCGATCTATACGCCACCGTATAGATCGGAGCCGAGCTCGTGAGACTTCCTCCAACCGCTCACACCAACCGCCCGTGGCGGATCCACGACATCGCCGACGACTTCACCGTGGAGGACGTATGGGCGTTGCCCACCCCGGGCGGCCCCGACGACTTCCATTGGCTGGTAAGCCAATTCGCCGAAGGAGTCAGCGGTGGGGTGACCGGCGATACCGTTATCTCCCGGGCGCTGTTCACCATTCGCTGGAAGCTCGGAGCGCTGCGCGGCTGGGACCGGCCCGATACCGGCACCGGCGGTCGGCTGCCCTCCCTGTACGACCGCTTGCCCGCCGACCTCCGCGAGGGCTCCAGGGGTCCGGACCTCGGCGCATCGCCGTTCCGGTCCGTCTACCAACTGGAGAACGAATGGGCAGCCGAAATGGGCAACACGACCGTCCACGCGGTCATGCACCTCGGCTGGGTTGCGGACGGAACCGGAGGCTACCGCGGTCAGATGGCTGTCCTGGTGAAGCCGAACGGCCTGTTGGGCGCCCTCTACATGGCCGGTATCAAGCCTTTTCGGTATCTCGGTGTGTATCCGGCGCTGATGCGCGCCATCGGCCGCGAGTGGCAAGCGAACACCGTCGCCGAGACCTCGCACGGCAAAGGTGTTGCGGTACACACGATCTTCGAGAAGATCGCCGGATACTACGACCGGATGAACGTGGTCATGACGCTCGGCCGCCATGCGCGCTGGTGCCGTGAAGTGGCCGCCCGCGCCGCGCCGCCCGCGGGCGGGCAACTGTTGGACCTGGCTACCGGGACAGGTGCGATCGCTCTGGCGGCGGCACAGATGTATCCGACTGTCGTCGTGACCGGTGCCGACTTCTCCGAGGCGATGTTGGCTCGCGCACGGATCAAATCCGGGGCCGGCGCGGTTCGATGGCAGCAGGCCGACGCGACCCGGCTGCCGTTCGACGACGGGTCCTTCGACGCGGTTACCGAAGGCTATCTGCTCCGCAACGTCGAAGACCTCCCCGGAGTGCTTCGCGAACAGCATCGGGTCCTCGTGCCCGGCGGCCGGATCGTCATCCTCGAAACCTGCCCTCCCAGCGGCCCGTTGAAGCCGATCCTCGAGTGGGGAATGAGCACGATCATTCCGCTGCTGGGGCAGACGATTGCTCGCGACCGGTCGTCCTACACCTACCTCGAATACAGCACCCTCGCCTTCACCTCACCACAACATGTCGCGAATGTTCTGCGCGAAACGGGTTTTCAGAACATCGGATGGAGCAAGAAGTTCCTCGGCACCAATGTCATCCTCTGGGCCGACAAGCCACGATGATCAGTTATAGAAAATGAATTCTGGTTCTGGTTCATCGCATTCGGCGATCAGGGCCCATCGGCCGGACCACTCCGGCCTGATCAGCCTTCCATGCGCCCATAACTTGTCATTCCGTGATAGGAGTCTGATTCACATGATCAAATGGTCCGGCCGCATCATCGCGCTCATCGGCGCCGGGCATCTCACCATCGGGTTATTGCTCAGCCACGCCTACTTCGGGGACTGGCTGTCGCTGCGGCTGTGGGGCCACTGGCAGGAGGACACCCTGTCGGCCAACGCCTTCTGGGCCAATCCGGCAGGGTTCGGCCTGCCGCTGCTGATCGTCGGCCTGCTCGTGGTATGGATGGACCGGAACGGCATCGTCCCGCCGGTCTTCCTGGCGTGGATGACGCTGGCCTGGGGTGGCGTGTGCGCTCTCATCGTCGAGCCCACCCCAGCACCAGCGGTGGTGGCCACCGCGGTCCTGCTCCTGCGCGGCATTCACCGCGCCGCCGAACACGCCGGGCCCGCACCCGCGCACAGCGAGGTGTGAGCGTCGGCGGCCGGACATCCGATCGGCTCCGAAACCGGATACCTTGTGCGGCAGTCGGTTCCCTGTCCGCTGGTCGACTCCCCACGGCCGCAACAGGATCAGCGAGCCACGACACTCGAAGGGTCAACCAGCGAGCTTGAACCATTCCACGCAGTTGTCCCACATCTGAGGTACCGGGTTTTCGCCGAAAATCGGGCGGATATGGCGTAATCCATTGGATAGCAACACATCAGAGGAACGATCGGACCGCGTCTGATGCAATTTGCGCCCAGGATCGCGGTGTGCGATGCACCCGGTCCGGCCGCGTCCGAGCATCGAACTCGCAGGTCGGGCCAACTTCGTTGTTTTCCGCGAAAAAGGCCGGGACCCCGTCACCGCACCTCGATTCGGTCACCCAGCGCCTGGACTCCTCACCAGTCCGGAACCTGACCCCGAGCTCGCATACAGCTGCCGAAGCGTCAACGCGCTCGTCGCCGGACACCAACGTTTCGAGCACACGAATGTCACCTCGATACAACGGCCCGCGATGGCTGTCGTCGCAGTACAAACCCGAGACCGCGCGTTGTCGCCGCAGGTCAAGAGCCGTGAGCGGATTCTGCCTAATTTCGACGGCACCGGCTCACGCAACCACGAGGAGACACCGTGACAGGGACGACAACCACCCATATCGACCCCAGCGAGGAGCAGATCAAAGGGCTCATCGCCGCAGCGCAGTCTGCCGTCGGGCCTGTGGTGATGATCAATCTGCTGGCCTTCAACAATGCGCCCGACGGTGGCCGCGACAGCTACGCCCGTTACGCGCGGGAGGTTCAACCGCACCTGGACCGCGTCGGCGCCCGGATCGTGTACGCCGGCGACGCGAGGGAAATCGTCATCGGCGGTGAGGACTACGCCTGGTGGGACACCGTAGTCGTGGTGGAGTATCCGTCGCGGGCGAAGTTCCTGGAGATGGCACTGGATCCCGGCTATCAGGCGATAGCGGCACACCGCACCGCCGCGCTGACCACCTCGGCGTTGGTGGCCACCGACCCGTGGCAGCCGGAGTCCTGATGCGGACCCAGCAGATCGTGGTGGGCGACGTCCGCTCGCCCGTGCTCGTCGGCGGGCCCGAAGGCGGCGAGGCGGTCGTCTTCATCCACGGCAACCCCGGCGGTGGATCGGACTGGCTTCGACTGATGGCCCCGATCGCCGAGTTCGCCCGGGTTATCGCCCCGGACATGCCCGGCTTCGCCGGCGCGGAAATGCGCGGCGACCAGGGCTACACCGTCGCCGACTACGCCCGCCACCTCGACGGCGTCATCCGGGCGCTGGGCGTGCAACGAGTGCACCTGCTCGCGCACGACTTCGGCGGGCCATGGGCGCTCACGTGGGCCGCGCAACACCCCGACATGGTGGCCAGCGTGACACTGATCAATACCGGGGTGCTGCTGGATTACCGCTGGCACCGGCTGGCGCGGATCTGGCGTATTCCATTGGTCGGCGAACTGATGCAGCGGATCGCGACCCCCCGGCTCGTCCGGGCGCTGCTTCAGCACGACAACCCCGGCCTGGACCGGGCCTCGGTGGCTCGCGTCGCGGCGCATCTGCGCCCGTGGGGCACCAAGCGAGCCGTTCTCCGGCTATACCGGTCGACGAATATCCGGTCGATGATCCCGATTGCCGCTGTACTGCAGCGACACGACCTGCCGTGTCTGGTGGTCTGGGGCGCCGACGACGTGTACCTGCCGGCCGAACAGGCATACAGGCAGACTCAGCCGTTCCCGTCTGCGCGGATCCACACCATCGCCGGCGCCGGGCACTGGGTGTTCCTCGAACAGGCCGAACGGGTCGCCGAACTCGTCGTCCCGTTCCTGCGCACCCAGTTGGGCGGTCCCAACCCGCCGCAGACCAACCCGCCGCGGACCATGCCTCCGCGGCCGGCCCACGGCCGCCGCCGCACGGTTGCGGGCTGAAGGCCGAATCCCGTGCAGCGGCCGTCCTGCGTCGCCCACGCGCGCTCACCTCTCGTACGAAATCAAGGAGCTCGACCATGTCACTGTCCACCAAGGACCTCACCAACCGCGTCGTCGTCATCACCGGTGCCGGCAGCGGGATCGGCCGGGAACTGGCATTGGCGTGCGCCCGCCGCGGCGCCCGTCTGGCGCTCTGCGACGTGAACGCTACCGGCCTGGAGCAGACCGCAGTCGCAGTGCGCGCCAATGGCGTCGAGGTCTGCACCTGGATCGTCGACGTCTCCGACGCGCAGCAGATGACCACCTTCGCCGAGGAGGTGCTGCAACGCTTCGTCGGAGTGGATCTGCTCGTCAACAATGCAGGCATCGGCGTGGTCGCCGGCTTGCTGGAGACGACGCCGGAAGATTGGGAACGGCTGATCGGTATCAATCTGATGGGTGTGGTTCACGGCAATACCGCGTTCGTGCCGTCGATGATCGCGCGGGGCAGCGGGCATGTGGTCAACGTTTCCTCCGCGGCCGGCATCCTGGCCAACCCGGCACTGAGCGCTTACAGCGCAACCAAATTCGCGGTCTTCGGGCATTCCGAGGCGCTGCGGATGGAGCTGCGGGAGCACGGTATCGGTGTCACCGCCGTGTGCCCCGGCGTGATCAACACCGCGATCAGCACCAGCAGCCCGATCCGCGGCGGCAATACCGACGCCCGCCGGCAGAAGATGGCCGCCCTGTACGCCAAACGCGGTTACACGCCCGACAGGGTCGCGCTGAACATCCTGCGCGCGGTGGACGGGAACAAGGCGGTCGCTCCGATCGCGCCCGAAGCGCATCTGATGTACGGCCTGTCCCGGGCCGTCCCGCCGCTGGCCCGGTGGCTGTCGCGGCAGACGGCGAAGTTCGCGGTGTGAGCCGCACCCGGCATAGCACGCGTCTGCGGGAATAACGGTGCCGCGGAGATCCGCCGCGGCGAAAGCCGGGGTGGGTCAGTGCGACGTCTGTCCGCCCACCGCCGCGAGCATCGCCAGTGCCGCACGAAGATCCAGGGATGCGGTGTCGACGCTGCGGCCGAGCAACTGCTCGGCCTGCCGCACCCGATAGTTGACGGTGTTCGGGTGCACATTCAGCCGCGCCGCGGCCCGGCTGCGGCTGCGGTTCTCGTCCAGGAACACGGCCAAGGTCTCGGCCAGGCGGCGGGTTCCCGCGTCCGGCGCGGCCAGCGGCCCGAGCACCCGGGCCACGAACTCGCCGGCGAGTTCGGCATCGACGCTGGTCAGCGCCGCGAGCGCCACGTCGGCGTAGCGGGTGAGCGCGGTCGCCGTGGGCGACAGAATGGCCACGCGCCGGGCCTGGGTGGCTTCCAGATGGGTGCGCCGGAAACCGGTCAACCCCGCGCCGGGCTCGCCCGCCGCGACTCGCACCCCGCTCAACCGAACACATGCCAGCGCAGCCAGTTCCGCCTCGATGAACGCTGTGCCGCGGCTGAGCCAGCCGGTACACGACAACACCCCCGACGGGTAGATCAGCGGCGGGTCCGCGTGGACGTGCTCGGCGAGGTCGGTGACCGCGCGGGCCAGCATGGTCTGGGCGTCGTCGTCCGCCGACGGTGTATCCAGCCAGGCGAGCACTCCGATGTGGTGGCGGCGTAGGTCGTACCGTAATCGGGTCGAGGCCCGGGCGATGTCGGTCTCCCGGCGGGCCACGATGTCCTCGATCGCCTCCCCGCGCGCGGCCATCGCGCTGCGCAGCCAATGCTCGCGTTCGTCGTCGTACACGGTGGCGGCGCGGGTCACCGTCGCGTCGATGTAAGCGAACAGCCATCGCGAGGCCAGGTCGGCCGCCACGACGAGCTCGGCGGAATCCTTCGCGAGGGTGGCGATGCGCCCAAAGATCCACTGCCACCCCAGCTCATGCCCGAACCGGTAGGTACGGAGGAGATCGGCCAGCGGCAGCTGCCGCCACACTCCCGACCGGGCGATCGCGGCGGTCGCGGCGGGCAGTTCCACCGACCGCGGATCTCCCCCGCGCTCGATCATCTGCGCCAGCGCCAGCACGCTGGCTTCGGTGCTGACCTGGTTTTCCGCCAGCGTGGCGTCGTCGGGAAAGACATGCGGCAGCTCGACGGCGAACACCGAACTCATCTGCTGGCTCAACTCGGCCGCGGCGGCACGCAACTCCGCGGCAATGGGACGCAGCACAGTACGCCACGCCTGTCGCGCGGCGGGCTCTTGCGCGGGGGGCCATTCCGGTTCCACGTCCGCAGGCTAACAACGAATTGTCGTCCAGTAACAAAGGTTTACCGAGTTCGTCTAGGCCATATTGGGCCGCCGTCCGGGTTGGTGTTGTCGCCGCGTAACAGTGAGAGAACTAAACCTCGTCACGCCGGTACGAGTGGGCCGGGCTGGGCGCGCCTAACTTCTCCGGTATCGGGCAATGACGGAAAGGATCACACCGATGTCGAACCTCGTTCCTACCCACGCCGACCTGGCGGATTTCAAGGCCGCGCAACGGCTGGCCTATGACGCGGTCGCCGCCGTCGAGGCGCAGCTGTCCGAAGGCATCACCGAGAAACAGGCCGCCGCCGCGCTCGAGGACTGGCTGCGCGGCCGCGGCGTGACCCGGTTCTTCCACTACGGGTTCGCCTGGTTCGGCGAGCGGACTCGCTTCAAGGATTTCGCCAAGCCCGAGGGCGGCCTGGTCAACCAGTTCGCCAACCCGAAGATGGCGCATTTCGGCAAGCAGTTCCTGCCGACCGACCGGCCGCTGCGGCGCGGTGAGGCGGTGATCCTCGATGTCGGCCCGATCGTCGGCGGCACTGCCGCCGACATCGGCTACTCCTGCAGCCTCGGCGGCAGCGAGAACGAGGAGTTCCACAACGCCCGGATGGCGCTGCAGCCCTACCGTGAGCTGGTCCTGCGGCTAGTGCGCGCCGGCGCCGGTCAGGGCCGCATCTACAAGCAACTCGACGAGCTCATCCACGACCAGGGCTACGAGAACATCCACAGCTACTATCCCGGCTCGGTCCTCGCCCACCGCGTCGGCAAGGTGCCCGGCCTGCGCCTTCCCACCTTCCGCTACAAGGGATTCAGCCCGCAGGCCATCGCTTTCCTGTCCGGCCATCTGCTCGAATCCAAACTCCGCCCGGACGCGCACCAGGCGCCCATCTGGAACGAGGAGGGCGATAGCCCCTGTGAACCGGGCCTGTGGGCTGTCGAACCGCACATCGGCAACGGCAGTTTCGGCGTCAAATGGGAGGAGATGCTGGTGGTTACCGAAGACACCGCCTACTGGCTCGACGACGACCTGCCGCACGTCCGCTACTGGCAGCAGCATGAGCGCTCGCCCAGGTAACGTCGCCTCCACCGCCAACTGATCCCATTCCCTGCCGAGCTCGGTTCTGCTCCGGCGCAATTGTCGTGCCTCGTGGCGTCCGGCCGAGTCGGGGTCGCTGTGGTGCTCGCCGAAAATCGGGCGGATATCGGAGTAACCGCAGCGCCCGGGGCCAGCAGATATCCGCCACTTCGGCGGCCTGGACCGCCGGTGTGGGTGGTCAGGCGTCAGGATGCCCTGGGTTGTGGGTCACCAGATGTTCCAGGTTCCCCTGAGCGGCTTGACTTCACGGTCCGCACGCTCCAGCTTCGGAACCAGGTCGGTGAAGTACCGCCGGGCCTCGCAGCTGTCGTCGCAGTATTGATGCTGCTTCAGACCATGTTGTGCCACTTGCAGATTCATGACCGGATAGTCCGGCGCGTCGTGCGAGATGATGGTCATGGCCCGCTCCCTGTCGTCCGGTCGTCCGCACGGATCACGGCGATGGCCTGACGCTTCTTGCCGCACACGGACATCGGGCAGGACTCATGGATTCGGAGGGCATCGCGCGCGTAACCGATCGACATCGCGCTGATCGCCTCATGATTTTCGATGGGTATGCCGTACATGGCTGGCGCTCCGGTTGCCGGCGTTGATGTTTGGTGCCCCCGATCGCCGGTACGGCCTGAACGTGCGGCCCGTTTTCGAAGGGCACGATCGGAACTTGTTGACCGGGCGGGCTGTTCAGGTTCCCGGCGACCGGGGGTAACTACTGGTCTACGCCGTCCGGTCACTGCGTGGAACGTTCCAGAGGGCAATGTGCTTGAAAAGGTTTCCGCCATCCAGAGTTGGCGAGAGAATCATTCCAAAATTGCATGAGACCGGTAGAGAGGCTAAGCGAATGGCTGTTGGCTCCACCGTTCCACGCCGCCTGATCGGGCGGACACTGAAGCAGCTGCGCGAGCAGTCCGGCGTCCCGGCGGTCAAGGCGTACAGGCTGATAGATGTTTCGCCCCAAACACTCTGGAGACTCGAAACGGGACAACCGGGCACGAAGGTCCGGGAAGTGGACGTGCACGCCCTCTGCCGCCTCTATGGCGCCGACGAAGACACTACTGCCGCCCTCATCGGTCTGATCGCCGAAACGAAGAGTCCAGGGTGGTGGCACGACTACGGGTCCGCGGTGCCGTCGTATTTCGATCTGTACCTGGGCATGGAGGAATCCGCCCGGAAGCTCACCACACTCCACCTGAATCTCCTGCCCGGACTGCTCCAGACGCCGAGCTATCGGCGCGCGGTGATCTGGGCCGCCTACCCCGGTATGCCGACAGCGGAAGTCGAACAGCGCATCGAGATTTCGACGAAGCGCCAGCAGCGGTTGAAGGAGCCCCCGGCCGACTTCAGCGTCGTCATGTACATCTGTGAATCCGCCCTGCGCTGGTCGGTCGGCAGTCCGGCCGTCATGGCCGAGCAGCTTCGGCACATCGCGAGCGTGTCGAAGCTACCCACGGTGTCGATCCGGGTGGTGCCGCTCGGCGTGGCAACTCCATTGCCGCTGATCGTTGGTGCGTTCACACTGATGGAGTTCCCCGCGTACGCGGACTCCCGCCTGACGGAACCACCATTGGTATACGTCGAGGGCTTCACGGGCGCGCTGTACCTGGACAAGCCTGGAGAGCTGGACCTCTACAAGGCGGCGGTGAGAACCCTCCGCACGGTGGCGAAAAGCGAGCAGGACGCCAGGGAACTGGTACTGAACATTGCAAAGGAGTACGAGTGAACGCCGACCTGTCCAAGGCGGATTGGTACAAGAGCAGCCGAAGCGGCCCCAACCAGGACTGCGTCGAGGTTGCACATCTGGACGGGGGCACCGTGGGGGTACGGGACTCGAAGGACGTAGCCGGCCCGGCTCTGGTCTTCGCGCCGCGCGATTGGGACGTCTTCAACGCAGCCGTGAAGGACGGAAAGTTCGACCGGTCCTGATCGACCATGACGACTGTGGGAGTCTGGGCGTGGTGTCCGGGCACTCCCTTTCTTCATGCGTAACAAGATCTCCCACCAGCCTCGACACGTATACGACATGATCCGTTGAACACTCATCAAAGGAGATGTGCGATGCAGGTTAGGTCAGCAGTGGTCACCGGCGGCGCAGTGGTCGCTGGGTTCTTGGCAAGCGTTGTTCCGGGTGTGGCCCACGCCGACTTCATCGACCCGACGCCCTACGTGGACGCCAACGGGGTGGCCTGGTTCAACATGGCGGGAAACAACTGTTCGATTGCCCCGAATGGTGTTGTGGGGTGCGATCTTCCGAGTCCGGCGCCGATCATGTCGATGACGATCGCGGGTATGACGATCCCGGTGCCCTACGTGCCGGCCGTTGCCATCGACACGGCCTACTTTCCCTCACACCCGCAGTGGGGGTCCAATGGCAGCCACACCCAGCAGGGTGGCAATCCCGCGATTGTGCCGGGGACCGACCAGAACACGACGTCGGTCTACTACGGCGGAGCCACGTGCACGGTCTCGGTCCGCAATGATGTGGTGTGCTCGGGGATGAGTCACGAATTCCGCATCGCGGGGCTGCAGGCGTCCGGAAACTGAACCGGGACAATCGGATCGGTCGCCCGCCTCGCGGCTAGTCGCGCAGGAGAAGCGCGAGGTAGAGGCGGGTGGCCACGGCGTCGAAGGGTTCGGTGCCGGGATCGGAGTAGGTGCGCGCGCCGGGAATGTCGGCGGCGTACGCACGGGCGGCCTCAGCCAGTGCACCCATGATGCCCGCCGACCGCTGGATGGCGGACTTCTCGGCCCACGCCAGGGAGCGGGCCGACTCGGGCAGCAGCCGCTGGCAGGCGATGCGGACGCACAACTTGTCGGCGGGGGCTCCGTCGTGCAGGCCGAACAGTGCTGGGGGCGCGAGGGTTCGGGCGAGTTCCCAGAAACGGACGGTTTGGAAGACGTGCACGATATGGTCGGCGCGGTCGCCCAGGATACGGGGGTAGAAGTCCGGGACGAGCCGGTCGACGGTGAAGTTGCGGGCGGATTCCGTGCGGGTGAAGTAGTCGAGTTCCGCGGTGGCCTCGGGCGAATCGATCGGGTGCGCAAGGGTTTTGCCGCCCGCGAAGATGGCGTCCGCGCCGCTGCCGGTCAGGATCGGGCCGGTGACGCCGAGACGGTCCAGGACCGGCTGGATGGCGAGCATCGGGACGGCATACGAAACCTCCCACAGCTCGGGCACTTTCAGGCGTTCCAGCGATTCCCGCGCCAACGCCGCCACGGTGGGGGCGTCCAGTTCGACGATGTCGTGCGGCAGGCCGAGGGCGGTGGCGGCGGCCGTGGCGTTGGCGCGGTCGGCGCCGTCGGCGGTCAGCACGGTGAGGGCGTGCGGGCGATGGCCCAGGGCGACGGCGGTGGCGGCCAGGAAGATCGAGTCGACGCCGCCGGACAGCAGGATGACCGGGTCGGCGGGCATGGCCTCGAACACCGCGCGCAGCCGGTCGCGGGTCTCGGCCGCCACCAGTTCGGCGGCGTGCCCTGGATCGGTGAGGCGGCGCGAATCCGGGTCTGGGGTGGCGATATCGCGCAGGTCCGCGACGAATTGCATGGGTGCGCCGCTCTGGGCGGCGGGGGCGGTGTGTGTTGCGGCCGGTCGTCCCACGCGGCTCAGCCTACTGCGGCGCGATACCGGCTCGGATTCCCAGCTGGCACATAGGTAGGACCCATGGCCCGCCCACGTGCGGGCCTTTGGATGGGAGTCACGGCAGGCCGATCGGCCGACCGTCCCTCCGAGAAAGGTTCTGCGCGTTGAAATCCTCGTCTGTGACCCCGTCCCGCCTGCGCCGCGTGACCGCCCGCATCGCCGTGGCCGGTGCGCTCGCCGCGGTGCCGCTGGCCGCGCTGGCCATCCCCGCCTCGGCCGCCACCACCGACTCCGGGATTCCGGTGGTCAGCCAGATCGCCGACCCTGATTGGAATCACGATCGCGGCGGCGACAACCAGGACCGCCACGGCGACCAGGATCGGCACGACCGGCCTGGCGACCAGGATCGCGGCCCGGATCAGCCGCAGCCCCAGCCCGAACCGCAGGCCCAGCCGCAGCCGCCGACCGGCTCCTTCGGCTGACCGTCACCGCCGCGGGCTGACCGCCGCCGTGCGCTCAGCCCGCGGCGGGCAGGCGTACGGTGAATTCGGTGCGGCCGGGACGGCTTTCGACGTCGATGGCGCCGCCGTGCGCCTTCACCACCGCCGCCACGATGGACAGGCCGAGCCCGGTGCTGCCGGCGCGTCGCGAACGCGACGAATCACCGCGCGCGAAGCGTTCGAAGACCTCCGGCTGCAGTTCCGTGGGAATGCCCGGTCCATCGTCGGTGACCCGCCAGATCGCCCCGCCCCGGCCGTCCTCGGCCAGGGCGGTGGTGACCCGGGTGCCGGGTCCGGTGTGCACACGCGCATTGGCGAGCAGGTTGGCCAGCACCTGGTGCAGGCGGGCCGTGTCGCCGATGACCACGATCGGCTCGGGCGGTAATTCCAACGCCCACTGCAGATCCGGGCCGGCGATGTGGGCGTCGCTGACCGCGTCCACGGTGAGCCGGGTCAGGTCCACCGGCGTGTGCTCGATCCCGCGCCCGGCGTCCAGGCGAGCCAGCAGCAGCATGTCCTCCACCAGGGTCGTCATGCGCCGGGACTCGGAGTCGACGCGGCTCATGGCGTGCGCGACCACAGGCGGCAGCGTATCCCGTTCCCGCAGCGCCAGTTCCGCGTAACCGCGGATGGACGACAGCGGGGTGCGCAGCTCGTGGCTGGCGTCGGCCAGGAACCGCCGGATCCGGGTCTCGCTGGCGTGCCGAGCCTCCAGCGCGCCCGCGATGTGGTCGAGCATGCGGTTGATGGCCATGCCGAGCTGACCGACCTCGGTGCGGGCGTCGGCGTCGGCGACCGGAACCCGCACGGGCAGCGTCACTTCCCCGCGATCCAGCCGCAGATCCGCGACCCGCGCAGCGGTGGCGGCGACCCGATCCAGCGGGGTCAGGGCGCGCCGGATGAGCCAGATGCCCGCGGAGGTCGCCACCACCAGGACCACGGCGGTGACGATCAGCAGGATCAGGAGCACCCGCATGAGGGTGGCGTCGACCGAGGCCAGCGGCAGTCCGGTGATCACCGTCTTGCCCGACCGGGTGGTCTCGGCGAGCACGCGATAGTGGCCCTGGCCCGCGATATCCATCGAGACGGGCTTACCGGGAGTGACGGCGGCCAGCTGCTTGCGGGCCACCTCCGACAGGGCGGACTGCACGCCGTCGCTGCCGACGCGGCCCGCGGTCATCGAGTGGTCGCGGTCCACCAGCGCACCGACCGTATCCTGTTGGATGCTGCGGCGATTCAGGAATTCCGGTCCCGGACCGGACGGCTCGCCCGTGGACGGCGGCGGGCCGGGGGCATTGTGCTGGTCCGGCGGCGGGCCGAGGCCGGAACCGCCACCCACGTCACCGAGGGCATGCTCTGTCGTCTGGATGAGGCCGACGTCCACCTGGTGCACCAGGAACTGTTGCAGCGCAAGCTCGGTCGCGATGCCGATGCCCGCGACCACGACCACCAGCAGCACCATCTGCCCGACCAGCAGCCGCCTTCGCAGCGACCAGCGGCGGCGCGGCCTCGGCTCGGCGGGCCGGCCCGAAGGTACGGGGCGCTCGTTCATGGGCTCATCGCGTCGATTCATGGACTCACCCCGCTCGTTCGTGGATGGACCGAGCTCGGACTCACCGAACTCCAGCGTGGACTCACTGAGCCGGCTTGAGGACATAGCCCGCTCCCCGCAGTGTGTGGATCATCGGCGCGCGGCCGCTGTCGATCTTCTTACGCAGATAGGAGACATACAGTTCGACGATGTTGGAGCGGCCACCGAAGTCGTAACTCCAGACCCGGTCCAGGATCTGCGCCTTGCTCAGCACCCGGCGGGGGTTGCGCATGAACAGCCGCAGCAGCTCGAATTCCGTTGAGGTCAGTGCGATGTCGAGGCCGTCGCGGGTGACCTCGTGGCTGTCCTCGTCGAGCACCAGGTCGCCGACCACCAGCCGCGAGCCGCTGTCCTCGCTCGCGACGCCCGCGCGCCGCAGCAGCGCCCGCAGCCGCAGCACCACCTCGTCGATGCTGAAGGGCTTGGTGACGTAGTCGTCACCGCCCGCGGTGAACCCGGCGATCCGGTCCTCGACCGAATCCTTGGCGGTCAGCAGCAGGACCGGCAGATCCGGGATCAGGTAGCGCAGCCGGTCGAGCACCTCGAGACCGGTCATATCGGGCAGCATCACATCGAGCACGGCCACATCGGGCCGCAGTTCGCGCGCCCTGGCGACGGCCGTGCGCCCATCGCCCGCGGTGCCGACGGTCCAGCCCTCGTAACGCAGGGCCAGGGCGAGCAATTCGGCCAGCGCCGGTTCGTCGTCCACCACCAGCACGCTGACGGGACTGCCGTCGGCACGACGCATGGCGGAGCGCTCGATCGGGGTGTTTCCCGAGGTCAGAACTGACATCGTTACAGCGTCGGGGAAATCACTGGGCCGAAGCTGTACCGAAGCTATGGGTCAGCTGTGAGAGCTGTGCGCCGGCTGTGCGCGCCGCGTCAGCGTTCGGGCGGGACCGAGCGCACGGTGTGTTCGCGGATGCTCGAAGCGGCGAGTCGGACCACCCAATTCGGTGGCCGCACTGTCGAAATCGGTGCACGGTCAAATCAATTGCCCCACATCGGTGGCCACCAAGCGGTCCAGGGCGCGTTCGGCCAGGGCCGCGATGGTCATCGACGGGTTGCAGGCGGCGGTGTTGCCGGGCATGAGCGCACCGTCGAGGACGTACAGGCCGGGTTGGCCGTGCACGCGGCCGTCGAGGTCGCACACCGTGGCCATGCTCGCGCCGCCCAGCGGATGCCAAGTGGACGGGAACGCGAGATTGGTGTCGAGCAGGGCGCTCGACGGTCCGGCGATGCGCTGCACCGCGGGGCCGATGTGGTTGTCCTGGATGGCGGCATCGCCGTCGACGGGCCAGTGCAGGGTCGCGGCATCGGTCGCCGAGTCGTAGCGGAACTCGCCGCGGCCGGTGCTGAGCCCGTAGCCGACCATCATGGTGCTGTGCGCGTCCATCGACAGCGGCGGAATGGACGCCTGGATGACGGTGTGCGCGTTGTCCGGGTCATCCCAGTTCAAGCTGCCGTAGACGACGGGACCGCCCTGGGCGGGGCCGAATTCCTCGATGGGAGCGGACCAGACGTAGATGCGGTCGGCATTGGTGCCCCACCCGCGGCCGAGGTCGTCCGGGAGATCGGGGATCTGGCCCTTCGCCCCCGCGCGCACCAGCAGACGGGTGGTATTGAGGCTGCCCGCGGCCATGACCAGGGCATTGGTCGTGAGGATCTTGTTCTCCAGCACCGTGCCCGCGGTATCGGTGCGGTTCACGTGCACGACCCAGCGGCCGTCCGCGGCGCGCTCGATGTCGGTGACCTCGTGCAGGGTCTCGACGGTGATGCAACCGGTGGCCTCGGCAGCGGCGATATAGGTGACGTCGACCGAGTGCTTGCCGCCGTTGTTGACGCCCATGGCCCCGTCACCGTTGGTGTAGGAGGGAGCCATCTCGCCCCGGAGTTCGGCGAGTGCGAAGTTCCAGTCGATGGGCATGGGGATCTTCGACAGCGGCAGACCGGCCTGGCGGACGTGATCGGCGAAAACCCTTGCGGCGGTGTAGTTCGGCGCGTTGATCAGTTCGTCGGGAGCCACGGCCAGGCCGAGCATGCGGGCGACCCGGGGGTAGTAGACGGAATTCAGGGATTCCCAGTCGAATCCATCCGGGAAATGAGCGCTGAAGACCGCCTCCGTGGGCTGGAGCGACATGCCCTGGTAGACAAGCGAACCGCCGCCCAGACCGGCCGCGCACAGGGCGGTCATGTTCTGCCCCGGCACCGCCTCGACGAGGCCGGTGTACTTGTCGAAAGCCACCGGCTTGCCGAACAATTCGGCGCTCGAGCGATGCCACAGCATGCGCTTGTCCGGTGCGGTGGCACGCGGGAAGGTCTGCGCATTCGGTCCGGTGGGCCAGCGCAGGCCGCGCTCGAGCAGCAGCACCTGGACGCCGGCTTCGGCCAGGCGCAGGGCGGTGACGCCGCCACCGAAACCGGAGCCGATGACGATGACCCGATGGTCTTCGCGGGTGAGCTCCACCCGCTTGACCCGGGCGGCGATTCCTGCGCGGGCGACCGGCGCGGTCGCGAGCAGAGCAGCGGTGGCGGCTGCTCCGGACAGCAGGGAGCGACGCGAGATATCTGGCATTGGACACCTTGGAAGGTTCGTGCGGACTCTACGAGTAACCCGGTTACTCAAGTAACGGCGTTACTGTAACTGCATGGCCAAGGAGACGGAAGAGGCATTACGAGCACGGATCCTGTTCGAGGTCCGCACCCTGCTCGAATCCGACGGCTACGACGCCGTCCAGCTGCGCGAAGTCGCGCGCCGCGCCCGCGTCTCGCTCACCACCATCTACAAGCTCTTCCCCACGCGCGACGAGTTGCTCGTCTCCGCCATCGAAGCTTGGATGGAGGACAACACCTACATCCCGATGGAGTCCCCGCCCCCCGGTGAATCCATTCGTGACGGCCTGCTCCGCGTCATCCGCCACGTCTTCGATCCCTGGGAACGCCACCCGATCATGCTCGAGGCCTACCACCGGGCCCGCATCGGTCCGGCCAACCAGCGCCTCGACAATCACGGCCTGGACGCCGTCCTCCCCATCGCCGCCGCCGTTCTCGCCGGCGCCGAGCCCCGCTACCTCGAGGACATCGCCGTCGTCCTCTCCAACATGACCTTCTCCCTGCTCGGCCAATGCGCCGACGGCACCCTCCAGGTCTCCGAAGTCCTTCCGATCCTCGAACGCGCCGTCTATCGCCTGACGGCCAACAACGAGCCCGAGGCCACCGAGGCCCTCCGTCGCCGCGACTCCGCCGCCGCTGTCCCCCTGCGCCCCGACGTAGCCGCCCCGTTCCGCCGCGCCCCTACGGATTCCCCTGCGCCACAACAACCCTGACGCTCTCCCCCGCACCCCGCTCGAGCCCCTTTGCGCGGTAACGTTCGGATGTCGAATCCGGGCCGCCGTTCAATATCCGGCACGGCAGGACAGAAGACACGAACGGCTCGTGGGCGATATTTCAGGGCTTGTCGAGGGCTTGCTTCCCGAGTTGATCGAGGCCGTCGGGGATGCCGAGAATTTTTCGGTGTTCGGCCACAACATGGGATCCGTCGTAGCCTTCGAGTCATGCCGTCGGCTCGAGAATGAGGCAGGGGCAACGGCGACAGTGCTTTTCGCTTCCGACCGCTGCGCTCCGTCGGCGACACGAACCGGGCGCGTGCATCTGCTCGGTGATCGAGAACTGTGTGAACAATTGCTCCGGGTCGGCGGTACGCCCGCGGTATCGCTCGAGGATCCCGAGTGCCGGGAATTGATCCTGTCGATCGTCGGGAACGACTATCGAGCCATCGAGACCCACGCGTGCACGACGGACGCAATGGTCAAGTCCCCCATCGTCGCACTGGTCGGCGACCGTGACCCCGATGCGAGTTTCGCGGACATCCAGGCGTGGAGCTCACACACCTCCGGAAGCTTCGCCGCGCAATCGTTTCCGGGCGGTCACTTCTTCATCGACGCGAATTCCCGCGCGGTGGCGGAGCTGATCCGCGAGCACAGCTCGGCGGCGCTGTCGAGCCAGGCGAGAACGACCGGGTGAGCCTGAGCTCACCCGGTCCAGCGCGCAGCCGGTGCGGGTCCGGCGCGCGATCGCGGCGTGACGTCTGTCGAACCTTCGAGCCCGGATCGGCGGTGACATGCCCGATTTCGCCGATGCCCCCGTATGGTCCAGCTATCACCTTGCCGTCGACACCTCCGCCCCTGAACAAATGAGAGGACCGTGCAATGTCCCGCCAACCCACCCCGCAGGACAAGTTCTCGTTCGGGCTGTGGACCGTCGGCTGGAGCGGCGCTGATCCGTTCGGTGCCGCGACCCGCCCGACACTGGCTCCGTGGGACTATGTCGACGGGCTGGCCCAGCTCGGGGCCTGGGCAATCAGCTTCCACGACAACGACATCTACCCATTCGACGCCGATGAGACCATTCAGCGGCGACGGGTCGCCCGAGTGAAAGACGCGGCCGATCGCGCTGGCTTGACAATCGAGATGGTCACCACCAACACCTTCACCCACCCGGTGTTCAAGGAAGGTGGACTGTGCGCCAACGACCGGGCGGTCCGCCGCTTCGCGTTGCGGAAGATCCTGCACGCGGTCGATCTGGCCGGACAGGTCGATGCCACTACCTTCGTCATGTGGGGCGGCCGTGAGGGCAGTGAATACGACGGATCCAAGGACCTCTACGCCGCGCTCGAACGGTACAGGGAGGGCATCGACACCGTCGCGGCCTACATCAAGGCACAGGGATACGACCTGCGCATCGCATTGGAGCCGAAACCCAACGAACCGCGCGGCGACATCCTGCTGCCCACCGTGGGACACGCTCTCGCGCTGATCGCGGAGCTCGACCATGCCGATCTGGTCGGGGTCAACCCCGAGACCGGCCACGAGCAGATGGCGGGACTCAACTACACCCACGCGATCGGGCAGGCGTTGTGGAGCGGCAAGTTGTTCCACATCGACCTCAACGGGCAGCGCGGCGCGAAATACGACCAGGACCTGGTGTTCGGCCACGGCGATTTGATGTCGGCGTTCTTCACCGTGGACCTGCTCGAGAATGGGTTCCCCGGCTACCCCGACGGCCCTCGCTACACCGGGGCCCGGCACTTCGACTACAAACCCTCACGCACCGAACACATGCCCGGGGTGTGGGAATCGGCACGAGCGAACATGTCGACGTACCTGATGCTGGCCGACAAGGCGCGCGCATTCCGGGCCGACCCTCGCGTGCAGGAGGCGATGACACACGCCGGGGTGTTCGACCTCGCCGAGCCGACACTGGGCGAGGGTGAATCGGTACAGGAGTTCGCGGCGGCCCGAGACCAACGGTTCGACCCCGACACCGCCGCCACGCGCGACTACGGCTTCGTGCGTTTGCACCAGCTCGCCGTCGAGCATGTGATCGGATGAGGCCATGACACTGGTGGCGGGGGTCGATTCCTCGACCCAATCCTGCAAGGTTGTCATCCGCGACGCGCACAGCGGCCGGCTGGTGCGCTCGGCTACCGCCCCACACCCGCCCGGCACCGAGATCGATCCCGAATATTGGTGGCAGGCACTGCAATCGGCGGTACGGCAGGCCGGCGGCCTGGACGACGTGGCCGCGGTCTCGGTCGGCGGGCAGCAGCACGGACTCGTCTGCCTGGACGCCCGCGGCGCGGTAATCCGTCCGGCGTTGCTGTGGAATGACACCCGATCCGCTGCCGCCGCACGCGACCTTGTTCACGAAATGGGCGACGGCGATCACGACGCGGGTGTGCGGCACTGGGTAGACGCGGTCGGCACCGCACCCGTCGCGTCGCTGACAGTCACGAAACTGCGCTGGCTCGCCGACCACGAGCCCGCCAACGCCGCCCGGATCGCAGCGATCGCGTTGCCCCATGATTGGCTCAGCTGGCGGTTGCGCGGTGCGAGGTCGCTCGACGACCTGGTCACCGACCGCAGCGAAGCGTCCGGCACCGGCTATTTCGATCCGGTGTCCGATATCTACCGGCGTGAGCTGCTGGCAATGGCTTTGCGGTGCAGCCAGACCCACGCGCAGGGCATCGTGTTGCCGGCGGTTTCGGCGCCGACGGCGCCCGCAGGCACCTCCGACCCTGCGCTGGGCTGGCCGGAGATGATCGTCGGGCCCGGGTGCGGCGACAACGCCGGCGCAGCGCTGGGTTTGGGACTGCAGGCCGGCGAGGTGATGCTCTCGCTGGGTACCTCGGGCGTGATCGCCGCCGTCACGACCACGCCGGTCCTGGATCCGTCCGGCACGGTGGCAGGCTTCGCCGACGCTACCGGTCGTTTTCTTCCACTGGTGTGCACTCTCAACGCCACCAGGATCCTCGAGGCGACTGCCACCGTCCTCGGCGTGGATCTCGACGGGCTGTCGGTACTGGCGCTGGCGGCGTCACCCGGCGCGGGCGGGCTGGTGCAGGTGCCCTACTTGCAAGGCGAGCGGACGCCGAATCTTCCCCACGCCACCGGCTGCTTGTACGGCATGACGATGGAGTCGATGACCCGGGAGAATATCGCCCGGGCGGCGGTGGAGTCGCTGTTGTGCCTGACCGCCGATGCTGCCGACGTGTTCCGTCGTGGTTCGGTGCCCGTCGACCGGATCACGCTGACTGGTGGCGGTGCACGCTCGGCAGCCGTGTGCGCCATCGCGCCGGCCGTGTTCGGGGTGCCCGTCGATGTTCCCGTTCCAGGTGAATACGTCGCCGCGGGAGCCGCTCGCCAAGCCGCGTGGGTGATGGCGTCGACCCCGCAGCCCCCCGCCTGGCCGTCGGCCACAACCCGCACCTTTGGCGCAGACCCCTCGCCGGAATTGCTGGCCCGATACCGGGAGGCAGCCGCCCGCTCACACCGGTGACGTTCGGCGCCGTTGCCAGATCCCATGCATCGCTGCCGATTTCGGTACCCTCGTAGCCCGCCGACAGTCGATCGACCGCCAGGCCGCGTGAGGCGAGTGAAGTCGTGGATCACTTGGCGCACATAGCTTTCCGGGACCGGCAGCAACGCCGCGACCTCGAATACCGCATCAACCTCGAACAAGGCATCGGACGAGAACTTGCGGGTGAGCCTGGGCTCACCCGGTCGTCGCCACTAACCGGCGAGCCAGCCCTCGATCACGTCCGCGGCGTCCGCCGAGCCGTCCTCGAGGATCGTGAAGTGATCAGCCTGGACCGGCACGACGGAATGCGTTGCGTCCCAGGGCTGGGCCTGCCAGTCCGCACGGTCCGATGAGCTCCCCAGGAATGACCGGGCGCACTGGACGAACAAGGTCGGCGTGACAACGGGACCGGGCGCCATCTCCTGGAGACGACGGGACCACGCGGTGCGTGCACCCCGAGCACCAGATGACCCCAAACGCCGGCGCCCACTCGCCCCGGCCATGAGCCTCACTACCCCACCACACGCCAAGTACCAGCCGATTTGGATGTTCGGGGGGGTCCTGGGGTAATCTCATCGAGCACAAGCGAGAGCGAATGCAACGGGCTGTGGCGCAGCTTGGTAGCGCACTTGACTGGGGGTCAAGTGGTCGCAGGTTCAAATCCTGTCAGCCCGACCAAGAAAAACCCCTTCCGACCAGGGTCGGAAGGGGTTTTCTGTTATTTGACCAATCGGAGTTGGGGACCATCTGGGGACCGATTCGGTGCTCGGAGGTGGATCGACAGCAGGTTGCCGTCATCCTGGAGGGCCTTCTTATCCGGGTGCAGGTACCGCTGGGTGATTCGCGGGTCGGTGTGGCCGGCGATCTGTTGGAGCCGATGGATCGGCACTCCCGCGTCGGCGAACCAGGTGAGGCCAGTATGCCGAAGGCTGTGCCTACGCAGGTGTTCGTACCCCAACTTGGCGACCACTTCGTCCCAGTGTGTTGCGCGCCGTAACACGGTGACCTGGATCCGCCCGCCGCGCGGTCCGGCGAATAGCCGGGCATCCGGTTTCTTGCCCGCGACCGCGATCCGCTTCTCCACTAACGGACGAAGCTGCTCGATAATCGGGACCGACCGGGCGCGCTTCCCTTTCGTCCCCTTGTCCTGAAGTCCGCCCGGTCCGGGCGTGGTCTGACGCCGTAGCGTCCATAGCCACGCTTCGGTGTCGATGTCGCCAACCCTGCAGCCGGATACCTCACCGATCCTCGTCGCTGTGCACGCGGCGAAGATCACCACGTCTCCCCAGCCCTGGTATCCGTCCGACGAGGCGGCGACCAGAGCGTCCGCGATCTCGGACAGCGTCTGCCAATCCGGCAGGGCGAGGGCTCGAGGATTGTCCAACTCATCCTCGTAGCGTTCGTACTGTCGCTGCCACCCGGTGACGTCGACCCGATTGCGGTCGATCACTTCGTCGCGGACGGCCTGATCCATGACCCGACCCAGCGCGGCCAGGGTGTTCTTGACGGTCGACTTGCTGTGCCCGTCGGCAATCCACCGGGTGACCGCCCGATCAGCGACACCTGCGGTGATCATCGTGACCGGAAGGTGCCCGAGGGTGGGCAGGATCCTCTGGCGCCACCCGGCCCGGTACGGGTCGAGCGTTTTGGGTTCGAGACCACGCATGGCCGTATCCCAGTTCGTGTTCCCGTAGTCTCGCAGGGTCGCAGTGGCAATCCTCGGGTCGACCCCACGGGCAGCCGCCTGCTTGATCTTGTCGATCCAGTCCTGCGACTCCTCCCGTGTGAGGAAGGATTCGGACTTCGAGCCACGGCTCTTGGTCGCGGGGTCGGTCCACCGCACACGCGCCCGAAAGGGCTTGGCTCGCTTGCGCTCCTCGATGTCTCCCCGGATCTCGACACCGAGCGGGATCAGATCGACTTCGTTGCCCATCACGCGACTGCCGGATCCACGCGCCTGCGCATCAGGTAAGCGATGATGTCCGCGCCGCGGTATCGGGTTACGCGGCCGGAGATCTGGACGAACGGCGGACCCTGCGGTGGTCGAGCCGTTCGCCACCGCCGCAGGCTGGACGGGTCGATCTTCAGCAAGGCAGCGACCTCCTCGGTTGTGTACCAGCCGGATTCGAGAATCTCCTCCGGAGACCATTCAATACCGGTCATGACGCGGTTTCCTCACCATTTGCGCGGGTCTGGATCAGCCGCAGCCCCGACAGGGTGTCGCGGGTGGTGTCGCTGCTGCCGTAGCGTGCGACGATTCGCGCGACAGTGGAGTGATGGACACCGATTTCGTCGGCGATCCCGCGTGTGGAACGACCCTCGGCATGCAGCACCAGGATGCGCTCGTCGCGCGTATTCGGATCGTCGCTGTCGCGGGCTGTCGCAGCGCTGTCGCCTGGTGTCGCACCCGTCGGGGCGAGCTGTCGCGGCGTCGCATCCTGGTATCGCGCAATCGATTCCGACCCGAGGAAACCTCCAGCAGACGCTCCAGGGCCGTCATGGGGGCTTACCGCGTTGACGGATGCAGCGGACGGTTCTCCTACCGCCCCGGCCGGAACTCCGCCAGGCGCAGTGTGCGCAGGAACGTCGACCACAACTGGAGGAGTGGGTTCGGCATCACCACCGGTAGTGGGGGAACTGGATTCGGAGAGCAGCGCGAACCCGCAGGCGACCATCAGTCCGTCCAGCACCAGGGGGCCGACGGCGGAGCCGACGGTGCCGTATTCCCAGCTTTGCAGGACGTCGTGGACGTGGCCGTAGGAGATGAGCGCCGAGCCGGCGGCGACGGTACCGACACCGCCGTAGCGGGCCAGTGACCACGCCAGACCGGGCTTCCACCGTACGCGTGAGAGGGCTTCGACGGCCAGCAGCAATGTGACAGGCCATACGGCGGAACCGATTTGGGGCCATACTCCCGGCGTCCAGCCGTGTGGTTTGGATGCGGCGGGCAACCAGGTGTGCAGCCAGTTCATCACGATCGAGAGCACCGACCCGAATATGAATCCGGCCCAGGCGACGACCTTGCCGCCGCGGTCTGTCGCATCGGTGTCGCGTGCGCGACGGCTGTCGCGCGGCTGCTGCGACAGGGTGTCGCGGCTGTCGCGGGCGGTGGTCATGATCGCCTCCTCACTGAAGGCCGTAGGCGCCTCGTCCAGCACTGGGAGGGGCGCGGATGTGCGGGTGTCGCGTTCGTGCTGGCTGGTTGCCGGTGGTGCGACAGTGTCGACGCGGGGTGCGCCGTGGGGCGCAACGGCATTGGTGCGCCCCACGATCGAACCGGCGTCGTTGCCGGTCACCGACCACCGCCGTTCGCGCCCGTGGCGGGGGTGTAGACGGCGGTGTAGAGGCGGGCCTTGTCGTTGTCGGGGTCGGGACCGGTGTAGGTGACCGACAAGGTGGCGCCGACGTCGAAACTGGTTGCGCCGGAAGCGTTCATCGCCTGTCCGATGGCCTGCTCCATGCGGCTGGTCGGGTACAGGTTGCGCGGCCCGTTCGGAGTCTCGACGGTGATGAACAACTGCTGGATGACGTTGCCGTGCTCGTCGACGTCGACCTCGCCCGGGGCGCCGCCGTACTTCAGCTTCGGCTGTTCACCTATCTTGGTGATCCGCCCGTACACAGTGGTGCCCGGCGTGCTGTTCTTGCCGAACGCCGAAGGAATCTTCGCAGCGGCGGCAGTGAAGCGCTGTCCGAAATTGGTGCTGGTCATGACAGTTTTCTCCTTTGTGATCAATCAGGGATAGATGTTTGGTGGATCAGCGGCTGCGGGTGACCTGCCGCTGGGGTTGCGGGCCCGACCGGGGTTGCCGGTAATGGCGGTCGAGGTAGGGCACCATCTCCAGGTCCTCGAAGCCGTGGCTGGCGTCGAGGTGGTCGGACAGGTCCTTACCTGCGGCGGCTTGGAGCACGCGGACTTCACCGACGTGGCCATGCAGGGTTTCGGCGACCTTGGCGGCGTGGTGGTAGCCGGGACGATCGCGATCGGCGACCACGATCACCCGCCCCGCCCCGTGCAGCCATTTCGCATGCTGCTCGGTCCAGTTGCCGGCACCCATCGCGTTGCAGGTGGCGATCTGCCCGCCGTCCATCGCGCGCTGGACGTCCTTCTCGCCCTCGACGATGTAGATCTCCCGCCCCGCCTGGACGCCGTCGAGCAGCTCGGGCAGCCGGTACGGGATCGGCGCGAAACCGGTAGGCTCCCAGCTGCTTCCGGTCCATCGCGCCTGGGTGAACGACTTCTTCTCGCCGTACTCGTGCGGAGTCTTGTGCCGCACAACCACACCTTCCTCACCGCCGTCGGCGCGGCGATAGACGTACCCACACACGTTCTCCGTCGGCCCGATCGCTTCTCCGAGATCGGGTTTCGAGGGAGTCGGCAGGCGCGCGTAGTCGATAGCCTTGTCCACCAACGACACTCGCCGCTGATGCGCTTGCTGAGCCTGCGACGGCGGGCGCCGTTGTCCGCGCTGATGCGGCTGGTGGGGGTTGCGTTCGGGGAGTCGGTCCCACATGTCCCGGACACGGAGTCCGATCTTGTCGAGGACGTCTTTGTCGTCGCAGTGGGCGAAGCAGCGGACGATGGTTTTGCCCTGGGCGGGGTCGTAGCGGACCCCGAGGGAAGGGGTGTGGGGTTTTCCGTCGGCCTCGTGGACCGGGCACAGGAACAATGTCCACCGTGCCCGGTCCCGGCCCGGACCCATGGTGGCGGTCAGGGCAGCGGTGATCAGCTGCCAGGAACGCCTGTGAGCCGGATCGTGATCCATGACCGATCAGCGCTCTCGCTGGATCCGGCCCCGCGGGCGCACCCGCTGCGGTTCGGTCAGCTCCTTGGCCTGGTGTAGGCTGCGCCGCTGCACCTCGTCCAGGCCGCCGTCCCAGCCTTGGGCGTGGTTGAACTCGACATTGTCGAGGAACCTGTCCATGGTGTCGGGCCGATCGCGGAAGTCCTCGTACGCATCCGAGAGGTACTGCCACTGGTCGGCGTGCGGGCCGGAGTTCCACCGGCTGTGGATCTCACGGACTTTGCTGAAGCTCTCCCCGATCTCGGTTTCGGTCACTCCGGCCTGATACGTGCGCGCCTGCAGCGATGCCTGCTCCCGGAAGTCGCTGCGCATGGCTTCCTCGTGCTCGGCTTCCATAACTCAGCGCTCCCTTCGGATCGGCTGCCGCTGCGACAAAGCGGCGAGCGCGGCACGCTCCTCGTGGGCGATGTGCCGGGCCTGGGTCACGCTGCGCCGATTCACATCGGTGAGCCCGTAGTCCTCCCAGACATCCCGGCTGGCCTCCAGATCGCGGGCGAACCGGCCCATCTGCTCGGGATAGGCGTGCCAGTCCGCGTGCGCGGCGCGCAGGAACGCCCACTCGTCGGCATACGGTCCCGAAGCCCATCGCTGGTCGAATTCGCTGATATGGTCGGCGATTTCGTAGCGCTGGTCATCGCTGACCTCGGGCTGCGCCATCTTCAACGCCTGCGACTGGCGGTCGTGGAAGTCCGCCCGCATCGCTTCTTCGTGCTCGCTGTGCATGGTTCACCGACTCCGCTGCGGACGCTGCTGCCCGTTGTTGGGCTGCTGGATCTCGGGGCCGTCGCCGGCCTGCCGCTCGGCCTCGATCCGCTCGCTGCTGCCGTAGCGGTCCCGCTCCGGGGTGGCCTGCTTGAGCTTGTCCACCGCTTCGTCGCGTTCACCGCGGAACCGGTCGCGCTCGGCGCCGACGGTGTCGAGCTGCTCGCGGGCCTCGCGCAACTCGCGGTTGGTGCGCAACTGGGTGTTCTTCAACGTCTCCAGCTCCGCCCGCACCGCATCGAGCTGCTGCCGCTGCTGGTCGCGGTCGGCGGTGACCGCGTCCAGGCCGCGCTGCAACATCAGGACACGGCGCTCCAGATCCTCTGAACCTCCACTGGTGGAGGCGTTTTCGCGGGATCTATCCTGTCGGTTTTCCGGGGGCTGGTCGTGGACGGGGCGGTCGACCTCGTTGCGCCAGGCGTTGACTTCGTCGGTGACGAAGGCGTGGCTGCCCTCAGTGGTGAAGAACGGTTCGGTGCGGCCGGCTTCGGTCGCGGACACCCGCACGTTGGTCGGGTTGCCGAACTCAGCGGAATATCCAGTCCACTCGGCCGCCCACGCAGCGGCCTCGCTCTCGCCCGGGTGCAGTCCGACGTGGCGCAACCCGGACTCGACACCATCGGGACCGACCGCATGGCGGGCATCGACGACCGTCTCGGCGCGGCTGTTGGCCGTGGCGTTGTTGAACTCCCACGTGATCTGCTCGGCCGTCATCCCCGTCTGGGCCGCGGCCTGGGCCGCTTGCTGGCGGGCGGCGTCGCGCTCGTGGGGGTGCGGCGCCCACGGCCGGCTGACGGCCATGCTGCGTCGGATGTTCTGCACGGCCTCGGCCTGCGCCGCGGAGTACCCGCCGCCCGGCTTGCGGTGGGGCCTGGTCTGCCCGATACCGTTGTGGGACTGCGCGTTCGCGGGCCGGAAGTAGGCGGGGGTGCGGGCGATTCCGGTAACGACGTGGGCGCGAGCAACCTGAGCGCGGTAGCGCAGGGCGTCCAGGCCACGGACCTTGCGGGCGTGCTTGAACAGGTTGCCGAGCTTGAAGTCGGGGAACCGGGTCGCTGCGGCCATGCCGTCGAGCGCGATGCCCTGCTCGATGGGCGTCAGCATCTCCGAGTTCAGGACCCGCGCTTGCAGGTTGCCGTGGTGGCGGGCCAGCGATTCCCGGTCGCGCACACGCTGTTCGGCGCTGGTGGCCGGATCGATCGCGCGGGCATTGACTGCCGCGGAGTGCTGCCGGTAGTGGTCGATCGCGCCGGCGGCGGCCTGCAACTCGTTGGCGCGCAGTTGCTCGGCGGTGCGGGTCTGTTCGCGCACGAGCAGGTTGATGCCCTTCTTGATCTGTCGCTTCTCGCGCCAGCCCTTGGCGTGGGAGAGCCGGGCCAGCAGTTGCGCGATCTGGGCGGTGAAGCGTCCGGCTTCGCGGGTGATGTCGTCCATTTCGGACATGGGTGTATTCCTTTCGGCGATAAGGGGTTTCGTCAGTCGGCGGGGATGTGCTCGGTGGGGCCCAGACCCAGCAACTGCTTGTAGAACTGCCAGTTGCCGTAGTCGGCGTGACGCTGGTGCTCGACCATCCCGACCGCGCGCCCGTGGGCGGCGCGGGCGCGTTCATCGCTGGCCGTCGCGGGATCCTCAGGGCACGGTTCGTCCTCGTCGGACAGCACCCGCAGGTGCGGCGGCAGCAGCCGCTCGACCTGCAGCAGGCGACGGCCCCCGGCTTCGTAGGACAGTTCGGACTCGACCACCACGCACGCCAGTGCGATGGTCAGGCCATGCAGAAGGCCGTCGTGCCAGTCCGGGTAGTCGTGGTTCTCGGACAGGCCCAGCTGTTCGGTGCGTTCGCGGCAGGTGGCGATGGCCGCCTGAACCTCGACGAAAGTGGTCAAACTCCACCGGGCCCGTTCGGCGACGTTCGGCGGCCAGTGCCAGGCATCGCTGAGCTGGAAGTCACTGGCCTCGCGGTAGCGATCCTCGGTCGGCAGGGTCTCGCGGTGACGGGCCACCGCACCGACCACGTCCCACGTGTAGTCCAGACGGCTGGCGTACCTGCCCCGGAGCTGCTCGACGCCCTCGTGCGCCGAACTCACCCGGGCCAGCACAGCTTCCAAGTCGGTCAGGACTGCGTCGGTGGCCAGGACCGGGTCCAGCGGCGCACCCAGTTCATCGATCCGCAGCAACTCGGGACGGGCGCGCAGCTGCTGATAGTCGGCGCTCAAGTCGCGCAGCTCCGCGATCAGCCCGTCCAGCCGCCGTTGCGTGTGGCGCAGCTGCCGGAACAGCTCCCGCGGGCCTTTCGGGGGCAACGCGCCGACATCGATTTCGGCGGGCTGCTGGGGTTCATTCGTAGTCACGGGTCGGATTCCTCTCGGTTGCAGGGTGTTTCGGCTATCGGGTGCGTTCGATCGGGGGACGCTGCTGCGCGAGTTGCTGTTCGCGGTGCTCGACGGCGGCGTCGGTGAGGCTGATCCGGGACGCGGGCCCGTGGGCGTAGGTCAGGCCCTTCTCGACGGTCTCCAGGTCGCGGTCCACCGCCCGCAGCGCGGTGTGGGTGAGGATGACCGCCTCGCGCGGATCGGTCGGAGCGCCGAGATTGTCGACGCGCAGGGATTTCGGGGATTGCGCCAGTTCCGCGTACCGGTTGCGGATTCTGGTGACGTCCGCGCGCAGTGCCTGCACTCGCTCGGCGAGATCGCCGATCTCGTCGTACAGGTCGGCAGGGATAGGCAGGATCGGTTCGTTTCGGCTCTTGAACATCGAATGCCTCTCGTGGATAAGGGTTTTCATCAGGACTGAGCGACAGCGGTAGCGTGGTCGTCGAGGCCGGGAACGTTGGTGGTGACCTCGATGTCGGCGTGCACGGCGCTGTAGGCGGCCTGCCAGCGCATGCGGTCGAGCAGGGGCAGGGCTTGTCCGGGTGCGGGGTTGTGGCGGCGGCGGTTGAATTCGCTGCGCATGGCTTCGAGCTGATCGGTCCAGATCTCCACCACGGAGTAGTCGCGGCGGCCGGTGGTGGGGTCGATGGCCCAGGCGTGGCGGAGCTGGCGGCGGGCGGCCAGGATTTCGCAGATCAGTCCGGACAGCGACAGTTCGGTCAGTTCGCTTGGCGTGGAGAGCAGGTAGGGGTGGAATTTCGACCGCTTGTGGCTCTCGTCGAGTTCGCGCTGTTCGCGCCGCTGCCGGGCCTGGTGGTCGAGCAGGCGTTTGGTCGCGGAGAGTTCGGTGCGCTCGGCGGGGGTCATCCGCGTCCGGGCGACGGCCTCCGAGACGCGGGTGTCGAGATCCCAGTCGTCGATCGCGATGACCGTGGCGAGGGTCGCGATCCCGGCGACGACTCCGGCAGTGATGCCGAGACCGATCGCTCGGGAAGTGTTGGTGTGCATGGTGTTTCCCTTCCTTTGTGGTGAATTACGGGGGTCAGTGGAGGCCAGGCTGCTGGGCGCGGGCGGCGCGGTGTTCGGTGAAGGTGGCCAGCGCCAGCGACGGAGACGGGCGGCGAGCGGCGTTCCAGGCCAGGTAGGCGATCCAGCCCAGCCCGTAGAGGACGACGGGGGCGCCGACCTCGGCGGACTGTCCCCACGCCGCGGTGGTGGCCAGACCGACCACAACGAAGGAACCGGCCGCGCTCGCGCGCCAGATCTGGCCACGGGTAGGGGGTTTCGTCGGCAAGACCGGCGCCGGGTCGCCCGATTCCGCGGGCGTGGCGGTCGTGGACGGCTGCGGTGTGGGCAGGGGCGGGACCAGCCGCAGGATGGGCTTGGCCGGCGAGCGCGCGATCGTCTCGTCGAGGTTGGTGTCGTAGGCGGCGGGATCGGCGAGGTAGTCGGCGATCTCGTCGTACATCACCTCGGCGTGCGCGGCGATCTCGTCGCGGTTGATGCCCTTTCGGGACTGCTCGTCGTCGTGGTCGTCGCCGTCGTGGTCACGGAAGATGCGCATAGTTGTGGTGCTCCAATCGGATTCGCGCAGGAGATGAGGGCGGGGTTATGCGGTGGCGGGGGTGGGGTCGTCGCCGGTGCGCGGGGCAGGGGCGGGCGCGGTGCCGGGCAGGCGGGTCTGTTCGGATTTGTTGCGCAATACGACGCGGCCGTAGTCGGCGTGGCCCTGTTTGAAGAACACGAACTCGCCGGTGTCGAACCGGCTGACTCGGGCGGGGTCGACCAGCCATTTCTCACCGATGGAGACTTGGCCTTCGTCGCCGTGGCGCTGGCCTTTGATCAGGTGCCGTGAGGACAGCATGACCGGGACGGATCCGGCGTGTTTGCACAGCTCGCCCGCGTTTTCCATGTAGCCCAACAAGACTCCGCCGGCGCAGGATTTCAGCAGCCGTCCCAGCGACCAGGCGTCCGGCACGACGCTTTCGGGGCCGTGACCGCAGAACACCATGGCGATCTTCTGGGAGCGGCCCCGCTCGGCGATGTCCTCGATCCCGATGGACCCGTGTTTGGTGGTCAGGGCCGAGAGTTCGTCGATGAACAGGATCACGCTGCGCCGCAGAGCTTTCGCGGTGCGTCCGGCGCGCTGCATCAGCAGTCGCAGGGTCATCGCGACCTGGGCGCGGGCGGCGTCCTTGTCCAGGGCTGGGACGGTCATGAACAGCACGTCGAGGTCGTCGAGGTCGACGCCGTCGTCGAAGACCATGCGCCCGTTGGTGTCTTTGAGGTCTTCGAACAGGTTGGTGCATTTGATCAGCGCGTCGTCGAGCTGGGGCACTTTCTCGGCCTGCATGGCATCGATCTGGCGCACCACATCGGGGGCGTAATTCCATGCCTTCTTGAGGTTGGCCTCGATCAGCAGTTCCAGGAACTCGATGTGGTTGCGGGGCTTGCCGGTCGGGTTGTCCACCACCAGGGCAGCGATGCGGGTTTGCATCGATTCGAAGTGCTGGCCCTCGGCGGTGGTCGCCTCACTGGTCGCGGCCAGCAGTGCCGCGACCATCGCCCGCAGATCCCGGGCCGGGGTCTTGTCCCAGGCGTCGAGGGTTTCCATCCCAGGCACCCCGACCAACGCGATGCGTTTGGGGTCCACGCCCCGGGCGATCATGGTCTTGCGGATGGAAAGCCCGAGTTCGTGGTCGTCGGTTCCGCCCTTGCAGGAGATCATCGCCAGCAACGGCCGTGAGTGCTTGCCCGCCATGCCCGGCACGCCCGCCCATTTCTGCCAGGCCCGCCACTCGTAGTCGAACAGCGCCTCGGAATACTGCTCGTAGAGAGTGGTTTTGCCGCTGCCAGTGGTACCGAACAAGCACTGCTGCTTCTTGGCATCGGCATACGGGACCGCCAGCCACGGTTCGTGCCGCTTGGTCAGCGACCGCCAGACCCCGGGTGATTTGTAGCTGACGGTCTCGACGAGAGTGCCCAGCACGATGTCATGGCCCCGGTGCAGGGGCGCACCGAGTTTCGCCGCTCGCGCCGCCGCCTGATGCCGGCGGGTGGTGAGAGAGTCCTGCACGCGTTTGGTGCGGCGCAGCGACTTCAATCCGACGGTGTCGGTCTTGACCAGGAAATGCGCCCACCACAGCGACGCGGCGACCATGGTCGCGGGCAGGCCGAGGATCGTCATCATCGACAACCCGCCCAACTGTCCGTCGGCGAGGTGGGCCGCGCCTTCCCACAGCAGGCTCAAGGGTGTCGACCACGACCCGCCGGCCGCCGCGGAGGTCAGCGGCAATGCCCATGCGGCGGCGGCGAAATTGCGCAGCCGATGCGGCTCCAGCGGGCGGATTGCGGCCACGGCCACGATCAGCACGAGCATCGCCGCCAGCCCGGCCCCGCAAGCCAGCGCGGTCTCTGCGACGTGGCCGGCATGTGCGAGGTTCGGGCCCGACAGGTGGGTGATCGGGTCGGTGACCGCCTGCACCTGCGGCGGGGTACCGGGCGGGGCTTCCGGTGTGAATGGCGCGAACAGGCTTGTCGGGGTCGGGGTTTCAGGTAGCGGTGCGCTGGTGACGGTGGTCGGGCCGCAGTCGGCGGGGGTGATCAGGGGGACGCAGTCGTTGGTCATGATGTTTCCTATGAGGCTTGAGAGGTGGTGTGGGACTGTCGTTTTGCTTCGCGCTCGCGCTTTTCCTCGCGCTTGGCCTCACGCATCGAGTTGCGGGCCTTGAGGAACGACTCCCACTGCTTGTCGAAGTCCTGGATGCGCAAATCCAGTGGTGAATTCTTGAATTCGGATTCGGCTTGCAGCCGGTCGGCTGCGGCCTCCACGTTTTTCAGCACCGCCGCGCTGCGGCACAGGTACAGCAGCCCGACCATCGAGTACGGGTAGGCGTCATGAGCTGCGCGGATCGCGCCTCGCAACGCGGTGTCCATGTAGTCGGCGTCCTTGACCGAGAGTTCGACCTCCAGTGCCCACCAGCCGTAGGTGCCGCGCACGACACCCAGGAACCGGCCGTCGTGAATGTGCGGGCGTCCGGGGATCGGCTCGCGGCCGGTGGAGAACTCCAGCACCGGTGCACCGCGGCGGTTTTCGGCGGCGAGCTTGGCGGCGCGGGTGGCGTCGTGGCGCAGGGTGCGTTCGGAGATGAACGCCCGCCGGTCGTTGCCGACGAGCATGATCCGGGCCTGGGCGACGGCGCGGTAGTGCTCGGCGTACATCAGCGGCGGGGTCCATTCCCGCGGCTTCCACCCCAGATAGCGGTGCTCGACCTGCGGCGGTGCGTACACCCACGCCCGGCCGCGCTGAACCTTCTTCAGCTCGCACAACATGCCCTTGGTGATCAGCTCTCGCACCAGCGCGTACCCGGTGGATTCCAGCACGTTCAGGTACTCGGCAAGGACGTCGACCTGCATGCCGCGCATGTGCGTCACCCCGGCCAGAACCTCGTCCTGCCGAGCGGTAAGGGTGCCGCGCCGCCGCGCCGGCAACACCCGCCCCAGCGATCCGACCGGGATCCCGAGTTCGGCGGCGATCTCCTTGGTGCGGAATCCCTGGGCGCGCAAGGTTTCTGCCTCACCGAGCACGGTTTCGATCTGCCGCAGCGAGACCCCGAGCAGTTCCCGGATTTCGGTGTAGGTGAGCCCGGCGGCGCGGAGCCCGTCGATTATCTGGACGCGGTGGTGGCGGTCCAGCGTGACGTAGCGGTCGGCATTGACCTGGGTCATCGGCTGCGCCTCCTATCTGGCGTCGGGGTGGTCCGGTGGGCGGGGATATCGCGGCGGGTTCGGACGGCGACGGCGGCCGAATTCGGTTCGCGCGCCGTGGCTTCGGTGCGTTCGTTGTGGCGGGCGCGGTCGCGGGCGACCTGGCGGGCGTTGGTCCCAAGCCGGTCGGCGATCTCGTTCTCTGTCAGACCGCGGGCGGTCAGCGCGGCGACCTGCTCGCGCCGTTCCTCCCACGCTGATCCCGGGGTCCAGCGCGCCCGGACCGGACGGGCATTCGGGTCGTCCAGGGCGTGTTCGTCCCACTCCATCGGCAGCGGCCACCCGCGCCGCTCCCCCAACGCCCGCGACTGCGCCGACGGGCCCGGCGTCATCTGCAACCGGTCGAACAGGGCTTTGACCGCACGCTCACGCTCAGCCGAAATCTCCTGCGTGACACGCCCGTCGCTGTCGGCACGGTGGCCCATCAGCGAATGAATGGTGCGATTGGTGCGAGTCACGCCCAGCTCCCGCGCCAGCTGCGCCGCCGGATACCCAGACGCCACCAACGCCTGAAAGCGCCGGCGGGCACCCAGGATCGACACCAGAGCGGTGTCGGTGGTCACTGCGGCGGCCCGCTCGGGCACCGGTACCGCCAGCACTGCGGCTTCCACCCACGCCGCGATCTGCTTGTCCGGGCCGGTGGCCATGATCCGGGACAGGGAGGGCTGGGCGACGCCGGTCAGCTTGGCCAGCTGGTTCTGGTTCACCCCGGCGGCGCGCATCGCCTCCACGTGGGCGCGTACCGCGTCTGCGGGCACCCGCGGATTCCAGCGCCCGTACGTGATCTGGCGCCGCCGGTACTCGGCATAGTGGGTCGCGCACAGCCCAAGGCCCTTGGCCTGGCCGGTTCCGCATGCGCAGCTCACCGTGACCGCCTCCGATCACGCTCGCCACGCCGGCGGGTTTGGCGGCGGGCCGCCAGATCGGCGCGGGCCTGCGCAATCAGCTCCCGCATATCGGTGGCGTCGATCCCGCGGTCCTCGCACGCGTTCGCCGACCGCACCCAACGAGCGATCCTCAGCGACTCCAGCTGCGCGTCCGAGGATTTAAGCTTGGGCACCGCTTCCGCTGGGTCGTACAGGTACGCCTGCAACCGGCCAAAGCGACGGCTGGTACCCAGCACCTGCGCTTGGGCTTCACCGCCCGGGCGCCGCTTGTCTTGGGCCAGTTGACTTTCGGTCCGCAAATGCGTCGGCGCCGTCTTCCACGGGTAGGTGGGAATCCCGTACCGCTTGCCTTCGGGGTCATGGAATCGGGCGTTCATCGCGACCGCCGCCGATCACGCTCCACCGACTTACCGGACTGCCGGCGGGCCGCCAGATCCGCGCGGGCCTTCACGACCAGCGCACGCATGTCCGGGTCGTTCGCGTAGGCCCGGTCGGTCGCAGCGCGGGATTCGGTGACCGACTCGCTGCCCCAGCGCGCCTCGCTGTAAGCCTCCGAGGCAGCCAGGAACTCGGCCAGGACAGGCTTGTACACCGCTGCCCAGTGGACGCGTTTGGCCTCCTCGGCGGCGCAGTCGCGGTAGCCCTTCTGCTGCGACGTGTCGCAGGCGGCGTTGACGATGTCGGACAGGACGAAGTGCACGGTGCGGAGACGGTTGCGCTCGACACGCAGAGCGGCGAGTTCTGCCGGTTCCCTTCGCTGCGTGGTCATCTCGGCTCCGGGAAGTTCTCGGCCGTGAATCCCCCCTTGGGACGCTGCAACTTCGTGACCGCGCGCCCGCGCCGCCACAGGTTCCAGGCGGTGACGATCAGGCCGATCTGGTCGCGGTCGCTGACCCGGAGACGGGTCACGCGGATGGAATCCAGGCGGTCTCGCAGGGCGAGGATCGGGGAGTCGGCGGCCAATCCGACGCCGCTGTCCCACAGCCGCACGAACTCCGCGGCTGCGATCGGGTCGATCTCGGTGAGCCGGATCGCGACCGCGCACGCCACCGCAGGGCGGGCTTTCAACCGGCGCGCGAGGGCGGTGTATCGGTCGGCGATCGTGACCAGTTCGGGGTAGGCGCTGGCGAATTCGACTACCTTGGTGGTGGATTGGCTGGTTCCGCGGCTGGCTTCGCCGAAGAGGTTGCCTTCCATCCACACCATGTAGACGCGCAGCGCCGCAGCGACCACGGTCACGTTGTGGCTGGCGATCCCGGTCAGGGTGAGCTGATCCCCCGGGGTGCGTTTCGCGCCCTGGTCCATGGTGACCTGGACCTCCGGGGACAGACCGCGCACGATCAGCATCGGGAAACTCATCCCGGTGGTGCGGGCGATCGCCTGCAGCCGGTGCTGGCCGTCGAGGAGCTCGCCGTCGGGACCGAACTTGATCGCTTCGCCGTTGAAACGCCAACGGCCCGAGACCATGTCGTCGTAGTACTGCTGCACCCGCACCTGCCGGATCGGCCGGTTGTTCGGGTTGCATTCCAGCCAGCGCCGTGCCAGCGCGGAATCAACCTCCTCGATCTTGCTGACCACGGTGGTCTTCGGGTTGTCGGGGTTTTCGGGGTCGACGAGATGCATCGGTCATCCCTCCTCGGGACGGTCGGAAAGATCGGGGAGACGGTCGATGACCGTTTGCAGGGCGTCCCGAGCGCGCAGAAGGTCGCTGCGGAACCGGTGCGAGAGCTGCTCGGCGTGCTGGTCGAACCGGGCATCGGCCGCCAACTTGGCCAGCGTGTTGGCCTTGGTCAGTAACTCCCCGCGGGTGGTGTCGAACGACTCGGTGATCGGGGGCCGCCGACGCCGCTGCGGTGTGGGCTGGCCGCCCGGCTCGGGCTGCTTGTCGGCGGCGTCATCTACCGGATCCGATTCGCGGTCAGCGGTTTTCGGCTGGTAGGTCTTGCCGTCCAAACCGACCACCGAGTCAGGTGGTTCAATTTGATCCACCTGATCCAGTTCCTTGAGGATGGTCCCGCGGGCCAGCCCGGTCGCGGCGGCGATCGCACGGCTGCTCATACCGATCTCGCGCAGCGAGGCCACGATCTCTGACCGCTCCTCGCGTGGAATCCGCAGCTGGGCTCCGTCGAACTCGGCCGCGCAGTAGGCATCCCAGCTGCCGTAGCTGAGCGCCTCCCATACTCGGGCGGTGTACGCCTGCTTGATCAGGTCCCAAACTTGCGCGACACGGGCGCGGATGGTGTCGGTCAGCTCCCGCGCGGCCTCGGCGCTCATCACCGAATCTGGCTGCGGCACTTCAACAGTGGTGTCGGTACTCATCGCGACCGCCTCCGATCAGCCGATGCAGGAACACCTGCGGCGGTGACCTCCAACGGCGTCATCCATGGCCGGACGATCGCCTGGGCGGCGGTCCCGCGACCTGTTTGCACCGCAGACTGTTGCGGGTGCTCCGCGCGATGCTGGCCGTACCGATCCAGCACCGCCGCGGGCGTCAATCGCTCGTGCGGAGCCGACAGTGAATGCAGCTGCTCGCGGTCGAGCGCGTCATCCAGCGCGGCCGACAACTGCGCGACCCGCGCATCTCGCTCCGCGAGCACACGGCGCAACCGCTCGTTCTCGGCTTCCAGCACGGCCTTCGGCCCGAACAATGAGGTCCAGTTCATCGCGACACCCCCACCGGAGTCGGTGCGACAGCGGAGACGTGGACGCAGTCGATCCGCGAAACCTCGTCGGCGCGGCACACATTCGGCGACGGCGCGTCCCCCGGGCTGCCCTCGCCGAGCATCAGCCCGGCCACGACACCGGCCCCAAACAGCGTCAGTCCGTATAAGATCGGAAGACGCCAACGCAGCGGGGCCGACTGGAATCCTTTGAGTAGCAGTCCATTTGCGTCGTACTCAGCGCGGCCATAGGTAGACAGCGCGATCTGGTAACGCACATCGTGGCGGCTGTTCATCGCCGACCCCGCAGCCAGCTCTGACGCGGACGCAACAGGATGTAAATGCCGACCAAGAACGCCGGGACCAACATGACGTCGGGATGCCTGACCAGGGCATAGACCATGGCCAGCGCTATGAACATGATCATGACGGTGCGAGCCCTCACGCTGCACCATCCGTGTCGCTGATGGTCACCGGATGGACGAGCGCGAGCACCTCATGGAGGTTGACGCGCCACATGCTGCCGTTCAGCTTGTAACCCTGCAGCAGTCCGGCATCGATCCAATGCAGAATCGTCTTGCGATCGACATCGACAAGAGCCGCAGCCTTTTTCAGACTGATGAGTCCGCGCTCGCTTCGGACATCGGCGGCTGACTGACGTTTGGTGGCCAACTGAGTTCACTCCTCTGGGTGGAAAAGTCCGGAAAACCTGTCCACTCAGGGTGTTTTTTGACCTTGTCCCGCCGCGTCTCCCGCTAGGTATCACCTTTCGCAGCGATGTTCCTCGAAGGTCTCTTCTGTGTCTCTTAGTCGTGCTAGAGTCTTCTCAAGCCTCCGAAATCTCCTGCAAGGCAGACGATTATGGGCACCGTCCTAAAGGCACTCCTCCAACAACGCCACCTCCAAACGGTTTCGGCGTTCAATCGCGAATACGACAAGCTCGCGAAGAGGCTCGATCCTGCTCTCGTCGGGTACGGGCCGAAGAAGGCCCAGTTCTACCGGTGGCTCTCGGGGGAGATCTCCAGTCTTCCCTTTCCTGACCACTGCCGGATCCTTGAGGGGATGTTCCCGAACTGGTCGATAGCCGAGCTTTTCGAGGAGTACTCCGGGAATCCCGAGGATCTCGTCCGGGAGCCGCGCGTGGCCGGCTCCGCGACGAAGCCACCGAACGCACGGAATCTGGCTGACGTGGAAGCTGTCTACGCGACCAGGATTGACTTTCTGCGGGCTATGCCGCCGCAGGAGTTGTTCAAGACTGCCCGTACGATCGACATGGCCGGACTGTCGTTGAACATGCTGTGCCAGCAGTATTCCGACACCGACGTCCTCCGACTGCTTGAAAACGGCACAACCATCCGCTGCCTGTTCCTTGACCCTGCGGGGACCTCGATCCATGCTCGTGAGGTTGAAGAGGGGCACCCAACCGGCCTGCTCACGAACCTGACCGATACCAACATCCGAACCCTTGAGCGAGTTCGACGGCGGGTTACTCCGGAGACTCCTGGAAGGCTTCTGATCAGGGTCTACGATCAGTCCATCCGGTTCAACATCACCATTATCGATTCAATGATCTGCGTCATGCAGCCCTATCTCCCCAGCGCGCGGGGCGTCGAGTCGCCGACCTTCGTCGCCCGCAAGTCCGATACCGCAGGGCTCTACGGTACGTTTTCGGAAGTCTTCGAAGGCATGTGGGCAGACAGCACAGAGAGGGCTACCGAATGAAGGGTCTGGACGGCCTGCTGGAGCTCGCCCGCTCAGCGACAGCTGAAGGCGGTCGGCTGCTGGGTACCGTGGGGCCCGGCGAGGTTCATTCCAAGGGTGACCGCGACTTTGTAACGGACCTCGACCTGCAGATTCAGCGTTCGATTCGGGAGCACCTTGGGCGGGCTACGCCGGATATCGGGTTTCTTGGAGAGGAGCAGGAACCGAACGATCCAGAGCATGTCGCTCCCGAATTTCGCTGGGTATTGGATCCGATCGACGGAACGTCGAACTTCATTCACGGCGTACCGCTGTGCGCAGTCTCTCTCGCACTGACCCAGAACGACGTTCCGGTTCTGGGTGTGATCGTCGCGCCACTCCTGAACCTGGAGTACTACGCCTCAGCCGGACACGGTGCCTTCTGCAACAGCCATCGCATCAAAGCTAGTCATACACAATCTGTTTCGCAGGCGATCATTTCGATCGGTGACTACGCAGTCGGCGACGATGCGTCCAACAAGAACCGGCATCGACTTGCCGTGACAACCGCACTGGCAGCCCAAGCTGAACGGGTACGCATGTTCGGGTCAGCTGCACTCGATCTGGCCTGGGTGGCGGAAGGCCGAACAGATGCGTGCATCCTGCTGACGAACAAGCCCTGGGACATGGCCGCGGGCGTTGTCATCGCACGCGAAAGCGGGGCCCTCGTCACTGATTCCGACGGCAGCCCGCACACGATGCACTCAGCGCATACCGTCGCAGCAAACCCCGGCATCTCCGCGTCGTTGCTCGAGTTGATCGCCATTGCGATGGAGGGCGCAGAGGGCTGATAGTCGCACTTCACCTGACTCTGCGAGACTGGCTATGCCCTGCATGACAAGTAGGTGAACGTCAGCCCTGCTGTGCCGAGGAGGAATGATGAATCCGGCGACCAGACCAGCGATTCAATCCCAAGCTGAGGCACGGCTACCGATGACGGAAGCTCTCGATCAAATCGCGGAACAGGCAGCCATCGGAGTGACGGTCGTCTGCGGGTTTCCTGCCTCCGGCAAGTCAACAGCCGCACGTTATCTCGCGGATCTCATCGATGCGGTCATCATCGACAAGGATGCGTTCGCGCCAGACCTCGAAGAGTCCGTGATGGCCGAACTGACTGGCAATCCGTATGACAGGGACAGCAACGAATACATGCGCGTAGTCAACCCGCACATCTACAGGGCCTTCGTGCACCAGGCGTTCGTGATCGGCGTCCGGGTTCCAGTGATTGTGGATGCGCCGTTCATCGGACATGTTCAGGCAGCGGCGAGGAGAGGCGTCGCGCTCTCGGAACACCTCATGTCAACGGTTTTGGTTCCTCTGCCGCTGGTGAGGACGATTTGGATCTCTGCTATGCCGAATCAGATTCGTGACCGCATGAGCTACCGCGGTGCAGAACGCGACATCGGCAAGCTGGCAGACTGGGACGCCTATCGCGCTCACGTTCTCGACTCAGGTATCGAAGATGCAGCTCAGGGAGTCGTTGATTACGTTGTCCGGAACTACTGAACCGCGCGCCTGCCCGAGTCGCGAGTCGACTCGCCGATCGACCGACGGAGTCGACCCGGCCATTTCGCCGCATCACCCCCTCTTGGGCTTAACTCATAGGTAGGCACGAGCGGGTGCCGCAGGTTCGAATCCCGCCGAGGGCACACCTTGACCTGCACATTTGCGCACGGGCGCGCTTCAATGCCAGATACGTGCCAGTTCCGCGTGTTCGACGGCCGCAGAAGTGGACATTCCGGCACGAGACGGAGCAAGGTCCGTGCCAATGGCGGACATTCGCGTGTCCGCGGCAGCGCCCGGCCATTGCCCGACGTCAACCCAAGCATGAACGACGAACAGAGCCAGTGTCTTCGGCGTGCGGGGCTCGACCCGACCGACCCCGTGAACCGGTGGCGATTTCATCAGATCCGGATCATGATCATCACTTCCATGCCGGACAGCCTTCAGCGTGGCTGGCGGTGGCCGGCACCACCTGTTCGGCATCGGTAGCGCCGCAATGCCTTCCGGCGCGTTCAATATCGGTCGGCCAGATCCTCGTCGTCGACCACGCGCACGGCGTCGGCGAGCCGCTGCAACCCCGCGACCACGATCTCGGCCGCCGCCCCGGTCCGATAGACGCCGTCATACACCACGACGACTCCGCCGAGCATCGGCAAGGCGAGCAGCGCGAGCACCTCGTCGACGTCGTCCAGGCCCGGCGCCGGATCGACCGCCGGGCGGACCGCGCGCAGCACGTCGCGCCTGTCGAACATCTCGGCCGGATCGACCTCGGCGAGGACATCCAGGACCGCGGCGAGGAGGTGGTCAGATGCCATCGCTGACACCGTCCCGTCCGTCGAACACCAACGGGCTACAGCCCGGGCCGAGTTCCGGCTGATACACCCGGGCACCGCACCGGCCGCAGGTGTGGACGAGATGACCGCGGGAGCAGCCCGCGAGGCGGCACGCGGTCCATCCGAGCGTCGACCGGCTCTCCCTGAGCACGTGGCGTTCTGGGCTTGAGCAGAAGATCGGCGTCGGGAGCACCCACCCACGCGGAGTCTGGACGAGCTCGTCGTTATCGATGGCGTAGCCGTCCGGGTGCAGATACCAGACACGACGCCGGTCATTCGAACCCATGTGCGAATAGTAGCCGAGCGGTCACTTATGATCTGCGCGTGTCGGACGATCAGAAAATGTGCCAGATCTGCGGCGAACGCCCGGTCGGGCAGGGCTACATGTCGATGATGTGCCCGGAGTGCCGGGCGCGGATCGAGGAGCAGAACCGCACCCGCCCGTACCCGCTGCTACCTCCGCCAGACGACATCATCTAGCGCGCGGGCGCGGCGAGCTGGCCGGTTCGGTCAGCGCGATATGCGGCATTTCAGTTGCCCTGGTGCACGTTTCGAAGGTGCTTGCTATCAATTAGCCGGTGGTATAGCCGATTTCGCGTTCTCAGCGCGCGGGTTTGGCGGTGGCATTAGAGTTCAGTGTCGTCGGTGGGCGTTTCGTTCGGGGGTTCGAATGGTGTTGAAGCATCTGATTGTTCAGCTTCCAGGTATCGGTGGCAGCGTGCTGGCGCGGGACGGTCGGCCGGTGTGGGATCTGGCTGCCGCGAAGATCGCGCGGGCGGTGTGTGCACCGGATGTGGTGTCGCTCGACGGCGATGATCTTGAGCCGGTGGGTCTGGTCGACACGATGACGGTCATCCCGGGGTTGGTCGCGGTATCGGGGTACGACGGGATGATCGCGAACCTGCGCCGGTGGTTCGGTCCGCAGCTGACTGTGGTGGATTACCTGGACGGGGTGCCAATTCCCGCGCAAACGGATGTGCTGCGGATGCCGTACGACTTCCGGCGGTCGGTTACGGTCGCGGCGCAGCGATTGGATCGGGCGTTGGCGGGGACCGAGGCCGCGCAGCGGGGGGTGGTGGTTCTGGCGCATTCGATGGGTGGGCTGGTCGCCCGGTCGTGGGTGGCCGATTTCGGGGGCGGGAAGATGTGCCGGGCGCTGATCACGCTGGGTACCCCGTTCCGCGGCGCGCCGAAAGCGCTCGATGTGCTGGTCAACGGATTGCGCTTGGGAGGGTTGCGGCATCCTGGCGCGACGCGAGTGATACGCGAGTGGCCCGGAGCTCACGAGTTGCTGCCGCAGTATCCCGCGGTCCAGATCACCGACAGAGTGTGCGAACCGACCGACCTGGCGCCTGAGCTGGTGCGGGCGGCCGGCGATGCGGGAGCCGGTGCGCGGTTCGTGGCGAGGGCGCGGGAGGCGGCCGGGGTGCATGATCGGATGACGGCGCTCTGGCAGGAATCGGAGGTGCCGGAGTTGGTGCCGTTCTATTCGCGGGGGCATGCGACTCCGCATTGGGCGGGTGTGGCCGGGGGCCGGCTGCGGGTGACGGCCGAGGATCCGTCGTGGCGGGGGAATGTCGGGTGGTTCGGTGACGGCACGGTGCCGATGGTGTCGGCGATCCCGCCCGAGTTGAGTGAGCTGCCGGGCCGGTGGCATCCGGTGCTGGAGAAACACGGCGACATGGGCGCCACGGCGGGAGTGCGAGACCTGCTGACCGCGCTACTCGGGGGCACAGTGCCCCGCCGCGGTGGTGACAGCCCGGACCGGCCGTGGCTGGGTCTCGACCTCGAAGACGTGGTGTGGACCGGGAGCGAACACACCATCGCCGCGGAAGTATTCGGTACGGAAGGGCCGGGCACCGCAGCGTCCGTGACCGTGGCGGGGGTGCGGGTGCCGATGGTGATGCGTGGCAACCGCTGGGAGGCAATGCTTCCCGACCTCCCGGCCGGTGTCCACGAAGTGGTGGTGGAAGCCCGTGACCCTGACGACGGAGCACCGGTGTGGGGGCAGGCCCGGCTGGTGGTGGCCGCACCCGGTGACGGATGGGAACCGGAGACCGACGCCGATCCCGAGACAGGGGTGGCTGTGTCGTGAGTGGGTGGCCGCAGTGGAATCAGTCCCGGCCGCTGGATCTGGTGCGGTATGTACAGACCAGGGTGATGGCAAGGGTCGTGTCCGAGGGGGTGACGCTGCCAGGACCGTCGGCGGCGGCGCCGGAGTTGCGATTGCGCAGGGTGTTCGACGGGTTCGCCGCCACTGGGACCGACTACGCCGACGAGCCTTTCACCAGTACCGGTGACCTGCAGGACATCCGCACCCCGGACGAGGTGTTCGTCCGGCCCCGCTACGCGAACTGCCTGGACCTGTCGGTCGCGTTCGCCGGGGCGTGCCTGGACGCCGGGCTGCACCCGATCATCGTGCTCGTCGACCCCGCCCGCACCGGGCAGGCGGGGCACGCCCTAGTTGTGGTCTGGCTGCGCGGCGACTGGACCGGTGCCGGCCACCACGGCAGCATCACCACTGCCTACCCGTTCGACGAGCCCGTGCACACCGCCGCTCCCCGGTGGCCGGGTGCAGGGCTGCGAACAGCCTGGCAGGGCAGCGGGGAATTCGCCGCCGTCGACATCGCGGCCATCGCCCGCCATCACCGCCACCGCGGCAGCGACACCGTCACGGTCGAACACGCCGTCGACCGGGGTGGGGAGATCCTGACCGGTGACCGCTGGCATTGGCACCTCGGCATCGATATCGGCCTGAGTTACCCCGCCCCCGACCCGCTGCCGATGCCGGACTGGCCACACCTACCGCCCCTGGACCCCGCCTACCACGACCACCCTGGCACGGCCGGGCCGCTGGCTCACATCCGCGCCCGCAACAACGTCATCCGCTTCCAAGACCGCCCCGAACTCGACCAACTCCTGCAGTGGTGCCACGCCCCCGATCCCATGAGGCGGCCCCGTCTGGCCACTATCCGGGGGGTCGCCGGTTGCGGCAAAACCCGCCTCGCCGCAGAACTCGCCCACCAGCTCACCGCTGCGGGCTGGCACACCGGATTCCTACGCGAGGACCTGCTCACCGCCAGCGACACCCTGGCATGGGAATGGCTAGCCCGGGTCAACCAGCCGCTGCTGATCGTGATCGACTACATCGAGGCCACCCCGACCGCCACACTGGTCACCCTGCTGCGGCACCTGAATACCCGGCGCCAGCGCACCGTGGTCGTGATGACCGCCCGCGACACCGGTGACTGGTCACCGGCACTCGACCGTGCCCTCGACAAGGCCGGTATCCGAGTCGACCGACATCCCGACCTCGCTCTCGACGACGGGCATCCCCACCCCGAAACCGTCTACCGCCGCGCCTACCGCGCGTTCGCCGCACTCACTGACACCCCCGGCGAACCCACCCTCGACCCCCCCGGTGGTGCGCACCGCTGGACCACCCTCGACCTCGTCTTCCATGCCTGGATCGCCACCCACAACCCCGCACACCTGCCGACCGAGCAGTCCACGCTCTACGAGGAAATCCTCGACCGGGAATTCGACAACTGGAACAACGCCCTCACCACCCGGCACCGGCCACCCGTGCCGCCGGAAACCTTGCGGCGCATGATCGCCGGCATCAGCCTGCTCACACCCCCACCTATGGCTCTCACCAGCACACTCACCGCGCTCGGGCTCCCTGCATACACCAGCGTCCGCCCTACCGAACTCGCCGAAGCCCTCCGCCCCTTCATCCACGACACCACCACCGAACGACTCGCGCTACGCCCCGACGCCCTCGCCGACCACCTCATCACCACCCTCTTCGGCACAGACACCCCCTATTTCGACGCCGCCGTCGACCATGCCTGCACCCACGGCGAAATGCTCCCCCTCGCACGGGCACTCACCCGTGCCGCGGACAGCAACCCCGATACCGCCGCCACTCTCGCCGCCCGTATCCTCACCCGCCACCCCGACCAATGGCCCGCCGCGCTTCAAATCGCCCTCACCCATGGCGGCCCCTTCGCCGGCCCGCTGGAAACCCTGGCCCGACACCCAGACACACCCCTACCCCTCACGCAACTTGCTGACCTCATACCCTCAGGTCACACCCTCAGCACTCTCGCTCTGATCGCCGCAACCCGCAGCTACAACACAGTGACTAACGGCCGCGACACCCCAGAGCATTCACGGCTGTTGAACAACCTAGCGATCCGGCAGGCGGAGGTCGGGGACCGGGACGCGGCGCTGGCCACCATCACCGAAGCTGTCGGCCATTACCGTCGCCTGGCCGAGGACAACCCCGCCGCTCACCTGCCCGACCTGGCCGGATCATTGAACAACCTCGCCGTCCAGCAGGCGCAGGCCGGAAACCGCCGCGCGGCGCTGGCCACCATCACCGAAGCTGTCGGGATCCGACGTCGCCTGGCCGAGGCCAACCCCGCCGCTCACCTGCCCAACCTGGCCGCGACGTTGAACAACCTCGCCAACCAGCAGGCGGAGGCCGGAGACCGGGGCGCGGCGCTGGCCACCATCACCGAAGCTGTCGGGATCCGACGTCGCCTGGCCGAGGCCAACCCCGCCGCTCACCTGCCCGACCTGGCGATGTCGCTGAACACTCTCGCCAACCAACAGGCGGAGGCCGGAGACCGGGACGCGGCGCTGGCCACCATCACCGAAGCTGTCGGGATCCGACGTCGCCTGGCCGAGGCCAACCCCGCCGCTCAGCTGCCCGACCTGGCCGCGACGTTGAACAACCTCGCCAACCAACAGGCGGAGGTCGGGGACCGGGACGCGGCGCTGGCCACCATCACCGAAGCTGTCGGGATCCGACGTCGCCTGGCCGAGGCCAACCCCGCCGCTCAGCTGTCCGACCTGGCCGGATCATTGAACAACCTCGCCGTACGGCAGGCGGAGGCCGGGGACCGGGGGGCGGCGCTGGCCACCATCACCGAAGCTGTCGGCCATTACCGTCGCCTGGCCGAGGACAACCCTGCCGCTCACCTGCCCAACCTGGCGATGTCGCTGAACACTCTCGCGAACCGGCAGGCGGAGGCCGGGGACCGGGACGCGGCGCTGGCCACCATCACCGAAGCTGTCGGCCATTACCGTCGCCTGGCCGAGGCCAACCCCGCCGCTCACCTGCCCGACCTGGCCGGATCATTGAACAACCTCGCCAACCAGGAGGCGGAGGCCGGGGACCGGGACGCGGCGCTGGCCACCATCACCGAAGCTACCGGGATCCGACGTCGCCTGGCCGAGGCCAACCCCGCCGCTCACCTGCCCAACC
>NZ_JBIWMX010000023.1:0-157973 GCF_044766925.1 Nocardia sp. NPDC101769 | reverse complement strand
TCCACTCGATCCTCGACACCACGATGATCCGACACCTCGTCCGCGAGGTGGCGCAAGCCCGAAACCTCGGCCCGGTGAACTACATCGGCGGTGGTGGCGCCGGATTCATGGCACCACAAGCCTGACCACAGCCGAGTGATCCGGATCGGCGGGCTTCTCACCGAGCAGCCCGCCGAGCGGCCACCCTGACCGGCGCCCATCAAACACGAACAACCACTAACAGAGACAAGGACAAACACTCATGGCCATCGAACGCATCGCGATCACCGGAGGTGCTCGCGGTATCGGTCGCGCCACCGCGCAGGCCTGCCTGCGGGCTGGCATGTCTGTGGTCATCGGCGATGTCGACGGTGACGCATGCGCGACCGTCTCCTCCGAACTTGGCGACCGCGCGGTCGGCCTGCGGCTCGATGTCCGCGACGCGGACAGTTTCGAGGCCTTCCTCACCGAGGCCGAGAACCGCCTCGGCCCGCTGGACGCGCTGGTCAACAACGCCGGCATCGCGCCGATCGGCATGTTCGTCGACGAGGACCCTGACGACACCCAACGACTGCTCGACATCAACATCGGCGGCGTCCTTACCGGCACCCGGCTGGCGCTGCGCCGGTTCCTGCCCCGCGGGCGCGGCCACATCGTGAACCTGGCCTCATCGGCGGGGCAGATCGCCACCGCCGGCGGGGCCACCTACTCGGCAACCAAGCACGCCGTCGTCGGGTTCACCCGCGCGATCCGTGCCGAAACCCGCGGCACTGGTATCCGCACGACCATCGTGATGCCCGGACTGATCCGCACCGACATGATCAGCGGCTTCGCGAAACCCCGCGGCACCCGCATCGTCGGCCCGGACGCGGTCGCCGACGCCATCGTCGGCGCGCTGCACAACGGACGCCAGGAAGTGTTCGTCCCCCGTGAGCTCGGCCCGATCGCCCGCCTCGTCACCGGTACCCCGCCCGCCGTCGCCGACCGGATCAAGCGGGTATTCAGGGCCGACACCATCATGACCCATGCCGACATGGGCGCCCGCACGGGGTACACCCATCGAATTCATGACGGTAGCAACAAGATTCAGCCATGACGCCAACCCTCGGCTCGGCGCTACAGCACCACCAAATTCGCCGTCTTCGGCATGACCGAAGCTCTACGGGCATCGCCGTCACCACCATCTGCCCCGGCATCGTCAACACCGCCATCACCTGCGACAGCACCTACCGCGGCGGCAACGAACAAGCACGCCGCGCCAAAATAAACGCGGCTACACCCCCGAACGTGCAGCCCGCAACATCCTCGCCGCCATCGACCGCGGCAAAGCCGTCGCACCGATCGCCCCCGAAGCCCACCTGATATACATCCTGTCGCGGATCGCGCCACCGCTCGCGCGATGGGCCTCGGTCGCCCTGGCCAACATCGCCAAATAGAAGCGGTGGCCACCACCCGATTCGAGCCCGACGCACCTGTGCCTCGAGTGAGTCGTTCCGGTGGCCGACCCCGGCACGTGACCAGACCCTCATCCGGCTACTCGCTCACGGGTCAGGTCCAAGCGGGTTCAGAGAGGTCGAGTTAGGAGAACGCTTCTCTTCTCGGTGCTTCACCGAGTCCAACCCCTCCCAGCGGGTGCTGATGCAGTCCGAATCCACCACACCACACACAAGGAAGCGCTAATGACCGATTCCTCACCGATCCGCGCGGTCGGGTACCGGGAAGACCCGGCGTCTCATCCGAAGCGGACCAGCATCACCACGTCCATCGGCGGCAGGCGTTACCGAAACAGCATCGCAGGATTCTGCGCGATTGCCCTGCTGGTCGGCGCGGCAGCGTGCACGTCGTCACCGGCGAATACGACGAACTCCGGTTCGGGCACCGCCGCCACGGCACCGGCGCTGGTCTCCGCGGACGACGCCCGGGAAATCGCGGCCGACGCCTACACCTACGCCTATCCACTTGTTCTCACCGAGCTCACGCGGCACACGGCCAAGGCGTCGATGAATCAGTTCGAGCATTTGCGAGCCTTCCCCGATGCGAATTTCACCAGGGTGGTCCGGCCCAACGCCGACACCTTGTACTCGAGCCTCTGGTTCGATGTATCGAAAGAGCCGCTCGCCATTCGTGTTCCAGCCTCGGGTGAGCGCTATCACCTGTTCGAGATGCTGGACATGTGGTCCGACGTCTTCGCTTCACCGGGCAGCCGCACCACCGGCAATCAGGAGCAGACGATCGTACTCGCGGCGAAGGGATGGAATGGTGAGCTCCCGGCGGGCGCCCTGCTGATCCACACCCCGACCCCGACCGGTTGGATCATCGGCCGGACCCAGACCAACGGCACACCCGACTACCCCGAGGTACACAAGTTCCAGGACGGACTCGTCGCGACGCCGCTGAGCCAGTTCGGCAAGCAGTACACCGCACCGAAGACCTCCATCGATCCCGCGTGGGATGTGCAGACGCCCCCGGTGCAGCAGATCGAGAAGATGAGCCCGCAGGACTTCTTCGGCCTGTTCGCCGAACTGATGAAGGTGAACCCACCGCACGACAACGACTCTCCGATACTGCAGCGCATGGCGCGCATCGGTATCGAGGCAGGCCAATCGTTCTCGCTCGCGGCGGCGTCACCCGAGGTGCGACAAGCGCTCGAGGCGGCTCCCACCGCGGCGCTCGCGGCTATCAAGTCGAGCGTGACCAAAAGCGGTGTTCAGCAGAACGGGTGGCGCACCTTGATGACCGGCATCGGCACCTACGGAGCCGACTACCGGGCACGGGCAACCGTTGCGTTTGCAGCCTTGGGCGCCAACACGATCGAGGACGCGATCTATCCGTTCGCGTTCGCCGACGGGAACGGGAAACCGTTCACCAGCGACGGCCGCTACATGCTGCACTTCGCCAATAACCAGATTCCTCCGGTCCGCGGGTTCTGGTCGCTGACGATGTACAACGAGGGTCAGTTCTTCGCCGCGAACCCGATCAACCGGTACGCCATCGGCGACCGCGACAAGCTCCACTTCAACCCTGACGGCTCGCTCGACCTCTACATCCAGCGCGACTCGCCGGGCGCGGACAAGGAATCGAACTGGCTGCCGGCACCGGCGAGCGGTCCCTTCTCGATGAACCTGCGCCTGTACTGGCCCAAGCCCCAGGTACTGTCGGGCGACTGGACTCCGCCGCCGGTCACAAAGGTCGAGTGAGCGTCCGCGCATCCTGTTCCTCCTCGGCGGCTCGCCGATGTGTGCCGGCGGCCGACCCGGCCGTGCGGCGCTGCCAGCGGACGCCGGATAATCCCGGTGGGCGGACATGTGAGTCCGGGCTGGCGGACATGACTTCTCCGGATGGGCGGACATCTGGATCTCCGGGACACGCCTGATAAATGCGAAACGGGATCTCTTCGGGCGAGTTGGCTGGGCGGTGTGTGATCGCTCGCCAACTGCGTCGAAGGGATCCCGTTGACCAAGTCCGACAGGAAGATCGCGGAGATTCTGGAAGCGTTCGATCTGACACGCTGCGCGCATTCGGCCGCATTTGCTGGCAGGGGTAGATGAGAAGACGGTGGCCCGGTATGTCGTGGTCAGCGACGCGGGCCGCGATCCGCTGGTGAAACTGCGCAGGCCGCGGTCGATCGACCCGTTCATGGGCAAGACCGAGGAGTGGGTCGACAAGTCCCAGGGCAAGATCCGCGCTGATGTGGTGCTGCTCGATCAGCGATATCGTGCCGCTCGAGAACATCACCGAAGGCATTGTGCCGATCAACGAGACAAAGTCGGCAATCCGATCCGGATCCTGGTCAGGCCGTGAATGTCACATATCGCATTACGGCGAAGTCGTTCGATCCGATATCGAGCCCGGCTACGGCATTTCATCGATCCCGCTCATGCTTTTGCACACGGCCTCGGACATGTGTGATTTCGCGATAGCGGATATCACCGAACCAACGGAGGTACGGTCCACCCCGCGATAACTTCGACAGGAAGCGAAAGATCCACCCGCCGAACGCATTCAGCGCCGGCGGGCATTCGTCGTTGCGCATTGTCTTGCGTGCCATGCATTCCCGGAATTCTTGTCAGGAGAATTTCAAGAAAACACTGGCCTATAGATTATTTCGTGGGTTAGTGTTTCGGATCACGAAGCCGGATCGGTGCGACACGGGTCACAACCCCGCTATATCGCCGGAACTGCGGTCCCGCTTCGGAGCCGATCACCCGCACTCGCGGGGCTGATACTGCCCGCTTGCCGCGTCGCGCCCGTGGGCGACACGAGATGAGGTAATACGCATGAATATTCGACACACGACCCTGACCGCGGCCGTCCTGGCTGCGAGTGTCGTCTCCAGCGCTGCCACCGCCGCGGCCGCCCCGGCGGGTGCAGTCCCGGCCGTCGGCTATCACGCGAATCTGGTCGACGGGGCCGTGGTCACCACCCTCGACAACGGCGTCTTCACGCTCACCGGTGACCAGCGGTCGGTCGACATCCGTGACGCGGCAGGGCAGGTCCTCGACGCACTGCCGCTGTCGTTCACCCTCGACGGTCAGCATCTGCCGCTGCGGCAGCAGATCACCGACGATGGCCGTACCCTGCGGCTCGTACCCGATGTCACGGGCCTGGATCGCTCGGCTCTCAAACCCGTCGCTTCGCCGGTGGAGAACCAGCTCGCCATGAACGACCTCATCAATGCCGTCAGCCTCGGCACCTCGATCGGCAGCCTGGTGGGCACCGCCGTCGGCGCGGTCGCGGGCATAGGCGTCGGTATCGCCCTGGCCGGAGCGTCCTGCCTGGTGTTGAGTCTGGGCTGCGTGGTCACGGTGCTGCCGATCGTGAGCATGGTGGCCGCGGCGGGCGGGCTCGTCGGACTGGTCGCCGGCGGCGGGCCGTCCGCCGCGGCGGCGGCCTTCGACTACTTCAGCACCCTGCGCGCCGCCCCGGGCCAGAGCAAGTACGGACAGTACGCGCAGGGCAAGACCGGCGACCCGGCGCCGGCCGCCAACTGAGCAGGGAGATATCGACATGAACCTTCGCACAACCGCTTTCGCTGCGGTCACGGCCGCCGGAGCCATGACGCTCGCCGTCGCGCCTGCCCACGCCGACCCTGATTCCGCCCCCCGCTACCGCGCCGCGGTGGTGGGCGACTCGGTCGTCACCGTCCTCGACGACGCCACCTTCACCCTGGCACCCGATGCCGGGTCGGTACTCGCTCGCGGCTCCGACGGCCGTCAACTACTCACGCTGCCAATGGCTTTCGACCTCGACGGAACCCGCCACCCGATCGCGCCGCAGATCTCCGACGACGGGCGCACCCTGGTGCTCACCCCCGACACCGGGCTGCGTCCGATCGCCTCGCCGCTCGAGAACCAGAAGGCGCTCGACGAATTCGCGAGCAAGATGACCACGGGCACGCTCGTCGGCACCGTTGGCGGGTTCGTCATCGGCGCGCTGGTCGGCGGCGCCATCGGACTGGGCTCGTGCCTGGTGGTCGGCCCCGGCTGCCTGGCAACCACCCCAGCAGCCGTCATGGCCTTCGCGGGCGGCGGCATGCTGCTGGGCACCCTCGGCCTCGGCGGCGCGGCACTCGCCGACGGCGTGTGGAAGTACGTCACGACCGTGCAGGCCGAACCCGGCCACAGCGCCTACGCCGACAAGGACGGCCTGCTGAACCCGAACGGCACCGACGTCCCCGACGCCAACCTGCGCACACCACCCATCCCGCTCAAGCCGCTGATCACCGGCTCCTCCAGCGGTTCCGGACACCACTGACCAACGTACGCGAGCAGGTGCTGGTCGGCTCGCTCGCCGAGCAGAAAGGTCGAAATTGGCGCGGCCGTATATGGCTCTTTCGAGTGCCTTCAGTTTCGTGACGGTGGCCTCGACAGCGCCGCTGCTCGAGGTGAGGGTGAGTCCGTTGCGGACCGCGGCGCAGTCCTCGAGCAGACCGGCCGCGAATCCTTGGTTTTGACATGCAGTGCGGTGGCGAGGGTGTCCGGTTCAATGCTCACACCTTGATCTACGACACCGTCGCCCAGGCTTTCACCGAAAGGCATGAAATGCCCTGCCCGGCAACATCGTCCACTGCGGTCGTCGTCGAGATCGCGAAGCCCGCGGCGAGGTCGGCGTAGATTTCGGCCTTGCGCAGGTAGGCCAGGACAAGCAGGGCTTGACGGTCGGGGTCGAGCTTGCGCCATACCGACCCGATCCCGGTTCGGTGGCGGCGGATCACGCCGGCGACCCAGGTGAGGGTCTGGCGTGACAACGGCAGTGCGGCACGGTAGAACAACAACAGAAGCCCTTGGTATGCAGTGGTTTTCGTCGAAGGTCACCGCCGCGTTGGCGAGTTCGCCCCGTCGAGATCAACTCACCGGGCGACCATGAGTAGAAGTAGCGGCTTGCGCCGCCTCCTGGAAGTCGGCGATGGCCCCGCCGTAGTCCCTCGCCCAGTTCGTCAGGACCTCGATGGGCTCGACGAGGGTCTGGCCGAGGTCGGTGAGGCTGTACTCGACCCGCCGTGGCGCTTCGGCATGGCGTTCGACCAGACCGTACTGCTGGAGTCGGCGCAGTGTCTGGGTGAGGACCTTGCGCGAGATGCCGCCGATGAGGTCGACCAGATCACCGTGCCGGCGAGGCTGATGGCTGAGTCCGAAGAGCACGAGCACGGCCCATTTGTCGGAGATGATTTCGACCGCCAGTCGTGTGGGGCAGTCGGCGAGGAAGACCGGTCCAGCCGTGTTCTGCATGAAAGTCGAAGGTACCAGGAGGTAACCGACAGCTCCGTAACGTCTTCCGCGAGTATCGAATCCAACATCAGATGCGGAGGAATCACCATGCCACGAGTCGTCGTGTTCGACGAGTTCGGCGGGCCGGATGTCATGCACGTCGTCGAGGAGCCGGTCGTCGAGCCCGCGGTCGACGAAGTGCGGGTCAGGATCGAAGCGTTCGCCGTCAACCCGCTCGACCAGATGATGCGTTCGGGCACCTCGCCCGCGATCGTCCCCCTGCCGCACGCTCGCCTCGGCGTCGAGGGAACCGGCCGCATCGACGCGGTGGGATCCGAGGTCACGGGGCTGGAGATCGGCGATCCGGTCATCCTCACGGCCATTCCGGACGCGAGTGTCAAGGGCAGCTACGCCGAATACACCACGATCCCCGCGAGCCGGGTCGTCGCCCGGCCCGCCGGGCTCGGAATCACGGAAGCGGCGGCCATATGGGTCGCGTACTCCACCGCCTACGGCGCGCTCGTCGAGAAGGCCGGGATGCGTCCCGGCGACCACGTCCTCGTCACTGCCGCGTCCGGCGGTGTCGGCCGGGCGGCGATGCAGATCGCCAATCAGATCGGCGCCGTGCCCATCGCCATCACCCGGCACACCGCGAAGAAGGACGAGTTGATCGCCGCCGGCGCCGCCGCCGTCATCGCCACCGATCACATGGACGTGGTCGAAGCTGTCCGCCACCAGACCGGCGGGACCGGCGCCGACATCGTCCTCGACGTAGTCATGGGCCCCGGCCAGCAGGATTTGCTGAAGGCGGCCCGCCCCGGCGGAACACTGGTCGCCGCGGGCTTCCTAGACCCTCGGCCCACACCCTTCCCGACAAGCACGCCGCTCACGATCTTCGGCTACCGGAGCTTCGAGCACACCCTCGACGCCGTGGTGGTGAAGCGTATGGCGGCCTTCTTGAACGCCGGTGTACGCCTCGGCACACTGTGGCCCGCCATCGACAAGGTGTTCGCCTTCGACGACGTCGTCGAGGCACACCGCCACCTCGAGAAGGGGCTCCACGCCGGGAAGAAGATCGTCGTCACGATCTAGCTTCTCCTCTGGCGGCCGTTCGGACCTGCAGGTCCCGAACGGCCGCCAGTCGGGAATGCTGGCGGCGTGGGACCGAACTATTCAGATCTAGACAGTGGCCGTGTGGAGGCAGACCAGCCGCCGAGCAGTCGGAGAGCGTGTTCGGAGGGGCTGTCAGGTTCTGCGGTGTAGAGGTAAAGGGCCTGGTCGGGGTCGTCAGGGAGAGCGAGCGACTCGTAGGCCAGGGTGAGCTCACCGACGAGGGGATGGCGGTAGAGCTTGAGGCCGTGGGTGTACTGCAGGACGTCGTGGTCGGCCCACCACTGGCGGAAGTCCTCGTCCCGCACCGAGAGCTCACCGACCAGTTCATTCAGGCGCGGGTCGTGCGGATGGCGGCCCGCGTACAGCCGCAAGGCCGCGACCGTGCCACGGGCGGCGGTCTCCCAGTCGGCGAGCAGATCGTGGGCGGTGGGGTCGAGAAAGATGAACCGGGCGAGGTTGCGATCGCGGCTCGGCAGGGCGTCGAAGTCGGTGTACAGGGCTTTGGCGAGCGGGTTGGCGCCCAGAACGTCGAGCCGGTGTCCGAGGATCATCGCCGGGGTGTCGGTCAGCGCGTCCAGAACCCGCAGTAGTCCGGGTCGCACCCGCTGGGGCGGTGCGGGACGCCGACGGCCGAACCCCGGTCGAGGTTTGGCCAGGTCGAACAGGTGGGCCCGCTCGGCGGGGTCGAGCCGCAGTGCCCGGGCCACGGCTTCCAGCACCGACGCCGAGGCGTTCGGGGTGCGGCCACGCTCCAGACGGACGTAGTAGTCGACGCTGACCCCGGCCAGCTGTGCGACCTCCTCGCGGCGCAGGCCGGGCACCCGTCGCCGACCGGCGTGCGGACTCAGGCCCACGTCGTCGGGACTGATCCGAGCCCTGCGAGAACGCAGGAAGTCCCGCAGCTCCAGGTTGGGTCCGCGCTCCGGTGACGTGCTCATTCCTTCAGACTAGGGCGGTGTACGGGGGCGTGAACTCCGTGAGAGGGGGTCTGCTGGACCCTCGGTAGACCTGGCCTCCCCTGGTGGTACGAGCGGGGCCTCTCACCGTGGTCCCCTGGAATGCGACACGATCCACCACCTCGGAGATTCCCATGACCAAGCCCCTGATCGTCATCACCGGAGCCAGCTCCGGCATCGGCGCCGCCACCGCCCGCCTGCTCTCCTCCCAGGGACACCCGCTACTGCTGCTCGCCCGGCGGCTCGAAAAGCTGGAGGAACTCTCCCTGCCGAACACCCTGTGCCGCAAGGTTGACGTCACCGACCGCGGCGCCGTCAGGGCGGCGGTGCGAGAGGCGGAGCAGCGGTTCGGTCCGGCCGATGCGATTGTCAACAATGCCGGAGTCATGCTGCTGGGCCGCCTCGCCGACCAGCCTGTCGACGAGTGGGAACGGATGATCGACCTCAATATCAAGGGCGTCCTCTACGGCATCCGCGCGGTGCTGCCCGGGATGATCGCCCGGGGCGGGGGCACGATCATCAATGTCAGCTCCATCGCCGGACGCAAGACCTTCCCCAACCACACCGCGTACGTGGGCACGAAGTTCGCCGTCCACGCCATGTCGGAGAACCTGCGCGAGGAGGTCGCCCCTTCGGGGGTGCGCGTGGTGACCATCGCTCCCGGTGCGGTGGAGACCGAACTGCTCTCCCATACCAGCGACGAGCAGATCAAGACCGACTACGAGGCGTGGAAGAAGTCCGCGGGCGGCGCACTGGATCCACACGCCGTGGCCGAGGCCATCGCCTACGCCTACCAGCAGCCGCCCACGGTCACCATCCGCGAGATCGTCCTCGCCGCCACCGGCCAGCAAGCCTGAACCAAACCAAGTCACCTCGCGGGCGAAGACCGTGTAACCGAAGTGGGGAGGATCACGGCGGGTCAGTCGAAGGTGATCGCGCGCCTATTTCGACGTCATCTTCGTCGGCACCCGCGACCGGCTCGGCACCTACCTGGCGCAACAATAGGAGACCGACGCTGCGGCAAGCTCCGCGATCGCCCAGGATCTGCTGGCCTGCACGGCATTTCCCCGGCTGCTGCAGACGCTGCTCGCGGTGGCCGAACCGCTGCAATCCATGGCGGAATCATCCCTCACCACCGATGTCGACCTCGACGCCATCCGCCGCACCGTCGCGACCGCACTTCCGCATTGAGCGGACGGGCCGTTCCGGGAGCACGACTCAGCCCGGCGTTTGAGGAACAGCAGATCGACTGTTCCGAATTCCGACTGCACGCGTTCGGCGAGGGTATCGATGTCAGCGAGCGACGCCGCATCGCTCTGTATCGCAACGGCGTTGCTGCCGAGGGATTCCCGCGCCTCGCCGAGTGCGGGCTCGGAGCGGCCGGTAACCAGGCCGCGAGCGCCGCGGTCGCTCAGTAGTCGCGCCGTGGCCAGCCCAACTCCGCTGGTACCGCCGGTGATGACGACTCGCTTACCGTCGTATAGTGCCGTTCTCGATACCTTCTATTCTTCTGGCTTCGCTTGTGCTGCATGATGTTCCGGCCGTACCGAGACCGCGAGGGCGACGCCGAGCAGCCCGATGACGGCGGCCGAGGGCCGGCGAATGCACGGCCGGGTGGCGTCGGAAGCAAGATCGTGCTCACGATCGGCCGAGCTCGGTGAACAACCCGTCGTGGTGCAGGTCCGCACCGCTGAGTTACGACGGTTGGTCCTCATCGAGATCGGCGCGGGCGGAATTGCTCGCGTACGCGGCGAGGCCGTCGGCCATCCGCTTGTGGGCGTCCTCGATGCCGGTGTCGGCGCCGAAGCCGCCACGGTTGGGCGGCAATTGGTGCGCCGCGTCGCCGACCAGGAATACCCGGCCTGACGAGAAGCAGTCGGCGATCAGGTCGGCCGGCTCCCAGCGTCCGGTGGTGATCACCTCGATCGGGACATCGTCCAGTCCGACGGCCTGGCGCACCACTGCCAATTGCCCGGCCTCGTCGCGCTCGAGATCGTCGCCGAGCATGAGGACCCAGCGGCCATCCGGGTACGTGGTGAGGAATGACCGGAAGCCGGGCTGCTCGATCTCGAACTGAACGACACCGCGTTCCAGATAGTGATCGATCGGCGAAACCGTCGCGCTCGAGCCGGTCGGATCGGCGGTCGTATTACGCGGGCGCCCAGCGATTCGCCGTCAGGGCGTATCCGGGCAGTCCTTCCGTGGACATGGTGGATTCGTAGATGCGTTCGTAGCTGGTTCGTTCGATCCGCCAGACGCCGTCCTCGCGGCGATAGGTGTCGTTGTAATAGGCGGCGCCTCGAATGATGCTGCTGTGTTCGGGAAAGATCACGGTGTCTTCCAGACACCAACTGCCGGTGGCGGATTCGCCATCGACAGTGATCTCCGGATGGTGCACGACGTGGACCGTGATGATATTGCCGCCGAGCGCGGTGCGCATGTACTCCACAATCTGCTCACGGCCCTTGAACTCCGCAGGCATCTCACCGGAGGGCGACCCGTACGCGGCGGTGACGTCTTCGCACAGAGTGTCGCCGAATTCGTCCCACAGCTTGAGATCCAGCGTGCGCAGATACCGATATTTGAGTGTCCGAATCGCTTCGAGTGCTTCATTGCTCATGCCGCTCAAACTAAGCCCGCCCTCCACCGGACCGGGCGCTTCCGCTGTTCAGGCCCGGTGAGTAGGACTCGTCGCACCCCCGAGGCCGGAGGGGCGACGCTTCTGTCCCTCGAAGAGCGGAAAGGGGGCGCACATCAGCTGGTTGAACTGGGGTTATAGCGTCTTCCGCGCAGCCGGGAGTGTGTCGATTGGCGTGGTCTATAGTCGGAGGATGACCCCGGAACTGCGCCATCTGCGGTATCTGCTCGCCGTGGCCGAGCACGGGAGCTTCACGCGCGCTGCCGAGGATCTGCATGTCTCACAGCCCACGCTCTCGCAACAGATTCGGCAGCTCGAGCGGCTGGTGGGTGCGCCACTGCTGGATCGGACCGGGCGTGCTGTCCGGCTCACGGACGCGGGGGAGGTGTATGCCCGCCACGCTCGGCTCGCGCTGGCCGAACTCGATGCGGCCGATCGGGCTGTGCAAGATGTCGAGGATCTGTCGCGCGGCCATCTGCGGCTGGCCTACACCCCGACTTTCGCGGCCTATCTGATCGGGCCGCTCATCGCCGAATTGCGAGCCCGGCATCCCGGCATCACCCTCGACATTCGCGAAACAAATCAGGACGTGATCGAATCCGGGCTGCTGGCCGACGATATCGACGTCGGGATCGGGTTCGCGGGCGGGCACCTGCCGGGCATCGAGGCCGCCACCCTGTTCACCGAGACGCTGAGCCTGGTCGGCGCGGATCGCCGGGCTCGGCGTTCGCGCCTGCCGGCCGCGAAGCTCGCCGAATACGATCTCGCCCTGCTCAATCGGGAATTCGTCACCCGGCTGCACATCGACGCCTATTTTCGCGAGCAGGGTGTGAGCCCGCGAATCCTGGTGGAGGCCAACTCGATTCACGCCGTCATCGAGGCGGTTCAGCTCACCGCGCTCGCCACCATCCTGCCCGACGGCATCGCCCGCGACCATCCGCACCTGACGGCCGTGGCGCTGGATCCGCCGTTGCCGACCCGGGTCGCGGTCCTGCTCTGCCGCGAGAACGCCTATCGCACCGCGGCCGCGCGCGCCTTCATCGGGCTCGCCCGGGACTGGAGCGCCGGCCGGTCCGTGTGAATCCCGCCTGCCGGTCGGACGTTCTGCCGATGGACGGCATCGGCGCGATCGATACCCGCCGGTCATGGCAATGGCGAGGGTGAACGGCCTGTCGACCTCCAGGGTGCGGACCTTCGCGGCACCGCGCCCGAAGACGGTCACCGGCTGGCCGCTGTCGGGGGCCGCTGCCGAGCTCCTGTCCACCCCCCGCGGCTGACGCTCGCGCGGTATCGTTCCGGCGATATCGTGGGGAATGTCACGCGCCCGTGCGCTGCTCAAATGGGTCATTGGCATGAAAGCGGCTCCGCGCGCGAGGCATTCAGAGTGAAACGTGCGTAACTCACCGGTAGTGTGAATCCCCGTGACCCGATTGTTATCGGGTTCGATTCGGACTATTTGGAGATCGATGACTTCCATGAAGTACACAAAGTTCGTGGCCACCGCATTCATTGCCGCCGCCGCGACCGGTATCGCCGCGGGCACCGGTTACGCCGTCCCCGTCGACCCCGCCCCGGCGGTGGAGCAGTCCCCGTCGGCGCTGCACGGCAGCCAGCAGGGCGTCGACTACAGCGTGGCGCTCACCGACGCGAACGACATCGTCACCCAGGTGACCGGCGGCCAGTTCACCCTGGATGCGGCCAGCCAGACCGTGTTCCTGAAGAACCAGGCCGGCGATGTGGTGACCCAGGTGCCGCTGAACGGCACGCTGGCGGGCAAGCAGTACGGCCTCACCGCCGCCATCGACACCGCGGGCACCCAGCTGACGCTGACCCCGGTCTCGGCGCCGGTGTCGACCGCCAAGGACATCGACTCGCAGGCCGACTTCTTCGGTCAGCTGCAGCACGCCGCGCTGGGCGGCATCATCGGCGGCATCCTGGGCGCCTTCCTGTTCGGGATCGGCGCGATTCCCGGCGCGATCATCGGACTGCTGATCGCCGGCGGACAGCCGCTGATCGACTCGGGCTCGGCCTATTTCAGCGGGCAGCCCTGAAAACGCTGATTCTCGGCGGCACCCGGGAAGCCCGGGAACTCGCCGATATCGCGTCGGGCGAGCGAGGATTCGACATCGTGTCCTCGCTCGCCGGGCGCGTGCGCGACCCCGTGCTGCCGGTCGGCGAGGTGCGCGTGGGGGGCTTCGGGGGCGTCGGTGGACTGCGGGAGTGGTTGCGCGGCAATGGAATCGAGGTCGTGGTAGATGCCACGCACCCATTCGCCGGGGGAATCACCGCCAATGCCGCGACCGCGGCCGCGAGTCTCGGGATCCCGGTGCTGCACGTGCGGCGGCCGGGATGGACCGAGCAGCCCGGGGATCGGTGGATGCGCGTTCCGGATCTGGCGCTCGCGGCGGAAGCCGCCGCGGCCCTGGGGAAACGAGTCTTCCTCACCATCGGCCGCCAGGGCGTGGCCGCGTTCGCGCACTCGGACGCGTGGTTCCTGATCCGGGCCATCGACCCGCCCGACGGGGCGATGCCGGTCGATCACGAATTGCTGCTCGCCCGTGGGCCTTTCAGCGTCGCCGACGAGACCGCACTGTTGACCGGGCAGCGCATCGACGTCATGGTGACCAAGGACAGCGGGGGAGCGCTGACCGAGGCCAAACTCATCGCCGCGCGCGAGCTCGGCATACCGGTCGTGATGATCGGTCGGCCGCCACTGCCCGCGGGCGCGGAGCAGGTGGAAACGGTTGCGGCGGCCTGGGATTGGCTGCGCGCCCGGCGTGGTACGGCACGCTGGGCCGACCGACCCCGCTCGGAACCAGGCTGACCGACCCGGCTCGGGACGGGGCCGGCCGATCCCTGTTCGGAGCGGCGGGCCCGTCGGCCCCGGCTCAGGACAGGCGGCTGGTGCGGTCGAGCAGCTCCGGCAGCCGATCGAACCACTCCAGCACGGCGCGCTCGTAGCGGATGCCGAAATCGAGGGTGGCCCGCTCGTAGGGTGACATGCGCTGCTCGTCGTGGCCGGACAGGTAGCTGGACAGGCGCTGCTCGTGGACGGTGCGGCCGGCGGCGACGATGCGTTCGAGCCGCTCGGGATCGACGAACTCGCCGAAGGAGAGGGTCAGCAGCAGCGGCACCCGGATGGTCTCCGCGCCGGGATCGCGGGCGATCCATTCGGCGAAGGCTGCCCGGCCGTCCTCGGTGATCCGGTAGGGGGTGCGGTCGCGGGCGCCGGCCGCACCCTTCTCCACGAGTCCGTGCTGATGCATGGTGGCCAGTTCGCGGTAGACCTGGCTCTGGGTGATGGTCCAGAAGTCGCCGATGCGGTCCTGGGCCAGCGCCACCAGATCCCACCCGGACAGTTCGCCCTGGTGGAGGAATCCGAGTAGGGACGCAGCCGTCGAGTTGAGCGGGCGTCGAGCATGGTCTTCAGGCACCGGCACTCCTTCCAGCCTACGTTCTACAGTGGAATATTAGTCTCCGTAGCGGCGCGACGTGAACACCCGGGGTCCACCGGCCGCGTCGAACACCGTGGTGGTCGACGCGCCGATGATCAACAGGGTCCGCATGTCCACCTCGGCCGGATCCAGCTCCGCCAGTGTCACCACCCGCACCGACTCGGCCGGGCCGCCCACATCGCGGCCGATCACCACCGGCGTCTGCGGCTTGCGGTGCTCGAGCACGAGATCGCGCATGGCCGCCACCTGCCAGGTGCGCTGCGACGACGCCGGGTTGTACACGGCGAACGCCATGTCCGCCGACGCCACCGCCGAAATCCGTTGCGCCACCGTCTCCCACGGCTTGAGCCGATCCGACAGCGAGATCATGGCGAAATCATGCCCCAGCGGCGCGCCCATCCGGCTGGCCACCGCACTGGCCGCGGTCACGCCGGGCAGCACCCGCACCGGCACCTCCCGCCACTGCGGATCCGCTGACTCCTCGATCACCGCCGCCGCCATCGCGAACACGCCTGGATCGCCCGACGAGACGACCACGACCTTCGCGCCCTGCTTGGCCATGTCCAAAGCCATTCCGGCGCGCTCGGATTCGACCCGATTGTCACTGGCATGCCGCCGCTGCCCCGGCCGCACCGGCACCCGATTCACATACGTGGTGTACCCGACGATGTCGGTCGCCTCGGCCAGCGCCTGCCGAACCTCCGGCGTGGTCCACACCTCCGCGCCCGGCCCGAGACCCACCACGACGACCTCGCCGACCTGTCCCGATTGCGCCGCGCGGGGTTCGGCCCCGTCGACGGCCGCCGCGGGGGAGTGGGCGGCCGCGGCGCGGACGCCGTCCGCGACTCGGCTGATGGCGGCCGTGGCCCGCGGCCGGCCGTTGGTCGCGGAGGCGACACCGGAATCCGTAGTGGCACCGATTATTTCGGAGGACGCGGGCGCGCTGTCGGCCGTCAGTGCGATGCGCGTGGCGGGTTCGGGGCCCGGCACGATCGTGATCGCGAAGTAGGGGACGCTCGCTTCGTCGACCTCCGCGGCGCGCAGCACACGCTGGCGGGACGAGCTGGCGCGTTCGACGTAGTAGGCGTCGGCGAGGCGGCCGGAGTCCGAAAGGGCCTGGCGGACACCGGGGTAGGTGCGGCCCAGCTTCATGATGGCGGCCGCGTCGGTTTCGCGCAGGCGGCGGGTGAGTTCCTCGGTGGGCATGGTGCCGGGCAGGACGGTGAGGACCTGCTCGCCTTCCACCAGAGGGGTGCCCAGGGCGGCCGAGGCGGCGCTGACCGAGGTGACGCCGGGGATGATCTCGGTGTCGAAGCGGTCGGCCAGGCGGCGGTGCATGTGCATGAACGAGCTGTAGAACAGCGGGTCACCGGCCGCGAGCAGCGCGACGGTGCGGCCCGCGGCGAGATGGCCCGCCAGCGCCGCGGCCGCGCGCTCGTAGAATTCGTCGATCGCGCCCTGGTAACCGCCCGGGTGGTCGGTTGTCTCGGTGGTCACCGGGTAGACCAGGTGCTCCTCGAGCTGACCCTCACGCATGTACGGGGCCGCGATGGCGCGGGAGATGCTGCGGCCGTGGCGGGCGCTGTGGAAGGCGATGACATCGGCCTCGCCGATGATCCGCGCGGCCTTGACCGTCACCAGTTCCGGATCGCCGGGTCCGAGCCCGACACCCCAGAGCTTGCTCATTCTTGTTCGCTCGCAATCGCATTGAGGGCTGCGGCGGTGATGGCGCTGCCGCCGCGCCGGCCCCGCACGGTCAGGAATTCGACGCCGCCGTATTCGGCCAGGGCCTGCTTGGATTCCGCGGCCCCGATGAACCCGACCGGAATGCCGAGCACGGCGGCGGGCCGGGGTCCACCCGCGTCCAGCATGTCCAGCAGATGGAACAGCGCGGTCGGCGCATTGCCGACGGCCACCACCGCACCATCCAGCCGGTCACTCCAGAGTTCCAGCGCCGCAGCCGATCTGGTGTTGTCCATGCGGGCCGCCAACTCCGGTACCCGGGGATCGTCGAGCAGGCACAGTACGTCGTTGTCGGCCGGCAGCCGCTTGCGGGTCACGCCCGAGGCGACCATCTTGGCGTCGCACAGGATCGGCGCGCCGCCCTGCAGCGCGGCCCGCGCCTTGGCCACCACATCGGTACTGAACTCGACGTCACCGGCCAGATCCACCTGCCCGCAGGCGTGGATCATGCGCACCACCACCTGCGACACGTCCGCGGGGAACCGGGCCAGATCGGCCTCGGCCCGGATGGTCGCGAACGAGCGCCGATAGATCTCGGCCCCGTCTTTGAGGTAGCTGGCACGCACGTCGGACATGGCGTCCACCCTAGATTTCGCCGTCGGGGCCGCGCTGAGCGGGTCGCGCGCCGACACCTCGCGACCGGGTTCGAGCCTCCTCACGACGGGGTTCGGCTGCCACAGTGGACCGTTCACGGCCGGGGCCGGATCACGTGCGGGGCCGTTCGAGCAGCCGGGACATGACGATATTGCTGCGGGTGCGCCCGACCCGCGCGTTCTCACGAATACGCTCGACGGTCGCCTCGATCTCGGCCATATCGGTGGCCATCACATGCACCAGGGCATCGGCCTCACCGGCGATCGTCCACACCCCGACCACCTGCGGGATGGGTTCGAGGCTGCGGCGCAGTTCGGCGGGGGAGATGTTGTCGCGGTAGAAGACTTCGACATACGCCTCGGTGCGCCACCCCAGCGCGGCCGGGTTCACCACCGCGGTGAAGCCGGTGATCTGCCCGCCCGCCACCATCTTGTCGACCCGGCGCTTGACGGCGGGCGCGGACAGGCCGATCTCGGAGCCGATGTCCTGGAACGAGGCGCGCGCGTACTTGAGCAGGTACGCCAGGATCCGCCGGTCCAGGTCGTCCATGCTCGCCCCTTCGCAATGATGCGCACGCACGGGTGTGGCGCAACAAATCGCCGCCGGCATCGGTATCAACGCAACGATTCGCTATTTCGAGCACAACGGTACGCCACTTACCTTCAGGACAGCCCCGTCCGCGCCGCTTCCGAGGGAGTCTCGTTGACGTCCGTAGCCACGCTGCCCGCCCGTGATCCCGCCGCCCGCCGGCCCGTTCCCCGCCACTACCTCATGTGCCGCCCGGAACACTTCGACGTCACCTACGCCATCAATCCGTGGATGGACACCTCCGACCCGGTGAACCGCGCCCTGGCCCTGGCCCAGTGGGACGGGCTGCGCGCGGCGTACGAGGCGCACGGGCATCGGGTCGAGGTCATCGAACCGATTGCCGGACTGCCCGATATGGTGTTCGCCGCCAATGGCGGACTCGTCATCGGGGACCGGGCGCTCTCGGCCCGTTTCGCCAATCCCGAACGCGCACAGGAAGGCCCGGCCTTCCACGCGTGGATGGCGGCCCGCGGATTCGCCGCCGTGGCCGCCGCCCGCGAAACCAATGAGGGCGAAGGCGATTTCGCCATCGCCGCCGACCGGATCCTCGCCGGGACCGGATTCCGCAGTGCCCCCGGCGCGCACGAGGAGGTGGCGGAGTTCTTCGGATTGCCGGTCGTCTCGCTGGATCTGGTGGATCCGCGGTTCTATCACCTCGACACCGCGCTCATGGTGCTCGACGACACCATCGCCTACTACCCGGGCGCCTTCAGCGGGCCCAGCGCCCGGCTGCTGGCCGGCCTGTACCCGGATGCCATCATCGCCGACGAGGAGGACGCGAATGTGTTGGGCCTCAACGGCGTCTGCGACGGCTACCACGTCTTCCTCACCGAGAAGGCCGTCGGCCTGGCCGAGCAGCTGCGGGCCCGCGGCTACCAGCCGGTCGGGATCGATCTGTCGGAGTTGCTCAAGTCCGGCGGCAGCGTGAAGTGCTGCACGCTCGAATTACACAGGGTCAGAACGGCAGCCGGGTCCGGAACGGAGTGACCCCCGGATCGTTGAGCGGGTGGGCCAGGATGAGGAAGCGCAGCAGCATCACCGCGCCGGTGATCTGCAACAGCGCCAGCGGGATCTCACCGATGACCGCCGTGCCCGCCGACACCCACACATCCCCGGCCTCGGCGGTCACGATGTCGAACCAGGCGTCCACGAGCAGCAGGAGCCCGGTGCCGAAGGCGGGGAGCAGCAGCACCACCCGATGCTTCCAGCCCAGGTAGGCGGTGGCCGCCATCATCAGCACCAGGGCGATGTCGAACCCGATCCAGGCCAGCGACCAGTTCCTCGCGTGATACTCCGCCGGGAGCGAGAACCCCAGGTAAACGATCCACGGAATCAGCGCGAGACAGCCGCCGACCATGAGCGCCAACCGAACCCGCCGATGCACCCGCACCACCTCCGGCCGCGGCAGCACCCGCTCGGGCGGCAGCCGCAGCCGCCGGATCAGCTCCCGGCGCTCATCGTCCGACATCGCCGTGATCTCCTCATCGCTGAGCTTCGGCACAGCCATGACCGCCTCCCGTCTCCGATGCTCGCCGCTGCTCTGATCATGAAACGTAGCGCGCAGACCCCGTCCTTCGGGGCGGGGATAGCGCATCAATTGCCGCCGCCACGGTCTTCCTCGGCGACGACGACCTCGGCCTACTGGAACGGGACTATTCGGTAGCCGTCGACCGTGGCGATGATGTCGGTGACCGCGCCCTTGGGACGGCCGCAGCGGCGGTCGCAGCCGGACCAGTGTTGGCGGCCGGCGGCGACGACCTCCCCGGCGTCCAGACCATCGCGTGCGAATTGTGGTGCGCCGGTGGGGACTACATGACCGGTGTCCACGGCCTCGGCGGCGTCGGCGCGGACGTCGGTGAGGGATTTCGCGCAGCCGGGCCTGCCTGCGCAGGCGCTGACCAGCAGCCACGGGGAGTTCGCGTCGAAGATCAGGCCCATCGGGGCGAGGACGCGGACCACCTGCTCGGCCGTCCATTCGTCGAGATCGGCGAGGACCAGGCTGCGCCACGGGGTGAGGTAGACGGGACGCTCGACGGCGGCGATGAATTCAGCGGTGCGGGCGGGCAGCGAGCCGAGGCGGACGCCCGCGCCGAGTGCGACGCGATCGTCGTCCTGATTCAGCCAGCCGATCGGAATGTCCTGGCGCACCGGCAGTTCGAGGGGGTCGCCGGACGCGTCGAGGCCGGGCCGGATGGTCAGCAGGTGATCGGTCAGTCGGGCGCCTCCGTCCGAGATCTCGTGCAACCGCCACTGGCCGTCGCGCAGCTCCAGGAAACCGTGCGCTGCGGCGAGCATGAGATCCACCGCGTCGGCGGGGGACACGCGGATACCGGAGTCCTTGCCTGCCAACAGGAGTGCGTAGGTGTTCTCGTCGAGCGCATGCACACCGATATCCCCGCCCAGTCCGGTGACATCGCCGCGACCGTCGTCGAGGGTGAACAGCACCCGGCCGGGCAGGTCGGCCAGCCGCGGATGCGCGCGCAGACCTTCATCGAGCGCCGGAACGAGTGGATGCACGTCGGTCCACCCGCCGACCCGCCCGGACAGCGGAGAGGCGACGATGTTCCGCACCCGCTCGTGCGTCGTGCTGGGTAGCAGGCCCGCGTCGGTCAACTGCTCGGTGAGCGCAGCCGCATCCCGAACCTGCCGGAACTGCACGTTGCCGCGGGAGGTGAGCTCGATATTGCCGTCGCTCAGGTCGACCGCCGCGGCGGCCAGGGCCTGCACCTGGCCGGGGGAGAGGTGCCCACCCGGCACCCGGATGCGAGCGAGGGGACCATCCGCGGCTTGGTGCAGGCGGAGCACGCCCGGGCAGGAATCGGGATCGGTTCGCGTCATGACGGCCCCCAGCCTACGGAGGATGCCGAGGTCGGGCGCCTACGGGCCGGGAACAGGACAGACCAGCTCCCACCTGTATCCACATCTGGAGATATTGCGATCTGAGCATGTATTACGCGCAAGTCGGTCCATGGCGAACCAGGAGCATGGATCACGGAGCCGCAGTTGGTCTTTCGAGGAGGGGATGAGCGCGGCACGGAGTGCGGCCCCGGGACAGAAAGATTCCGGGGTGTGTGCCCCGGAATCGTGGTGGGAGGCCGGGTGGGTCAGCGCATGCGGTGGGGTTCGATGGCCTTGGGGGCGCCGCGGCGGCGGGCGAAGGCGGGGGTGGTTTCCCAGGTGTCGTTGAGAAGGCTGGGGACGTTGTGGTGGTCCACGTGGTCGCGGTGGACGGTGGTGGTCATGACCGTGAGGCCGAACAGGATGGTCGCGGCGCAGATGATGCCGGCGAGCATGGCCCACTCGCTGTGACCGGAGCCGGCGGCCGTGAGGGCCATGGCCAGCGTTGCGAAGGCAACCAGTGAGCAGAAGTACCCCGACCAGGCAGCAAAGCGGTTCCGCCTGACCCATCCTGGAGTGGTTGGCATACGCGCAGCGTACGTGTGGCCCGGTTGGTCTCGCAGGCGTGCGGGGGAGCCTTTGCCGCACTGTGATCCGGGGCGCGCTACCGGGCCGGTGCCGCCGGCGCGATAGCATCGGCGAGCTCGTCGAACGGAAGAATCCGGTGCAATTCCGGTGCGGTCGCGCCACTGTGACAGTCAGACCTTCCCGGCGGGCGCCGAACCGTGCTGGGCGCGTCACCCTAGGAAGGCCTGAAACCTGTGATCCTGCTGCTGTCCACCTCCGACACCGACCTGCTGAGCGCGCGTGCGAGCGGCGCCGAGTACCGGCTCGCCAATCCCGCGCGCCTGCTGCCGGAGGATCTGCGCGCCCTGCTCGACGGCGCCGAGCTGGTGATCGTGCGCATCCTCGGCGGCAAACGCGCCTGGGAGCCTGGGCTGGAGACGGTGCGCGCCAGCGGGATTCCGCTGGTCGCCCTCGGCGGTGAGATCGCGCCGGACGCCGAACTCATGGAGTGCTCCACGGTGCCGGGCGGCGTGGCCGCCGACGCCCACAACTACCTGGCGGCGGGCGGCCCGCGAAACCTGCTGCAGCTGCACAACTTCCTGTCCGACACGGTGCTGCTCACCGGGCACGGTTTCGAGCCGCCGGTGGAGATGCCGAGCTGGGGTGCGCTGGAACGGGATTCGCGCCCGGTCGCGACGGATTCCCCGACGGTGGCGGTGGTCTACTACCGCGCCCAGCATCTGGCCGGGAACACCGGTTATATCGACGCGCTGTGCTCGGCCATCGAGGACAAGGGCGCGCGGGCGCTGCCGCTGTACTGCGCCTCGCTGCGCACCGCGGAACCGGAACTGCTGGCCGAACTGCGCACGGCCGACGCGCTCGTGGTGACAGTGCTCGCGGCCGGTGGCACCAAACCGGCGACCGCGTCGGCGGGCGGGGACGACGAGGCGTGGGATGTGGGCGCGCTCGCGGATCTGGATGTGCCGATCCTGCAGGGCCTGTGCCTGACCAGTGGCCGCGAGCAGTGGGAGGCCAACGACGACGGCCTGTCCCCGCTGGATGTGGCCACGCAGGTGGCGGTGCCGGAGTTCGACGGGCGCATCATCACGGTGCCGTTCTCGTTCAAGGAGTTCGACGCCGACGGGCTGTCGACCTATGTGCCCGATCCCGAGCGCGCGGCGCGGGTGGCGGGCATCGCGGTGAGGTATGCGCGGCTGCGGCACATTCCGGCGGACCGGAAGAAGGTCGCCCTGGTGCTGTCGGCGTATCCGACCAAGCATGCCCGCATCGGCAATGCGGTCGGCCTGGACACGCCCGCCAGCGCCATCCGGCTGCTCACCGAAATGCGGCTCGCCGGTTACCATCTCGGCACGGCGGGGGAGATCCCGGGCCTGGAAGAGGCCGATGGCGACGCGCTGATCCACGCGCTCATCGCCGCGGGCGGACAGGACCCGGACTGGCTCAGCGCCGAACAGCTGGAGGGCAACCCGATTCGCATCGGCGCGGACCTGTACACGCGGTGGTTCGAGACGCTGCCGGAGGATCTGCGCGCGGCCGTGATCGAGGCGTGGGGACCGCCGCCGGGCGAGCTCTATGTCGACCGGTCCGCGGATCCGAAGGGCGAGATCGTCATCGCCGCACTGCGTTTCGGCAATGTGGTGCTCATCGTGCAGCCGCCGCGCGGGTTCGGGGTGAACCCGGTTGCCATCTATCACGACCCGGATCTGCCGCCGAGCCACCACTACCTGGCCGCCTACCGCTGGCTGGCCGCGCCGGAGGGCTTCGCCGCCGACGCCGTGGTGCACCTGGGCAAGCACGGCAATCTGGAGTGGCTGCCGGGCAAGACCCTCGGCATGTCGGCCTCCTGCGGCACCGATGCCGCTCTCGGCGACCTGCCGTTGATCTACCCGTTCCTGGTGAACGATCCGGGGGAGGGCACCCAGGCCAAGCGCCGCGCCCACGCCACGCTGGTCGACCACCTGATCCCGCCCATGGCGCGCGCCGAAACCTACGGTGACATCTCGCGTCTGGAGCAGCTGCTCGACGAGCACGCCAATATCTCCGCGCTCGACCCGGCCAAGCTGCCCGCCATCCGCCAGCAGATCTGGACGCTCATGCGCGCGGCCAAGATGGACCACGATCTGGGGCTCACCGAGCGGCCGGACGAGGAGTCCTTCGATGACATGCTGCTGCATGTCGACGGCTGGCTGTGCGAGATCAAGGACGTGCAGATCCGCGACGGCCTGCACATTCTCGGCCGGGCCCCGGCGGGGGAGGCGGAGGTCGACCTGGTGCTGGCCATGCTGCGCGCCCGCCAGCTGTGGGGCGGTGAGGTCAATGTCCCGGGTCTGCGAGAAGCGCTGGGGCTCAGCGAATCCGGGGACGAGGTCCGCGAACGGGTGGACGCGTTCGAGAAGCTGGCGCGCGAGCTGGTGCTGACCATGCAGGAGGTCGACTGGGATGTCGACTCCATCGACGCGGTCAGCGAGACCCTGCTGGGCAGTGAGCTCGCCGACGCGGCCGGGATCACCGAGGTCCCGGCCCGCCTGGCCGAGGTGCGCAAGGTACTGGGGTTCGCGGCGACCGAGGTGGTGCCGCGGTTGCGACAGACCGGCGTCGAGATCTCGCGAATCCTGCACGCGCTCAACGGCGGCTTCATTCCGGCCGGACCGAGCGGATCGCCGCTGCGCGGCCTGATCAACGTGCTGCCGACCGGCCGGAACTTCTACTCGGTGGACCCCAAGGCGGTGCCGTCGCGGCTGGCCTGGGAAACCGGTCAGGCGATGGCGGATTCGCTGCTGGCACGGTACCTGGCCGATCACGGTGAGTACCCGCGCTCGGTGGGCCTGTCGGTGTGGGGCACCTCGGCCATGCGCACCTCCGGCGACGATATCGCCGAGGTGTTCGCGCTGCTGGGCGTGCGGCCGGTGTGGGACGAGGCCAGCCGGCGCGTCACCCGGCTCGAGGCCGTCTCGCTCGAGGAGCTGGGCCGTCCGCGCATCGACGTGACCGTGCGCATCAGCGGCTTCTTCCGCGACGCCTTCCCGCATGTGCTGGCGCTGCTGGACGACGCGGTGCGATTGGTCGCCGAGCTCGACGAGCCCGCCGAATCCAACTATGTCCGCGCCCACGCCCAGGCCGACCTGGCCGAGCACGGGGACGAACGCCGTGCCACCACACGGATTTTCGGCTCCAAGCCGGGCACCTACGGTGCGGGCCTGCTGCAGCTCATCGATTCCAAGAGCTGGCGCACCGACGACGATCTGGCGCAGGTGTACACGGCCTGGGGTGGTTTCGCCTACGGTCGCGGCCTCGACGGCGCGCCCGCCGCGGACGATATGCGCACGGCGTACCGGCGGATCGCGGTGGCGGCCAAGAACACCGACACCCGCGAGCACGACATTGCCGACTCCGACGACTATTTCCAGTACCACGGCGGCATGGTCGCGGCAGTGCGCGCGCTGACCGGCAAGAATCCCGAGGCCTACATCGGCGACAGCACCCGCCCGGACGCGGTGCGCACCCGCACCCTGTCCGAGGAGACCACCCGGGTGTTCCGGGCGCGCGTGGTGAATCCGCGCTGGCTCGAGGCCATGCGCCGCCACGGCTACAAGGGCGCGTTCGAAATGGCCGCCACCGTCGACTACCTGTTCGGCTACGACGCCACCACGAATGTGGTCGCCGACTGGATGTACGAAAAGCTCGCGGAGTCCTATGTTTTCGACGAGACCAATCGAAAGTTCATGGAGCAGTCGAATCCCTGGGCGCTGCACGGTATTGCGGAGCGTTTGCTCGAGGCGGCGGAGCGGAAGCTCTGGGAACAGCCCGAGAGCGACACCCTGGATCGGCTGCGGCAGATCTATCTGGAAACCGAAGGCGAACTGGAGTGATCGAATTCGACCGGTCCGTTCGATCGGTCGCGGCGTGCCGGGGCGACGCGCAGGACAAGGGCGGACAACCCCGGCACCTCGGTCTTCCCTGCGCTCGTCCTCGAGGAGATCATGAGAATCGACCCGGTGTCGCGTTCGGGGCGGACTTCGTACTCGTCACCGGGCACGGGGTCACCCGGTGACGTTCCAAAGGCGTTCTCGGGTCAGATAATTCGATGTGGAATTTCCCCGATTCGCCGCACCCTCGCGTATGCGTAACCGAGTTGCAGTGTTCCGGCGGATCCCCGGTGGATGCGCCTGCTCGGCCCTGCGGTGAATCGGCTCTTCTATCGCAGGGAACCGTCATGAAAATTGCCAGAATCGCCGCTACCACTTTACTTTCCGTCGCCGCCCTGTGCGTCGCTACGGTGACCGCGCACGGTGAACCCGCCGTCGCCGCCCCCGGTATCAGCGGTGCGGACCGGGGTGTCGATTACTCCATCGCCCTGGCCCAGGACCGCGGCTCGGTCACCACCACGCTCACCGCGGGTCACTTCGAGTTCACCGGCGGCACGGTGAACATCGTGGCGCCCACCGGGGAGACCATCGCGTCGCTGCCGCTGGTCTACCAGACCGCGGACCGCACCTTCGACGTGATTCCCGAGGTGAACGCGGCCGGGAGCGAATTGACTGTGCGGCCGTCGGATGCGGGCGATATCGCCGCTCCGAACGCGGATGTCGCGGCCCTGCAGAATGTGGCCGACGCCGGGTCGATCGTGGCCGGGGCATTCATCGGCTGCGTCGTCGGCGCGGGGATCGGGGTGTGGTTCTTCCTGGTCGGCGCCATTGTCGGCTGCGGTGTCGGCGGACTTCTCGGCGCGATCATCACCGGAGATCAACCGTAGCTCGAACCCTGGGCGGAACGCGCACGGCCGCCGGACCGGTCGAGCCGGTCCGGCGGCCGTGTCGTGCACGAAGACCGTTACGCCGGAACGATTTCGATGCCGATGGTGCCTGCACTGCCGCGACGCACCTTGCTCAGGGTGATGCCCAGCCAGCCCTGAATGCCGTAGCGGCGCTTGATGAGATCGCGCACTCGCTCGGTGCCGGCCGCGTCGAGCACGGTCGCGCTGCCCTTCACGATCTCGCCGCGGGTCTTGCCCCGCAGATCGCACGCCTGCACCGTGACCTCGGGATTGCGGCGGACGCGCTTGACCTTCCAGCTGTCGGTGACGGTCCAGACGTAGAGGCGGCCATTGTCGAGTGCGGCCCACACCGGGGTGCCGACCGGCGTGCCGTCCTTCTTGTAGGTGACGAGATTGACGTAGTTCGCGGTGCCCACGGGCCCGAACGGGTTGTCCACGTTCGCAGCCTAGCCCGAACCGGCGGGCGACGCGGATCACGCGCCGCGCCACAGGCGGCACACGGAATTCAAGACCGCGCTGCGTGCCCACTACTGCCGGTTGTCTGCGCGCCGAATCCCGCGCCTCACCCCGGTTCGGTCCGGGCAGACCCGATTCACCCTGCATCGACCCGGTCGGCAACGTTGTCGTTCATATCCAGTGCGACGAACCCGACCCCGTATGCGACGGTGCGAAGGGACTCGCGGGCGGGCCCGGGTGATCGACAATGCCCGCATCTTCCGTGACTTCGAGAACGACGACGCCACCGCCGTGCGGATCCTGGGAACCGGTCTGCGCCGAGACAGGGACACCGCCCCGACCCGGGACCAGGCGCGGGTTCTGGCCATGATCGCCGAAATCACCGGTGCGGCGAGCGATTCCGGAGAGCGCGACCCGGTCGGTTCCTACTGCGCCGAGGCGGCTTCGCGTGCCGCCGCGAAGTCTGTGACCAGGTCGGCGAACGTCGCGGCATGCGTGAGTGGCAGATAGTGGCCCGCGCGCGGCACGACCAGCAGTCGGCCGTTCGCGCAGGCACGCAGGAAGCGCTGTTCGCCCAGGCGGAAGTGGTCGTGACCGCCATTGATCAGGCGAACCGGCCCGGGGTAGGTCGCCAGCGCGGCAACGGAATCGAAACCGGACAGGGCGGCGAACACATCCGGGATCACCTCGGTGGCGATTCCTCCACGGGCGATCGCCGCGGCCACCGGGGGCGGCACCGCGCGGTCGAAGACCTGCTCGCTGAGGGCCTGCCCGCCGTCGGGCCGGGACGACAGGACGCGATGCATGAGCCGGAACGGGGCCGCCAGCGCGGGCCCCGGGACCAGGGTGGCGCCCGCGAGCACCACGCCCGCCACCTGGTCCGGATGGGCCGCCGTGGCCGCGATGGTGGCGACGCCACCCAGCGAATGACCCACGACCAGCGCGGATCCGCCGAGTCGATCGATGCCCGCTCGCACGGCCTCGACTGCCCCGGGCAGCGTGAAGCGTTCACCGCGGCGGGTGCCGTGGCCGGGTAGATCGATCGCCAGGACCGGGCGCTGCGGGGTGAGATGCTCGACCACCTCGACCCAGCAGGCGCTGCTCAGCCGAAGGCCGTGGACCAGCAGGACCGGGGTTCTCGTCATGGCTACCTCCCGAATCGAAATGCAACACCGCGTTGCGTTTCCATGAAAGCAGTACGGGAAGCGCAACGCAACGTTGTGTTGTATTTTGAGGAGGTGACGACACCGGGACGGCGATCGGCGGGCAGGCCGCGACAAGCCGAGGCGATTTTCGGGGCGACCCTGGACCTGCTGACGGTGAAGGGTTATGACGGGCTGACCATGGAGGCCGTGGCCGAACGGTCGGGGGTGAACAAGACGACGCTGTACCGGTGGTGGCCGGCCAAGGACGCGTTGCTGGCCGCGGCGCTCACCGACTCCGAGGTCCTGGCCTTCCCGATGCCGGACACCGGCAGCCTGCGGGGTGATCTGCGGGCGCTCGCGCAGGCGATCGCGGGGCTGCTGACCGCCGAGGCGACCGCACCCATCGCAACCGCCGTGCTGGCGGCCGCGCCCGCGCGCCCGCACCTGGCGGCGGTCGGGGCGTCGTTCTTCGCCGACCGGCTCGGCCGCGAACAGCCGGTGTTCCAGCGCGCGATGGCCCGGGGCGAACTGGCCGAGACCTGCGATCCGGCGGCGATCATGGATCTGCTCGCCGGGGCGATCTGGTTCCGGCTGCTGCTGCGCGGTGAGCCCCTGACGCCCGAATATCTCAGCGGCGCAGTCGATCTGGTGGTGGATGGCCTACCCGGGGGCGGTCGGACGCGCTAGGCGGGATTCGCCCCGACCATCCGCAGCGCCAGCATCGCGTAGTCGGCGCCGATCTCCCCGGGGGAGCGGCGGTAGTCCTTCTGGTACCAGCGCGCGGTGTCCACGCACAGCGACATCAGCGCCAGCGTGACGGCATTGGTGTCGGAGACGTCGAAAGTGCCGTCGGCGAGACCCCGGCTCACGAGATCGCGGACCAGGCGGTGAATGGCGACCTGGATGTCGACGACCTCGGACCGGTGCTCGGGGGTGAGATCGGTCATGTGATGCAGGACCACGCGCACCGAGGCGGCGTGCTCGGCATGCCAGACGGTGAGATCGCGCACCACGGCGCTGAGATGGTCGGCGGCACCGCCGGAATCGGCGGACGCGGCCACCGCGACCTGGTGGGTCAGGCGCATGGACGACAGCGAGATGCGGTAGAGCACTTCCTCTTTGGAGCCGAAGTGCACATACAGGCCGGCGGGGCTGAGCCCGGCGCGGGCGGCGATGTCGCGGGTGGTGGTGGCGTGGAAGCCGCGTTCGGCGAAGGCGTCGATGGCGGCCAGGAAGATCCGGCGCTGGCCCTCGGGGAAGCGCCGCTGGGTGAGCTCCAGATGCGCCACCGCGGCGGTGTCGCGAGTGCGGTCGGCGGCGGTGTCGCGAGTGCCATCGGCGGCGGTGTCGCGAGTGCCATCGGCGGCGGTGTCGCGGGTGCCGTCCCCGGTGATCGGCGCGATGTCGTCGTTACCCATCGAATGAGTATCTCCCAGAGAGTGTTTCACCCGATCACCGGCCGGGCGCGAGGGCTGCCCGGCCGGTGGGGGAACGGGGAGCTGACGTGGCTCCGATCATATGTAGACTGAGCGCTCGCTTAGTTTCGGCGAGACGTCAGCTCGATCACAGCGACGTGGTCGAGCGCACAGCGCACAGCCCGCGGCCATGGAAGGGATCGGTGTCGATCGGCAGGCGGACATCCGTGATGAGCGGCGCCCTCGCGGCCCCGAGACCGTGACGCCGGGATCCGGCGGGCATCCGCGCAGCCCGGACGTCGATCCCCGTCACGCGGCCGGGCGCGGAAACCCGACGTGCCGTCCGGGTTTCCGCGCCCAGGCCGGACCGGTCACGCCGCTCGGGTGAGGACCTGCGCGCCCGCATCGGTGATGGCGATCGTGTGCTCGGAGTGCGCGGTGCGCGAACCGTCGGCCGAGCGCAGGGTCCAGCCGTCTCGATCGGTGACGATGCGGTCGGTGCCGCGCGCGAACCAGGGCTCGACGGCGAGGGTGAGGCCGGGGCGCAGCCGGAAGCCGCGCCCGGCGCGGCCGTCGTTGGGCACGTGGGGGTCCTCGTGCATGGTGCGGCCCAGGCCGTGACCGCCGAATTCGGTGTTGATCGGGTAGCCGCCGGCGCGGGCGACCTGTGCGATGGCCGCGGACAGGTCGCCGATGGTGTTGCCGGGCCGCGCCGCCGCGATGGCCGCGTCGAGGGCCTGCTCGGTGGCACGGACCAGGCGCGCGTCCTCCGGATCGGGGGTGCCGACGATGATGGTGACCGCGGAGTCGGCGACCCAGCCGTCGATACTCACCGCCAGATCCATGCTCAGCACGTCGCCGTCGCGCAGGGCGTAGTCGAACGGAAGTCCGTGCAGCACCGCATCATTGACCGAGAGGCAGACGGTGTTGCGGAACGGGCCGCGCCCGAACGAGGGGGAGTAGTCCCAGTAGCAGGAGACCGCGCCGCGCTCACGGATCCGGTCGCGCACCACGGCTTCCAGTTCGAGCAGATTCACCCCGATCTGCGCCTTCTCCCGCAGTTCACTCAGCACCCCGGCCACGAACTGCCCGGTCACCCGCATGCGTTCGATCTCGGCCGGGCTCTTGAGTTCCACCATGACAACCTCCTCGTTTCGGTATTTTTATACCGACCATAGCGGGTTGCGGTATTTAAATACCAACCGTAGGGTGGCGGGCATGGTCCGACTGCCCCTCACACCCGCCCAGCTCGAAGCCGGTCGCCGCCTGGGCGCCGCGCTGCGTGCCGCCCGTGGCCGCCGGGAGCTGCTGGAGGTGGCCGCGAGCGCGGGTATTTCGCCGGAGACGCTGCGCAAGATCGAATCGGGCCGGCTGCCCACTCCGGCGTTCGGGACCGTGGTGGCCCTGAGCCGCGCACTGGGCATTCCGCTCGACGAGCTCGCCGAAATCTGGCAGCCGGGCGACGCGGACCAGCGCTCGGCCTCCTGACTCCGGGCAGCGCCCGGCATTCTGACACGGGCAGCGCCCGGCATTCTGACACCGGGCCGCCGATTCAGTCGGCGGTCAGTTCCACGGGCACCGCGATGACATCCACCATCGCGCCGTTGCGCAGCACCGTCACCGGCAGCGAACGGCCGATGGCGTCGGCGAACAGCTGCCGTTGAATCCCCTGTGCGTCACGGATTTCGGTGCGCGCGATGCTGAGCATCAGATCCCCGCGCCGCAGTCCGGCGCGCTCGGCCGGGCCGCCGCGCACCACCTCGACGATGCGCAGCCCCGCGTCCTGCCCGGTGCGGGCGGCCACAGCGGTGGGCAGCGGCGCGGGCACCCCGACCACGCCCAGGTAGGCGCGCCGGACCCGGCCCTCGGTGAGCAGGGTGCTGATGATGCGGCGGGTGGTGGCATTGATCGGAATGGCCAGGCCCAGGCCGATTCCGGCGACCGCGGTATTGATCCCCACCACTCGGCCCGCCGAATCCGACAGCGCCCCACCGGAATTGCCGGGATTGAGGGCGGCGTCGGTCTGGATCACGTCCTCGATCACCCGGGCGGCGCGGCGATTGCCCACCGGCACCGACCGGCCCAGCGCGCTCACCACGCCCGCCGTCACCGATCCGGCCAGTCCGAGCGGGCTGCCGACGGCGACCACCAGCTGGCCGACCACCAGGGTGTCGGCGTCGCCGAGCGGCACCGCGGTCGGCGCGCCCCCGCGGGCGCGTAGCACCGCCAGGTCCGAGAGCGGATCCACGCCCACCACATCGAATCTCGATTCCAGCCCGTCGGCGAACACCACGGTGCCCTCGGCCGCCTCACCCACCACGTGCGCGTTGGTGAGCAGGAACCCGTCGTCGGTGAAGACCACCGCCGAGCCCCCGCCGCGGCGGGTCTGCACGCTGGCGACGTGCGGTGTCACCGATTTGGCGACCGCGATCACCGTGCGCGAGTAGGAGTCCAGTGCCGCGGCGTCGGGGGTTCCGAAGCCGGGCTGCGGGGTCGATGCCGCTGAGTTCGCGTTCTCGTCCATCGACGAGAGGGCAGCTTCGTCGTCCACGACGACCACCATCCCGATTACATGATTACGTTGCCTCAACCCCAGGATGCGCGCGAAACGACCATCACGACAACCGGTTCGCCGACAGCGCAACCACGCCTCGCGCAGGCGGAGGTCAGCGCCTCAGGCCAGGCGGTACCGGAGGTGGGTGACGCGGGTGCCGGCGACGATCTCGGGATCCTCCAGCAGTACCGGCGTGTTCGAGAGTTCACCCAGCAGTGGGACGCCCCCGCCGAGCAGCACCGGCACGATATCGACCCAGATCTCGTCCAGCAGACCCTGTTCGAGGCACTGGCGGGCGACATTGCCGCCGCTGACGCCCACCATTTTCGCGCCGGCGATGCCGCGCGCGACATCCACGGCCTCCTTCACGCCGCCGGTGACGAAGGTGAACGGCGCATCGGGGTGCCGAGCGATCCAATCCTCGGGAACCGTGTGGGTGACCACCACGATCGGCTTGTCGGCCGGATGCACGCCACCCCAGCCGTCGGTGAGCGTGAACAGCCGCTTGCCGACGATGTACACGCCCACGCCGTCGAGCCAGGCCCGCAGGTAGGCGGCGTCCTCGGGGGTCAGGGTGAACGGGATCTCCGGGTGCGTGCTCGGGATCGGCACCTCGCCGCTCCGGTACCAGGCGAACAGGTGCTCGAAGCCGGTCTCGGCGGGGCCCGCGATGTATCCGTCGAGGGACATGCTCGCGCCGGTGACTACCTTGCTCATTGCGCTACTCCTTCTCTGGGAACGAAGCGGCGGTGTTCGCCGTCTCTGTGAAGAGGTCGGAGTCGGGGGCGGCGGATCGTCGTAACCGCGCGAGAAATTCCTCGCCCTAGGTCGCCTGGCTCACCGAGGACATGTGGAAGTCCGGGATTCGCAAGGGCGGCATGGCCGTCCGGGTGAACCAGTCCTTCCATTCGCGCGGCAGGGTGATCTCGGTGCGGCCCGCCTCGCTGACCCGGCGCAGCAGGTCCAGCGGGCTCTCGTTGAAGCGGAAGTTGTTGACCGCCGCGGTGACCTCGCCGTTCTCGACCAGGTAGACGCCGTCGCGGGTGAGGCCGGTGAGTAGCAGTGTGGCCGGATCGACCTCGCGGATGTACCACAGGCAGGTCAGCAGCAGACCGCGTTCGGTGCGCGCGATCATGTCCGCAAGGGTGGCTTCGCCGCCGCCGGTCATGAGCAGGTTCTCACCCGGCACCGTGACGGGCGCGTCGAATTCGGCGGCCGTGGCGCGCGGGTAGACCAGCGACTCGATGACGCCCTCGCGGATCCAGTCGGTGCGCGGCGCGGTCAGGCCGTTGTCGAACACCGACAGCGACTCCGACGACGACGGCGTCGCCACGAACGGCCGGTACTCCAGCCCTGCCGCGCTCGGATCCGAGAACAGGGTGAGCGGAATCCCGGTCAGCCGCTCTCCGATTCGGGTGCCGCCCGCCCGCGAGAACGCGGTGTGGCCCTCGTGCGCGCCGCGGCCCTCCATGGTCCAGGCCATGTAGATCATCAGGTCGGCGACCGCCGAGGGTGGCAGCAGTGTCTCGTAGCGGCCCGCGGGCAGGTCGACGCGGCGCTTGCTCCAGTCCAGGCGGCGCGCCAGCTCGGCGAGCAGGCCGGGGGTGTCGACGTCGGCGAAATCAGTGGTGCCGGTGCCGACCCAGGCGCTGGCCAGCTCCGCGCCCGCGCCCCGCTTGCCATTGATCTCCACCGAACCGGTGGGCTGCACCCAGCGCCGCCGCAGACCGGTGGAGGTGCCCAGCCAGGTGGAGTGCATCTGGTGGTGGGCGAAACCGTAGAGACGGTCGGCGCCGTCGAAGCCGGCGGCGAGATCGGTTGCCAGCGTGGTGAAGACGCCGATGTCGGTGGTGGCCGGGTCGCCGTCCCAGTCGAGCAGCTTGTCGAGGGTATCGGCGTCGACGGCGTCAGGGTGCAGCAAAGGCATGGCGTCGCGCGCGGGTTCGGCGGTGCGGGCAGCGGCTTCGCTGGCGCGGACCACGGCGTCGATGTCGGCGGGATCCACGCTGGTGGAGCTCACGCTGCCGACCCGGGCGGTATTCGGGCCGTCACGGAACACCGAGACGACCGCCCAGTCCCGCGAGACCGAGGAACCGTTGGTGGTCATGGAATTTCCGGCCCAGCGCAGCGACGCCTCCTGGGCGTCTGTGACGATCACCATGGCCTCGTCCGCGCGGGAGGCCCGCAGCGCGCGGTCGACGACCTCGGGGGCGGGGAGCACACTCACCGTGTCGGTCCTTTCCTACTGTCCGGCTTCGGCGCGGGTATTGAGAATATTGATGCCGCGCACCAGGACCGAGGGGCAGCCGTGCGAGACCGCCGCCACCTGACCGGGTTGCGCCTTACCGCAGTTGAACGCCCCGCCCAGCGCCCAGGTCGAGGATCCGCCGACCGCCTCCATCGAACCCCAGAAGTCGGTGGTGGTGGCCTGGTAGGCGACATCGCGCAGCTGCCCGGCCAGTTCGCCGTTGCGGATGCGGAAGAAACGCTGACCGGTGAACTGGAAGTTGTAGCGCTGCATATCGATCGACCACGACTTGTCGCCGACGACGTAGATGCCGTTCTCCACCCGGGAGATGAGCTCGGCAGTGCTGGTGTCGCGGTCCGGATCGGGTTGCAGCGACACATTGGCCATGCGCTGGATCGGCACGTGATGCGCGGAATCGGCGTAGGAGCATCCGTTGGAGCGCTCGAGACCCAGGCGGGGCGCGAACGCGCGATCGAGCTGATAGCCGACGAGCACGCCGTCGCGCACCAGGTCCCAGCGCTGCCCGGCGACGCCCTCGTCGTCCCAGCCGACCGTGGCCAGGCCATGCTGCTGGGTGCGGTCGCCGGTCACATGCATGATCGGGGTGCCGTACTGCAGTGTGCCCAGCAGGTCGGGGGTGGCGAAAGAGGTGCCCGCGTAGGCGGATTCGTAGCCGATGGCGCGGTCGTACTCGGTGGCGTGGCCGATGGACTCGTGGATGGTCAGCCACAGGTTGGTCGGGTCGACGACCAGGTCGGTGGGACCGGCCTGCACGGTCGGGGCCTTCACCTTCTCGGCCAGCCACTCCGGCATCCGCGCGAGTTCGCCCGCCCAGTCCCAGGTTCCGTCCGCGCCGGTCACGTACTCCCAGCCGCGCCCGGCCGGGGCGGCGAGGGTGCGCATGGTCTCGAACACGCCCGCCGACGGGTCGACGGTGATGGCCTCGAACTGCGGATGCAGCCGGACCCGCTGCTGGGTGATGCGGGAGCCGAAGCTGTCGGCGTAGAAGGTCTGCTCCTTGACCTGCAACACCGATGCCGTCACGTGATCCACGCCGTCGGCGGCCTTCAGGCGGTCCGAATAGTCCAGCAGCAGCGCCACTTTCTCCGGCGTCGCCACCTCGAAGGGGTCCACCTCGTACGCGGAGACGTACTCCACGCCGTCGTAGCGCGGCTCCGGGGCCAGCTCGACGCGCTCGCGATTGAGTGCGCGCAGGGTCTGTGCCACGGTGACCGCGCGGCGCGCCACCTCGGCGGCGGTGCCGGTGGTGAGGTCGGCGTGCGAGGCGAAACCCCAGGTGCCGTCGACGATCACGCGTACCGCGAACCCGAGGTCGGTGCTGTCGGACACCGATTCGACGCGTCCGTCGCGCAATCGGATGGACTGCTGCACGAGTCGATGCACGCGCAGGTCGGCGTACTCGGCGCCGGCCGCGCGGGCGGCGCCGAGCGCGGCGTCGGCCAGCGCGGACAGCGGCAGCGCGCGGAACTGCTCGTCCACGACCTTGGTAGCGATGCTCACCCGCACCACGCTAGAGGCCGACACGCCGGGCATTCAAGAAATGACTCACCTCGAACCGAATTCAGTCGCCGCAAAACTGCATACGCTGCAACGATGCACGAAGTGTGAACCAGCACAGCCTGAAACGCCGCGCACGACAGCTGGACATGCCACGTTTTGCTGACCGGATGCCGTACTGTCTGCCCGCGTGCCGCCATCCGCACTCCGCGATCGCAAACGGGAACGCACCCGCCGAGCCCTGCTCGAAGCCGCCGTCGAACAGTTCGAGAGCCGAGGTTATGAGGCGACCACCGTCGCCGATATCGCGGCCGCCGCCGAAGTCGGCACCCGGACGTTCTTCAACTACTTCGCCAGCAAGGAGGAACTGCTGTTCCCCGAGCCGGACGAACGGGTGCAGGCCGCCGTGCGCGCCATCGCCACCCGCCGTGCCGGGGAACGCCCCGTCGAGGTGCTGCTGCGCGCCCTGCGGGCCGCCGGTGACAATCCCGGCGACCACCTCGGCGACACCCTCGCCGCGCGCATCGCCGTCCTGCGCGCGCAGGTTTCGCGCACCGTGCCCGCCGTATCGGGTCGCGCCGCCTACGCGCAGCTCGCCTCCCAGCAGGAGATCGCGCGCCAGCTGCGCGCCGCCTTCCCCGACGAACTCGACGACGTCGGCGCGGCCGCGCTGGTGGGCGCGGTGGTCGGAGCCGTCTCGGGCGCGCTCACCGTGCTGTTCCAGCGGCCCGACCTCGAGGACGGCGAAGCGCTGCAGCGCAAGATCCAGGAGACCACCTCGAAGGTGCTGGCGCCGTGGCTGACCCAGCCCGAGACCGCCGCGTCGCGCGAATTGCCAGGGGAGCAGACCGCATTGCTGTCCGACGGGCCACTACGCCAGGACCCCGACGCCTTCCGGCCGGTGGCCACCGTGCACCGGCTCGGCCCGGAGTCCTTGCAGCGCTCCGCCTTCGACGGCGGCAGCCCCCGCTCGCTGCCGGGCGGCCACCGGCCCGCCGAGGACGCCCGCGTCTGACGTTGCGGGTCCGGGGTCAGCCGCCGAACTGCTGCCAGCCCAGGCGGATCACCATGGCGACCACCACCACCAGCAGGACGGCGCGGACGAAGCCCGCGCCCTTGGCCAGCGCCATGCGCGAGCCGACCACGGACCCGGCCACATTCGCCACCGCCATGGACAGGCCCAGCGCCCACAGCACGTGCCCGGTGCTCGCCAGGAAGATCAGCGAGCCCAGGTTGGATCCGCAGTTGATGACCTTCGCCATGGCGGCGGCGCGCACGAACTCGGTGCCGAGCAGGGTGGCGAAGGTGATGATCAGGAAGGTCCCGGTGCCGGGGCCGAGAATGCCGTCGTAGAGCCCGATCAGGCCCGCGGCCAGGGCGATCACCAGGATCGTCTTGCGGCGGGTCGGCGGATGGGTGGCCATGGTGACGCCCACCGAGGGGCGTAGCGTCACGAAGATCGCCACGCCGACGAGCACGACCATCACGATCGGGACGAAGTACTTCCTGTCGATCAGCGCCACCGCCGCGGAACCGCACGCGGCCGCGATCGCGGCGATGACCGCGCCCGGGATCAGGACCTTCCAGCGCATCGGAACCCGGCGGGCGAAGGTGAGGACAGCGGCGCTGGTGCCGGAGAACGCGGCGATCTTGTTGGTGCCCAGGGCCGTCTGCGGGGCCAGGCCGGGCAGCACCACGAACAGGGTGGGCAGCACGATCAGGCCCCCGCCGCCGACCACCGCATCGACCCATCCGGCCGCCGTCGCCGCGGTCAGCAAGACCGCCCAATCCGCAAGGCTCACAGGGCGACCCAACCAGAAACCCCGGAGCAAGATCAAACGGTTGAGTGCCGGATGCGAGCCGACCCGAGGCCGCCCGCGGGCACGACCGTAGGGTGGACGGGTGCGCCGGTTCAGTTTGTGGCTGCGCGGCAAGCCGCTGATCACCGATTCCGTGGTGGCGCTGCTGCTGCTCACCATCGATGTGCTCGCCCTGAGCAACAGTCATCACAAGCCGACCTACCTGGTCTTCAGCGTGCTGCTGCCGCTGCCGATCGTGTTCCGCCGCACCCACACCCGCGCCGCGGCGCTCGCGGTGGTGCTGCTGTCCATCGCGACCTCACTGGTGCACGGGGCGGTCGGCGACACGTCCGTGCATCCGGCGCTGCTCGGGCTGGGCATCATGCTCTACACCCTGGTCGCGTACGTCGGCCGCCGCCAAGGTCTGCTCTACCTCGGCATCCTGCTGCTCGACAGCCTCATCTCGGCGGCCACCATCGGCAAACCGTCGGGCACCGACATCGCCTTCACCGCCCTCTATTACGCGCTGTGCTGGGCGCTGGCCGAATTCGTCGGCGCCCGCCACGCCTACGACGCCGAGGTCGCCGCCCGCCTCGCGGTCGCCGACTACGACCGCGAACGCCGGGCACACGATGCGGTCGCCGCCGAACGCACCCGCATCGCCCGCGAGCTGCACGACGTGGTCGCGCATGCGGTCAGCGTCATCATCGTGCAGGCAGACGGCGCCCGCTACGCCCTGCGTCACGACCCGGACACCGCCGAACAGGCGCTCGCCACCATCGCCGGCACCGGTCGCGACGCCCTGCGCGAACTGCGCCGCACCGTCGAACTGCTGCGCACCGAGCATGCGCCCGAACAACTTCCGCAGCACGGCACCGCCGGCATCGCCAAGGTCGTCGACATGATGCGCAGCGCGGGCCTGGACGTCTCCCTCGAACTCAGCGGCGAACTCGACACCGTCACCCCCGAGGTCAGTCTCGGCATTCACCGCATCGTCCAGGAATCGCTCACCAACACCCTCCGCCACGCCGGCCCCGACCCGCACGCCGACGTCCGCGTCACCCGCCGCGCCGCCGACGTCCTGCTCGACATCACCGACTCCGGGGGTGCCCCCGCCGAGCCCGCGACCAGTCCCGGTGGCTGCGGATCCTCCAGCGCCCCAACCACACTCATCGCCCTCCCGCCCCCGGCCCGCATTCCCGGCAGCGGCCTCGGCCTGGTCGGCATGCGCGAACGCATCGCCGTCCTCGGCGGCACTCTCACCGCGGGCCGAAACCCCCACGGCGGCTGGACCGTCCGCGCCACCATCCCCCTGGACCGTGACGTCCCCGACTGATCGCCTCCCACCTGCGACGACCTGAGCGTGCCGCGATCGGCCCCGGCCCGCGCACACCACCGCACCGGGCGGCCGGATAGGTTGTGGGGGTGCCGATCACCGTTCTCGTTGTCGATGACCAGGAGCTCATGCGGGCCGGACTGCGGATGGTGCTCGGTGCGCACCCCGACCTCGAGGTGGTGGGGGAGGCGGACAACGGGGCCACCGCCATCGCGCGGGCGGGGGAGCTGCGGCCCGATGTCGTGCTGATGGATGTGCGGATGCCGGTGACCGACGGGGTGACCGCGACGGCGCGGATCATCGAATCGGGGTGCGGGAGCCGGGTTCTGGTGATGACCACCTTCGATCTCGACGAGCACGCGCTGGGCGCGCTGCGCGCCGGGGCCAGCGGCTTCCTGCTCAAGGACACGCCGCCGGAGGATCTGATCTCCGCGATTCGCAGTGTCGCCGCGGGGGATGCGGTGGTCTCGCCCAAGGTGACCAAGCGGCTGCTGGACCGCCTCATCGCCGAGGACCCGGCCGCCGGGCGCGATCCCCGCGTCCTCGACGTGCTCACCGCCCGCGAACGCGAGGTCCTCGAACACATCGCCGCCGGACGCTCCAACGCCGAGATCGCCGGTGCGCTGTTCCTGTCCGAGGCCACGGTGAAGACCCATGTCGGCCGGGTGCTCACCAAACTCGGACTGCGCGACCGGGTTCAGGCCGTGGTGCTGGCCTACGAGACCGGGCTGGTGCGGCCGGGCAGCGCCTAGCGGGTGTGACCGGCGACGCATCCGGGAGAAAATCCGCGCCGTCGCGCGTTGCACGGGTAGATCGATCGAAAGGATCGCCCGATGCCTGCCCTCTTGTTCCTCGCCTGGTTCGTCGCCGAGATCGCCACCCTCGTCGTGGTCGGCCACTTCATCGGCGTGTTCCCGACCATCCTGCTGCTGCTGGCGGGCTCGGCCGTGGGTCTGGTGCTGGTGCGCTCGCAGGGCCGGCGCGTGTTCCAGAGCTTCCGCCGCGCGGCCCGCGGTGAACTCGAACCCAGCACCGCCGTCGCCGACGGCGCCCTGGTCGCGGTCGGCGCGGTCCTCATGTTCGTGCCCGGCCTGCTCACCACCGCCCTGGGTCTGCTCGCCCTGCTGCCCGTCACCCGCTTCCTGTTCCGCCCGGTCGTGGCCGCCTTCGCCGCCCGCCGCCTGAGCCGCGTCGCCACCGCGGTCGGCCCCTACGGCTACCGCAAAGTCGTCATCGACCCCGACGGCGAGGTCATCGACGCCACCGTCGTGACCGAGTACTACGACGACGGCCAGGGCAACGGGTACAAGATGATCGACCCCCGCTGACCCACACCGCTCTCCCTCACCCCGGTGCGTCCCGGCCTCGGAGCCGATCGCGCACCGGGGTGATGACATTCTCGAGCAGGAGTCGTGGGGGCCCTCCGGCGACCAGCGGCTAGAGGTCGAAACGAGCTCGCAGCGCCATTCGCACATTCTCGAGCGTTGCTGGATCGAGCATCCCGATCTTCTCGAGGAACAAGGACGCGCTGAACGTGCCGAGCCGGAAAACGGCCACAGCCTGATCGGTGCCTGCGATCGGAACGGTCAGCAGCGCACGGGGATTGGGGACCTCGCGGGTGGGTATCACCATCGCCACCGCGATGAGGCCGCCCCGGACGACGTGCGGCACCGAGTCGAGTACGACGACCGTATGCACGATGTCGCGGACACCGCTCAGCTTCCAGATCTCACCCTGGATGCCGGGGATGTCACTCATCGGCGGCCCAGGCCTCGGATGACGCCGCTTCGGACGCTTCCGCAAACACGTCGGCCTCGGTGTCGGGCGTCAGTGCCGCCAGTTCCTCGGCCACGAGCATGCGGCGAGCGGCACGATAGAGGAAATCCGATACGTTCGGCTGTTGCTTGATCAGCTCGGTCACACGATCATCGGGAAGTGAGACGGAGATCTTCATGCCACCAAGGTAACACCAAGGTGCTACCGGAATAGGAGCTCCGGTGTGCAGTGCGGTTGTCGGCGCGGCAGGCGCGTCGGGCAGACTGGAGACCCGTGAGTACCCAGTTGCTTGTCGGCGGTCGTGTCTACAGTTCGAGCAATCCTGACGCGACGGCCATGGCCGTCAGTGACGGGACCGTGGTGTGGGTGGGGTTGGACAAGCCGGGGCGGGCATTGCATCCGGACGCCGAGATCATCGAGCTGGACGGGGCGTTCGTGGCGCCCGGGTTCGTGGACCCGCACGTGCACGTGACCGCGCTGGGGCTGAAGCTCACGGGACTCGATCTGGCACAGGCCCGTTCGCTGAGCGAATGCCTGCAACTGGTGCGGGAGTTCGCCGCCGCGCACCCGGACGGGGTAATCCTCGGCGAGGGCTGGGACGAGACCACCTGGGCCGACGGACGGCCGCCGGCACGCGAGGAGATCGACGCCGCCGCGCCGGGACGCCCGGTGTACCTGGCTCGCGTGGACGCACATTCGGCGGTGGCCTCCACCGCACTGCTGGCCGCGGTACCCGGCATTACCGAGGCGATCGGGTTCACCCGCGGTGAGCCGCTGCGCGCGGACGCCCACCATCGCGTGCGCGGGGCCGCGCTGGGCGCGCTGAACCGGGCACAGCGGAACGCCGCCCGGCAGGTCGCGCTGGACGCGGCGGCCGCCAATGGTGTTGTGGCCGTGCACGAATGCGCGGGACCCGAGATCTCCGGCGCCGACGACGTGCGAGAACTCCTCGAATTCGGGCACGGCGTCGAGGTGCGCGCCTACTGGGGGCAGGCCGTGCGCACCGCCGACGAAGCCCGCACGCTGGTCAAGGAACTCGGCGTGCACGCCCTCGGCGGCGATCTGTTCGTGGACGGGGCGCTCGGCTCGCACACCGCGTGGCTGCGCGAACCCTATGCCGACCGCGACACCACCGGCACCGCCTACCTCGACACCGAGGCCATCGCCGCGCACGTGTTCGCGTGCACCGAGGCCGGCATCCAGACCGGCTTCCACGTCATCGGCGACGCCGCCATGGACGCGGTCGTCGCCGGATTCGAGCGGGTCGTGGGCGAGCTCGGCGGCCCGGCCGTCGCCTCCCGAGGGCACCGCCTCGAACACGCGGAGATGATGACCGCCGACCAGATCGAGAAGCTCGCCGCCTGGGGCGTGATCGCCAGCGTCCAACCGGGATTCGACGCCGCCTGGGGCGGCCCGCGCGGCATGTACGCCACCCGCCTCGGCGCCGAGCGCGCCGCCACCCTCAACCCGTTCGCCGCCATGGCCGCCGCGGGTATCTCCCTCGCCATCGGCTCCGACGCGCCGGTCATCGCCCTGAACCCGTGGGAGGCCATCCGCGCCGCGGTCAACCACCACACCCCGGGCCATCAGATCTCTCCGCGGGCCGCCTTCGCCGCGGCCACGCGCGGCGCCTGGCGCGCCGGCGGCGTCCGCGACGGCGTCGCCGGCACCCTCGTCCCGGGAGCCCCTGCCTCCTATGCCATCTGGGACGCCCGCGAGCTCGTCGTCGCGGCCGCCGCGGACACCGTGCAGCGCTGGTCCACCGACCCCCGTTCCCGCGTCCCCGGCCTCCCGCCCCTCACCCCGGACGCCACCCTGCCGCGCTGCCTGCGCACCGTGCACCGCGGAGTCACCATTCATGAAGCCTGAGCCCGACTCCGAGAACCGCACCGCCGCACAGCATTCCACCGGACCGGCCACGCCGGATCCCGGAGCCCCCGAGACCGGCGGTCCCGGCCCCGAAGCAACTACCGGCTCGGGACCATCGGCCGCCGGCCATGCGGACACGGTCTCTCGGACCGGCATATCCGACGAGGACCAGGATCCCGTGGCGACTTCAGGGGCCGAGCGTGACGGAGATCGCGCCGTCGACGCGACATCGGAAGGCGATGAAGGCGAGCGCATTTCGGCGGTCGCACGCGCCGGGTTCGCGTCCGCGCCGGAGTCTCGGCCGGGGGTGGCGGCGCGAGCGATCGCAGTAGCGACGACGTGGCCGCGGCTGACGCGGTTGCTGTCTGCGGTCGTGGCGGGATTGCTGCTGTACGCGAGCTTCCCGCCCCGGACGCTGTGGTACCTGGCTCCGGTCGGGATCGCCGTGCTGACCCTCGCCGTACGCGGAACCTGCCGGGCGCGTGGGGGATTCGGGTTCGGGTTCATGGCCGGACTGGCGTTCTTCCTGCCGCTGCTGCCGTGGACCGGGATCTACGTCGGTCCGGTGCCGTGGATCGCCCTGTCGACCGTGTGTGCCGTGTATGTCGGATTGTTCGGGCTGCTGACGCGGTGGGTGGCGACGCTGCCCGGCTGGCCGCTGTGGGTGGCAACCGTGTGGTCGCTGACCGAGTGGGCGCGGGCCAGCTTCCCGTTCGGTGGGTTCCCCTGGGGGAAACTGGCTTTCGGTCAGGCCGACGGGTGGTATCTGCCCTTCGCGATGGTGGGTGGCGCGCCGCTGGTGAGCTTCGCGGTGGCACTCACCGGCGCCGGGCTGGCATGGCTCGCGCTGAGTTTGCTGCGCCGCCTCACCGCGGGTGCGGAGAATAGTGGGGAGGCGGTCGCGGCCACCTCGGATTCTCCCAGATCGGGGGCTATCCGTCCCACATCATGGAACCGGATTGTTGCTGCGGCAATGCTTGTGGCTATAGTTCCCCTCACCGGAGTGATCCTCCGGATCGCGCTGCCCGGCCCGGAGGACGGCAACCGGCCGATCACGGTCGCCGCCATCCAGGGCAGCGTGCCGCGCCTGGGCCTGGACTTCAATGCCCAGCGTCGCGCGGTTCTCGACAATCACGTCAAGCGCACCGAGGAACTTGCCCGCGACATCGCCGCCGGCCGGGCCCCGCAGCCGGACGTGGTGATCTGGCCGGAGAACTCCTCCGATATCGATCCCCTGCGCAACGCCGATGCGGCCCAGGAGATCTCGCAGGCGTCCAAGGATGTGAAGGCCCCCATCCTGGTCGGCGCGGTGCTCGTCAACGACGACCGCACCACCACCAACTCGGTCATCGTCTGGAACGCCGACGCCGGACCGGGGGATCGGCACGACAAGAAGATCATCCAGCCCTTCGGCGAATACCTCCCGTACCGCAACTTCTTCCGGCACTTCTCCGAATACGCGGACCGCGCAGGCTATTTCGTCCCCGGAAAGGGCGACGGCGTGGTGCACGCGCAGCCGTTCACCGGCGGCGCCCCGGTCGCCATCGGCGTGGCCACCTGCTACGAGGTGGTCTTCGACCGCGCCTTCGAGGAATCCGTGCGCGCCGGCGCGCAGCTGCTCGCGGTCCCGTCCAACAACGCCACCTTCGGCCGCAGCGAGATGACCTATCAGCAGCTGGCCATGTCACGGGTGCGGGCGGTGGAACACGGGCGCGCAGTGGTGGTCTCGGTGACCACCGGTGTCAGCGCCATGATCACCGCCGACGGCGTGATCCGGCAGCAGACGCCGCAATTCGAACCTGCGGCGCTGGTAGCGACGTTGCCGTTGCGGAACAACACGACATTTGCCACGCGTTTCGGGCCCGCGCCGGAGGCAATCATGTGTATCCTTGCCGCGGCTGCCACTGCGGCAGCGCTGATCCGGCGGCGGGCACAGCGCCTGTGACCCCGATCGACCGGATCTGATCCCGGAGGCTGTTCCGGCGTATTACCCGCGGGCACGTGTGAGAGGGCCGTCCCGCATCGGCGAGAGAGATTCGCCAGTTCATTGCCAGGGCTTGTTGGAGTCTCCACCATGTCTGTGGTCGTGCGGTTTCCTTAGGTGGGTTAAGTAATTCTCATGAAGGTTGCTATTAGGTAACTGAACTTAATCTTCGCGCCGTCAACGCCTGTTCGTTGCGGACGACTCGAGATCACCACCGATCCACTCGGCGGGATGCTCCGAATCATAGGACGTGGATCACGTCCTACGGCTTGCGCATGCGCGCGATCGCGGGGCCATCGGGGACGGGCCGTGATCGATTTTCGGGGCTAGGGGAGTTGCGTCTACAGCGGCAGAACGGAGTTCTTTGATGAGTTCATTGGCCACCGACCATGTCGACCAATGTTCTTCGGGTGAATTCTCGGCTCAACCCTTCGCGCTCTCTCCCGCGCAGTCGGCTCTCTGGTACGCCCAGCGCATCCGGCCCGACATCCCCCTCACCATCGCGCAATACGTCGAGATTCACGGCGATCTGGACGTCGGCCGCCTGCTGTACGCCATCGAGCGCTACGGAGCCGAGACCGAATGCGGGCACGTGCGCCTGCTCGAGATCGACGGAGTGCCGCACCAGTTGGTCGACTTCCACTGGCGGCCCGGCTGGGCCCGCTACGACCTGCGCGCCGAGGCCGACCCGCGCGCCGCGGCCCTCGCCTGGATGAACGAGCACGCCAGCTCGCCCATCGACATCGAACGCGACCCGCTCACCACCAATGTGGTGCTCCAGGTCGGCGACTCCGACTGGATCTGGTACAGCCGCGGCCACCACATCGTCATCGACGGCTACGGCGCCATGAACGCCACCGCCCGCGCCGCGGAGATCTATACGGCCCTCGAAGCTCACGACGAGCCGGCGAACTCCCGGGCCACCCCGCTGGCCACCATCTACTCCGACGAGAACCGCTACCGCGAGACCAGCCGCTTCGTCACCGACAGCGACTACTGGCGCCAGCAGCTCGACGGGGCCGGCGAGCCGATCACCCTGTCCAGCAACGGAATGCTGCCCGCGGTGTCCGACGCCGGCCGCCGCAGCACGACCGCCGTGCTCGCCGATGATGCCCAGGCCGCCGTCGAGGCGGCCGCGACCGCGTTCGGCTCCAACAGCTCCGCGTTGTTCGTGGCCGCCCTGGCCGGTTACGTGCGGGCCGTCACCGGCACCCAGGACGTGGTGCTGAGCCTGCCCGTGTCCGCGCGCACCACCGTGGCGCTGCGCCGTTCCAGCGGTGTGGTCTCGAACGTGGTGCCCATCCGCGTGCAGTTCACCGACGCCCACACCGTCGCCGACACCGTGCGCGCGGTCGAGCTGCAGATCACCGGCGCCCTGCGCCACCAGCGCTATCGCAGCGACGATATCCGCCGGGACTGCGGCTATTCGCGCGACGCCCGCGGCTTCTTCGGCCCCATGGTCAACCTCATGCTCTTCCACAGCGAGCTGAAGTTCGGCAGCCTGATGGGTTCCATCAACGTGCTGTCCACCGGCCCGGTCGAGGACCTGTCGATCAACCTGTACAACGGTCTCGGCGGTCACATCCACATCGACTTCGAGGGCAACCCGCGCCTCTACAGCGATGCCGAACTCACCGCGCACCACAGCCGGCTGCTGGATTACCTGGTCCGCTTCGTGTCCGCCGACCCGGAGACGCCGGTCGCCGACATGCCGGTGCTCACCGATCCGGAACGCGAACGCGTACTGCACGAATGGAATTCGACCCAGGTGGCCCGCCAGGAGGGCACCTTGGCCGGGCTGTTCGCCGACCGGGCCGCCGCCTCCGCCGACCGGATCGCGCTCGACTACGAGGGCGTGACCCTCACCTACGCCGCCTTCGACGAGCGCGCCAACCGGCTGGCCCGCGAACTCATTGCCCGCGGCGCGGGACCCGACACCCTGGTCGGCCTGGCCGTCCGCCGCAGCCTCGACCTGCTGGTCGGCATGTACGCCATCGTCAAGGCGGGTGCCGCCTACCTGCCCATCGACCCGGACCACCCGGCCGACCGCATCGGGGCCATCCTCGACCAGGCCCGGCCGCTGTGCGTACTCACCGCTTCGCGCGACAAGCTCGACATGCCCGGCACCGCACCGCGATTCGACATCGACACCGCGGATGTGTCGCGGCATCCGGGCCGCCCGGTCACCGACGCCGATCGGACCGCGCCGCTGCGTCCCGACCACCTCGCGTACGTCATCTTCACCTCCGGTTCCACCGGCGAGCCCAAGGGCGTGGGCGTCACCCACGCCGCCATCGTGAACCGGCTGCGCTGGATGCAGGACGCTTACCCGCTCGACTCCTCCGACGTGGTATTGCAGAAGACCCCCGCCACCTTCGACGTCTCGGTGTGGGAGTTCTTCTGGCCCTTGCAGATCGGGGCCCGCTTGGTCATCGCCGTCCCCGACGGGCACCGCGATCCCGCGTATCTGGCCCGCATCATCGCCGAGAAGGGCGTCACCACCGCGCATTTCGTGCCGTCCATGCTGTCGGTGTTCCTCACCGACACCGATGTGCGGGGCTGCACCGGACTGTCGCGGGTCTTCTGCTCCGGTGAGGCGCTGCCCGCAGCCACCGTCGCCGATTTCCACGCCGCCCTCGGCACCGGCGCCGGCGCGCCGGAGCTGTACAACCTGTACGGCCCGACCGAGGCCGCCGTCGATGTCACCGCCTGGCACTGCACTCCGGGCAGCACCGACGTCCCGATCGGCTCGCCCATCTGGAACACCCACACCTATGTGCTGGACGCCCGACTCCAGCCGGTCGCCCCGGGCGTCGTGGGTGAGCTGTACCTGGCCGGTGTGCAGCTGGCCCGGGCGTATGTGGGCCGTGGCGCCCTCACCGCCGACCGTTTCGTGGCCAACCCGTTCACCCCCGGCGCCCGCATGTACCGCACCGGCGACCTGGTGCGCTGGCGCGGCACGGGCACCGCGGGCGTCCTGGAATACCTGGGCCGCAGCGACTTCCAGGTCAAGGTGCGCGGCCTGCGGATCGAACTCGGCGAGGTCGAGGCCGTCCTGCTGGCCGACGCCCGCGTCGCGCGCGCCGTGTGCGTGGCCCGCCGCGGCCGCAGCGGGGACGAACTCCTCGGCTACGTCGTGGCCGCGCCCGGCGTCGGCGCCCTCGACGCCTCCGACCTCACCGCCGCGTTGCGCCGGACCCTGCCCAGCTACATGGTGCCGTCGTTCCTCATGGTGCTCGACAAACTACCGCTCAGCGCCAATGGCAAGGTGGACCGCAAGGCCCTGCCCGCACCCGAGGCGGGCGCCCGCCGCCCGGCCCGGCCCGTCGCCGCCCCCCGCACCGCCATGGAACGCCAGCTCAGCGGGATCTTCGCCGAGGTGCTCGGCACCGACGAATTCGACGTCGAGGACAGCTTCTTCGACCTGGGCGGCAACTCGCTGACCGGTGCCCGGGCGGTCGCGCGCGTGAACGCGGCCCTCGGCGCGTCCCTCACCATCCGCGATCTGTTCGAAACGTCCACCGTCACCGCGCTGGCCACACGGCTCTCGACCGAAGAGCCGGAGAACACCTCCCCGAAACTGGTGGCCGGGCAACGGCCGCAACAGATTCCGCTGTCGCTGGCCCAGCAGCGGTTGTGGATCCTGAACCGGTTCGCCGAGCACGCGGCGGCCTACAATATGGCCTTCGCGGTGAAACTGACCGGGCCCCTTGATATTCCGGCGCTGCGGGCCGGCCTGGTGGATGTGCTGGAACGACACGAGAGCCTGCGCACCATCTTCCCCGACACCCCCGACGGGCCCTGCCAGCGGGTGCACCCGGCCTCGGAGATCCCGCTCACCCTCGATCCCATCGACGCTACGGGCGCGGACGCCGTCGCGCTGGCGAGCGAATTCGCCGGGTACGGCTTCGATCTGCGCAGCCAGGCCCCGGTCCGGGTGGCGCTGTACGCCACCGGGCCCGGCACCCACCTATTCCTGGTGGTGCTGCACCACATCAGCTGCGACGGCTGGTCCATCGCCCCGTTGAGCCGCGACATCATCACCGCGGTCGCTGCCCGCGCCCAGGGCGTGGCGCCGCAGTGGACGCCGCTACCGGTGCAGTACGCGGATTTCGCACTGTGGCAACGGGAACTGCTCGGCGACGAGGCCACCCCGGCCAGTGCCCTGGCCCGGCAGCTCGCCTTCTGGCGCGCCGCGCTCGCCGACCTACCCGACCAGCTGGACCTGCCACTGGACCGCCCCCGCCCGCGGCACCGCAGCACCGCCGGCGGCACCGTCGAGTTCGGCATCTCCGCGCAGACCCGCCGGGCACTGGCCGGCGTGGCCGCCGCACGCGGGGTCAGCACCTTCATGGTCCTGCACGCCGCGCTGGCCACGGTGCTCGCGCGCCTGTGCAACACCACCGACATCGTGATCGGCACCCCGATCGCCGGGCGCAGCGATCCGGCGCTCGACGATCTGGTCGGCATGTTCGTCAACACCCTCGTGCTGCGCACCCGGGTGGACCCGGCTGCCGGCTTCGACCGCATGCTCGCCGAGGTCCGCGAAACCGACCTCAATGCCTTGGCCAATGCCGACGTGCCGTTCGAGCGGCTCGTCGAGGTGGTCAATCCCGAGCGCTCGGCCGCCCGCCACCCCCTCTTCCAGGTGATGCTGTCCTACGACAGCAACCCCGAGCCGGACGTCGATCTGCCCGGTGTGGAGACCGAGGTGGTGCCCCTGGCTACCGACGTCGCCAAGTTCGATCTGCAGCTGACCGTCCACGAACCCGCCGGGATCCCCGCCGAGGACGCCGGATTCACCGCCGAATTCGGTTATGCCGCCGACGTTTTCGACCGGACGACGGTGGAGACCATCGCGCGGCGCTTCGGCGCGATACTGGCCGCCGCGGTCGCCGAACCCACCACGCCGGTCGGCGACCTGCCGCTGCTGGACGGCCGGGAGATCGCGAAGCTGGTGCCGATCACGGGTGCCCCCGCCGAGCCCAGCATCACCCTGGCCCGGCTGCTCAGCGACACCGCCGAGCGCGTGCCCGACGCGGTCGCGGTCCGCTACCTCGGCGTCGATACGACCTACCGGGAGCTGGACGAACGCTCGAACCGCCTGGCGCGGGTGCTGATCGAGCACGGCGCGGGCCCGGAGGTGGTGGTGGCGATCGCGCTGCCGCGCAGCCTGGAGAGCATCCTCGCGGTGTGGGCGGTGGCCAAGACCGGTGCCGCGTACGTGCCCGTCGACCCCGACTATCCGGCCGATCGCATCGCCCACATGCTGGCCGATTCCGGTGCCATGCTGGGTCTCACCAATGCCGAACGGCACGAGAACATGCCGACCATCTGGCCCGGCAATCGGGGCCGCCACCGCAAGAGCTACGTCGACTGGCTCCTGCTCGGCTCCGAGCAGCTCGCGCAGGAGTGTGCGCAGTTCCCCGACACCCCGGTCACCGACGCGGACCGGCACCACCCGCTGCGCATCGGCGGCCCGGCCTACCTGATCTATACCTCGGGTTCAACCGGCAAGCCCAAGGCCGTGGTGGTCACCAATGGGGGCATCGCCTCGCTGGCGCACGAGCAGATGCACCTGTTCAAGGTCACCGATTCGGCTCGCACCCTGCACTTCTCGTCGCCCAGCTTCGATGCCTCGGTGCTGGAGCTGCTGCTCGGTTTCGCGGCCGGGGCCACCATCGTGGTGGTGCCCGCGGGCGTCTTCGGCGGCGCCGAGCTGGCGCTTATCCTGCGCGAGGAGCATGTGACGCACGCCTTCGTCACGCCGGCCGCCCTAGCCACCGTGCCCGCCGGCGACCTGCCGGAGCTGGAGGCCGTCATCGTCGGCGGGGAGGCCTGCCCCGAGGACCTCGTCGAGGTCTGGACCGCACCGGACTCCCGGCCCGGACTCCCGGCGCGGCGCATGCACAACATGTACGGGCCCTCCGAGGCTACGGTCGCCGCCACCGCCACCGGGCCCATGCTCGCGGGCCAGCCGGTGCCGATCGGCGGCCCCGTGCGCGGCATGCGGCTGTTCGTACTCGACGGCCGTCTGCAACCGGTACCGCCGGGTGTGGCGGGCGAGCTGTACCTGTCGGGTCCCGGCCTGGCGCGCGGCTACCTGGGCCGGTACGGCCTGACCGCGCAACACTTCCCGGCCAATCCGCACGGGCGGCGCGGTGAACGCATGTACCGCACCGGCGATCTCGTGATCGCCGACCGGGAGGGACAGCTGCGCTTCCTGGGCCGGGCCGACGATCAGATCAAGATCCGCGGCTTCCGCATCGAACTGCGCGAGATCGACCACGTGCTGGCCACGCATCCGGGAGTCACCTTCGCGCTCACCATCGTTCACCACGACGAGCGCGGAATCCCGCGTCTGGTGGCCTATCTCACCGCCGACACCGAGCTGGACCCGGCCGCGGTGCTCGAGACCGCGCGCGGACGGCTGCCCGGCTACATGGTGCCCGCCGCGGTCACCGTGCTCGATGCCCTACCGGTCTCCCCGACCGGCAAACTGGACCGCAAGGCGCTGCCCGCACCGGAGTTCGTGGCCGCCGCGCCCACCCGCGCACCGGAAACCGAACTGGAGCAACAGGTCGCACTGGTCTTCGGCAGTGTGCTGGGCGGCATCACACCCGGCGCGGAGGACAACTTCTTCGAGATCGGCGGCAACTCGCTGCTGGCCACCCGCCTGACCGCGGCCCTGCACAGCGAGTTCGGGGTGGAGCTGCCGGTGCGCGACGTCTTCGAGCTGCCGACGGTGTCCGGGGTGGCCGCACGTCTGGCGGAAGCGCCCCGGGCCCAGCGTGTAGCGCTGGCTGTGCGTACGCCGCGCCCGGAGCGCGTGCCACTGTCGCTGCCGCAGCAGCGGCTGTGGTTCCTCAACAGATATTCCCCCGAATCCAGCGCTTACAACATCGCATTCGTGCTGCGGATCGATGGCGATCCGGATATCGACGCGTTGCGGGCGGCCCTGGCCGATGTGGTGGAGCGCCACGAGGTGCTGCGCACCGTCTTCCCGGAGGACGATCAGGGCGCCTACCAGGTGGTGCTGGACCTGGCACGGTGCCTGCCGGTGCTGGACGTGGTCGAGACCGACGAGGTCGGCGCGCGTCACACCCTGCGCTCGCTGGCGCGCCGCGGCTTCGACCTGACCCGCGAGATCCCGCTGCGGATCACCTTGCTGCGCACCGGAACCCGCCGGCACCTGCTCGGCATCGCACTGCACCACATCGCCGCGGACGGCTGGTCGCTGGGCCCGCTCACCCGGGACCTGGCCATCGCCTACACCGCCCGCCACGGCGGTGCCGCGCCCACCTGGACGCCGTTGCCGGTGCAGTACGCCGACTTCAGCCTGTGGCAGCGCGACATTCTCGGCACGGAGGACGACGCCGAGAGCGCCGCCGCCACCCAACTGGCCTACTGGCGCATCGCGCTGGCCGACCTGCCCGGGGAGCTGCCGCTGCCCTACGACCGGCCCCGCCCGGCCGAACCCACCCAGCGGGCCGGATCGGTGCGGTTCGAGGTGCCGGAAGCCGTGCAGCGCAGGCTCGCCGAGGTCGCGCGGGCACACGGCGTCAGCCTGTTCATGGTGCTGCGCTCCACGGTGGCCGTGCTGCTGCGCGTGGTCACCGGCGGCCGCGACGTGGTCGTCGGTACCGCGGTGGCCGGGCGCACCGATACCCGCCTCGACGATCTGGTCGGCATGTTCGTCAATACGCTGATCCTGCGCTCGGATGTGGACCCCGACCGCAGCTTCGCCGAACTGCTGCAGGCCGACCGCGACACCGAACTCGCCGCCATGGCGCATGCCGAGGTGCCCTACGAGCGGGTCGTGGAGGAACTGCAGGCCGCGGATGCCCGGCAGCGCCGCTACGGCGCGAGCCCGCTGCTGCAGGTCGCGCTGACCGTGCAGGACGCCCCGGTGCCCGCGCTGCGGCTGCCGGGATTGTCGCTGCAGGCCGAGGAACTCGATATCGCGCTGGCCAAGTTCGATCTGGAGCTGCGGGTGCTGCCCGGCGCGGGCGAGGACCAGCGGGTCTTCGAATTCGTCTACGCCGCCGAGCTTTTCGACCAGGCGACGGTCGGCACCCTGGCCGAGCGCCTGGTCAAGGTGTTCGGCGCCGTCACCGCCGACCCGCACGTGCGCGTCCGTGACATCGACGCGCGCACCGAACTCGAGCACAACATGTTCACCCCGGCCTGGGGTCCCGCGCCGGAACCGCAGTGCAGCCTGGCTGCCTACTTCGCGGCCACCGCGCACCTCAATGCAGACCGGGTGTTCCTGCATTCCGACGACATCGAGCTCACCTACCTGGAATCCGACGTGTACTCGAACCGCTTGGCGCGGGCCCTGATCCACCGCGGCCTGGGCCCGGGGGACCGGGTGGCGCTGGGCCTGACCCGGTCGGCGGAGTCGGTACTGACGGCGTTGGCCGTCACCAAGTGCGGTGCGGCGTTCGTGCCGGTGGACCCCAACTATCCGGCGGACCGGGTGCAGCACATGCTCACCGACTCCAGCTGCCGGGTGGGTATCAGCATGACCGAGCACGCCGACCGGCTCCACGCCGCCGGCGGCGGCGACGGTGTGCAGTGGCTGCTGCTCGACGACGCCGTACTGCTCGAAGAACTCGAGGTTCTCGACGACGGCCCGATTACCGACGCCGAGCGCACCACCACCCTGTGGACCACGGATCTGGCGTACATCATCTACACCTCCGGCTCGACCGGAAAACCCAAGGGCGTGGCCGTCACTCACGGCGGCCTGTCCAATTTCGCGGACGAGGTCCGCGAGCGCGCGCGGGTCGACCGGGACTCGCGGACGATGCACTTCGCGTCTCCCAGCTTCGACGCCTCCGTCTACGACCTGCTGTTCGCGATCTGTGCGGGCGCGACCATGATCATCGTCCCGCCCGATGTGTACGGCGGCGACGAACTGGCCGCGTTCATGGACCGCGAACAGGTCAGCCACACCTTCATCACCCCGGCCGCGCTGGCGACCATCGACCGGGACCGCTGGCCGCTGCCGCACCTGCGCGCGATCATGGCCGGCGGCGAGGCCCTGGGACCGGAACTGGTGGCGCGCTGGGCCCCCGGCCGCATGATGTTCAATGTGTACGGCCCGACGGAGACCACCATCGTGGTCACCATTGCCGGACCGCTCAGGGTCGGCGAGCCCATCACCGTAGGCAACCTGGTCCGCGGCGCCCGCGCCGTGGTCCTGGACGAGCGCCTGCGCCCGGTCCCGGTCGGCGTGCCCGGCGAGCTGTACATCGGCGGACAGGGTTGTGCGCGCGGCTATTTCGAGCGGTTCGATCTCACCGCCTCCCGGTTCGTCGCGGACCCGTACGGCCCGGAGGGTTCGTGCCTCTACCGCACCGGCGACGTGGTGCGCTGGACCTCCGACGGTGACATCGTCTACCTGGGCCGCAGCGACCATCAGGTGAAGCTGCGTGGTTTCCGCATCGAGCTGGGCGAGATCGACGGCGTGCTCACCGCCCACCGCGCAATCAGCTTCTCCCACACCGAGGTTCGCGAGATCGCCGGCGAGCGCCGCATCGTGTCGTTCGTGCTGCCCATGGACCTCGCCGCCGCGCCCGACCCCGAGGAGCTGCGTGCCCACTGCGCGGCGCACCTGCCGGCGCACATGGTGCCCAGCGCCCTCGCCCTGCTCGACCACATTCCGCTCACCCCGGTCGGCAAGCTCGATCGCGACGCGCTGCCGGAACCCACGGCCGTCGTTGCCGGGGTCTCGCGGGAACCGGAGTCCGACACCGAGCGCCTGGTCGCCGAGGTGATGGGGGAGCTGGTCGGCACCGAGGCCCTGGGCGCGGACGACAGCTTCTTCGAGATCGGCGGAAACTCGCTGCTGGCCACCCAATTGGTGGCCCGGCTGGCCACCGCCACCGGGGTGCGACTGGAGGTGCGGTCGGTTTTCGCCTCGCCCACCGTGGCCGGACTGGCCGCCGCCCTGGATGCCGGATCCTCCTCGGCGGATCTTCGGCCGGAACCGCGCCGGCGCACCCGGCCCGCGCGGATCCCGCTCTCCGCGGCCCAGCGGCGGCTGTGGTTCCTGGAGAAGTTCAACGCCGGCGAGCACGGAGAAGCACTGGGCGCCTACAACGTTCCGGTCGCCCTGCGCCTGCACGGCGAGCTGGACATCCCGGCCCTGCGCGCAGCCCTGCACGCCGTCCAGGACCGTCACGAGATCCTGCGCACCGTCTTCCCGGAGATCGACGGTGAACCCTGCCAGCGGATCCTGGATCCGGGCGAGGGGGCGGTCGGCCTGCCGGTGCGGACGGTCGCCGCGGACGAGGTGCCCGGCGAGATCCGCCGCCTCACCGCCGGCGGTTTCGATTTGGCCACCAGCGTGCCGGTGCGTGCGGCCCTGCTGCGCCTGACCGGCAGCAATTCCGAGCACGTGCTGGTGCTGGTCGTGCACCACATCGCCATGGACGGCTGGTCGCTGCAGCCGCTGGCCGCCGATGTGGCCGCCGCCTACCGGGCGCACACCGGCAAGCAGACCCCGGAATGGCCCGAACTGCCCATCCAGTACGCCGATTACACGCTGTGGCAGCAGGATGTGCTGGGCCGCGAGGATGATCCGGAGTCGGTGATCAGCCGCCAGCTCGACTACTGGCGACGCGCCCTCGACGGCATGCCGGAACTGCTCTCCGTTCCCGCCGACCGGCCACGGCCGCCGGTGCCGACCTACCAGGGCGGCACGGTGGAGTGCAAGCTCGACGCTTTCACCCACCGCGAATTGCAGGTGCTGGCAGCCGAACACGGCGTCACCATGTTCATGGTGCTGCACGCGGCACTCATAGCACTGCTGCATCGCCTGACGCACGGCGACGACATCACGGTCGGTACACCCATTGCGGGACGCGGACATCCGGCGCTGGACCGCCTGGTCGGCATGTTCGTCGGCACCCTGGTGCTGCGCACCCGAATCGACGGCGGCGCCGCATTCGGCGACCTGCTGCGCGCGGTCCGCAACACCGACCTGGAGGCCTTCGCCAACGCCGACGTGCCGTTCGAGCGCCTGGTCGAGGTGCTGAATCCGGTGCGCTCCCAGGCACATCACCCGATGTTCCAGGTCATGCTGTCGGTGCAGAACCAGCCCGCGCAGGTGCTGGAGCTGCCCGCCATGCGCATCGAGGCCGACGACGCCGACCCGGGCATCGCCAAGTTCGACCTGCAGTTCACCCTCACCGAATCCTGGACGCCGCGCCGCGAACCCGACGGCATCACGGTGTCGGTGAACTACGCGTCCGACCTGTTCGAGGCGGCGACGGCGCAGCGGCTGGCACAGCGCTTCGTGCGGCTGCTGGCCGCGGCCGCCGCGCATCCGGCCACCGCCGTGGGCGATCTGGACCTGCTGGACTCGGCCGAGTGGTCGGCGCTGGCACCGGTGCGCGGCACCGAGCCCGGCCAGTCCATCACCTTCCCGGAGGTGTTCGAGGCCGCAGCCAACCTCAACCGGTCCGCCATCGCGGTCCGCTCCGCCGGCACCCAGATCTCCTACGACGCCCTGGACCGCTGGACCAACCGGCTGGCCCGCGTACTCATCGGCTACGGCGTGGGCCCGGAAACCCTGGTCGCCATGGGGATTCCGCGTTCGGCCGAATCGGTGGCGGTGATGCTGGCCATCGCCAAGGCCGGCGCCGCGTTCGTGCCCGTCGACCCCAACTATCCGGAGCAGCGCATCAGCCACATGCTGCTGGATTCGGGTGCGGCCGTGGGCATCACGCTGTCCGGCTACCGGGAGCGCATGCCCGACGGGGCCAACTGGACGATGCTGGACGCGCCGTCGTTCCGGCGGCGGGTGCTCGCCACCTCCGACGCGCCGATCCGTGACGCCGAACGCACCGTGCCGCTGCGCATGCACAACCCGGCCTACGTCATCTACACCTCCGGCTCCACCGGCATCCCCAAGGGCGTGGTCGTCACCCACGGCGGCCTTTCCAACTTCGCCGCCGAGACCGCGGAGCGCTTCGACGTCGGCCCCGGCTGCCGGGTCCTGCACTTCGCCACACCGAGTTTCGACGCCGCCATGCTGGATCTGCTGTTCGCTCTCGGCGGAGCCGCCACGCTGGTGATCAGCCCGCCGGGCGTGGTCGGCGGGCAGGAACTGGGGCAGGTGTTCATGGAGGAGGGCATCACCCATGCCTTCATCACCACCTCGGCGCTGGGCACCGTCGATCCGGCCGGCGTGACCGCGCTGCGGCATGTGCTGGTCGGCGGTGAGGCGCTGCCACCGGACCTGGTCAGTCGGTGGGCCCCGGGCCGCAAGTTCTACAACGTGTACGGGCCGACGGAGACCACCATCGTCACTGTGATCTCGCACCCCATGACACCCGGCGGGCCGATCACCATCGGCGGACCCATCCGCGGGGTCGGCGCGACCGTGCTCGACGCGCGCCTGCACCCGACCCCGGCCGGGGTCACCGGTGAACTGCACCTGGCCGGCGCGGCGCTGGCGCGCGGCTACCTGCGCCGCCCGGGCCTGACCGCGCAGCGCTTCGTGGCCAACCCGTTCGGTAAGCCCGGTGAGCGCATGTATCGCACCGGCGATCTGGTCCGCTGGCTCGAAAGCGAGGGCGGCGCAAGGGATCTGGAGTACTTCGGCCGCACCGACCACCAGGTCAAGATCCGCGGCTTCCGCATCGAACTCGGCGAGATCGACGCGGCGCTCGCCAAGCACGCGGAGGTGGAGTTCGCCACCACCATCGGGCACCGCACCCCGGCCGGCTCCACCGCGCTGGTGTCGTATGTGAAGCCGCGCACCGGAACCGCGCCCACCACCGCCGAGCTGACCGCGCACGTGGCCGCACTGGTGCCCAACTACATGGTCCCGCAGTCGATCATGCTGCTGGACCGGGTGCCGCTGTCCCCGGTCGGCAAGCTCGACCGGAAGGCATTGCCGGACCCGGTGTTCGCGGCCCGCGAGGGCTACCGGGCCCCTGCCACCCCGGTGGAGGAGGCGCTGTGCGCCGCCTTCGCCGACGTGCTGGGTGTCGAACAGGTCGGCGCCGACGACGGGTTCTTCGAACTCGGCGGCAACTCGCTGCTGGCCACCAAGGTGGTGGCCCAGCTGCGGGCCGGCGGCATCGACCTACCGGTGCAGGCCATGTTCGGCGAGTCCACCCCGGCCGCCATCGCCGGGCGGCTCGCCGCCGCCGAGGGCGACGCGGGCGCCGCGCTGACCGCGGCCCTGGGCGCGGTGCTGCCGCTGCGGGCGGTCGCCGATTCCGGTGTGCCGCCGCTGTTCTGCGTTCATCCGGCCATCGGCCTGTCCTGGTGCTTCGCCGGGCTGCTGTCGCATCTGCCGCAGGAGCAGCCCGTGTACGGCCTGCAGGCCCCGCACGTGGCCGGGGAGGACAGTCACCGCACCATCGCCGAAGCTGCGAAACACTATGTGGCGCAGATGAAGTCGGTGCAGCCCACGGGCCCCTACCAGGTGCTGGGCTGGTCGCTGGGCGGGCTCATCGCCCACGAGATGGCCGTGCAGCTGCAGGAGGCCGGTGACGAGGTCGCGCTGCTGGCCCTGATGGACAGCTACCAGCTGTCGGATCGGTGGCTCGAGGAGGCGGTGCCGTCGGTGGCCGCCGTGGTCGCCGAATTCGGTTCCGACCTGCTCGGCGGTGACGCCGACATCGATTCGCGCATGACGCTCACCGAGGCGGCCGAACTGCTCCGCGGGCGATCCGGGCCGTTCGCGGCGCTCACCGTCGAGCACCTGGAACGGCTCTACACCGGATACGAGAACGGCGCGGTGCAGGCGCACGGGTTCCGGCCCCGCGTCTTCGACGGTGATCTGCTGTTCTTCACCGCCGCCGACGACGAGATCAACCGGGCCGACCCGGACCGCTGTGCCCTGTCCTGGCAGCCCTACGTCACCGGTGCGGTGCACGACCAGCTGGTGCGCTGCACGCACGCCGGCATGACAACGCCCGAATCCCTCGCCGTCATCGGGCCGGCGTTGCGGGATCAGCTGGCAGCCATTCGAGCCCGGCGGGAGGGTATGCGATGAGTCTGGCCGTGGAAGTCCAAGGGTTGGTGAAGTATTACGGCAAGGTGCGGGTGCTCGACGGTATCGATCTCGAGATCCCGTCCGGCACGGTGATGGGACTGCTCGGGCCCAACGGCGCGGGCAAGACCACCACGGTCCGCATCGTCACCACCCTGCTGCGCCCGAGCGCGGGCTCGGTGCACGTCACAGGAGTGGACGTGCTGAAGCATCCGGCTCGCGTTCGCACCCGGATCGGCCTGTCGGGCCAGTACGCGGCCATCGACGCCAATCTGTCCGGATTCGAGAACCTGCGCATGGTGGCCCGGTTGTACGGCATGAACCACAAGCGGGCCGCCGAACGCGCTACCGAACTGCTCACCGCCCTCGGCCTCGACCACGCGGCCGGGCGGCGGGCGGGCACCTACTCCGGCGGTATGGCCCGCCGGCTGGACCTGGCGGGGGCGCTGGTGTGTCGGCCCCCGGTGGTCGTGCTGGACGAGCCGACCACCGGTCTGGATCCGCGCGGGCGCCTCGACATGTGGCGTGTCATCGGCGAACTCGTCGACGACGGCACCACCGTGCTGCTCACCACCCAGTACCTGGAGGAGGCCGACCTCCTCGCCGACCGCATCACCGTCATCGATCACGGGCGGGTCATCGCCCGCGGTTCGGCCGACGAACTGAAGACGTCCATCGGCGGCGACAAGCTCACCGTCACCCTCGCGCCCGGGCAGGATCCTGCCCCCGCGCAGCAGGTGCTGGGTGAGGTGGGCATCGGCGAAGCCGAATTCGACGAGGGCGCCGTCGCGGTCACCGTGGTGGTCGGCGACGGCACCCGCACCATGGTGGAGGCGCTGCGCCGCCTCGACGACGCCGGGGTGCACGTGGTCGACGCCGTCGTGGACCGGCCCACCCTCGACGACGTATTCCTTTCCCTCACCGGCAAATCCGGTGAACGCAAGCCGGCCGTCCCCGCCCCCGAGTCTGTCCAAGAGGAGATCCTGTCGTGACGACCCTCCCCGCCGAAGCGGAAGCCCCCGCGCCACCCGGGCAGGAGCCCGGCCGCCAGCGCGTCGAGGGGCCGATCATGCTGCTACCCCGGGTGGTGCGCGACTCGGCGATCGTGGCCTACCGCAACCTGTTGACCATCCTGCGGGTGCCGACCCTGCTGGTGACGGCCACCATCCAGCCGCTGATGTTCGTGTTCCTGTTCGCCTACATCTTCGGCGCGTCCCTGGGCGGCAGCCAGTACCGGGAGTTCCTGCTGGCCGGAATCTTCACGCAGACAGTCGCTTTCAATGCCGCGTTCACCACCGTCGGCCTGGCCAACGACCTGCACCAGGGCATCATCGACCGGATGCGGACGCTGCCCATGTCGCGGCTGGCGGTGCTGATGGGCCGCACCCTGTCGGACCTGGTGGTCAATGTCCTGGCGCTGGCGGTCATGGTGGTCTGCGGGTATCTGGTCGGCTGGCGGATCAACGGGTCGATCATGGACGCGGTGCTGGCGTTCGGGGTGATCCTGCTGTTCGCGTTCGCCATGTCGTGGGTCGGGGCGATCACCGGGCTCGTGTCGCCCAGCGTCGAGGTGGCCCAGAGTGCCGGTCTCATCTGGCTCTTCCCGCTGACCTTCATCTCCTCGGCATTCATCTCCGGGGAGACGCTGCCCGGCCCGCTGCGCACGGTCGCCGCCTGGAATCCGATCACCGCGGTGTCGGCGGCCGGGCGCAAGCTGTTCGACAACGGCTCCCCGCCGTCGTTCAAACCGGCCACCGGCTGGCCCGCCGACCACTGCGTCGAATACTCCATCTACTGTTCGCTGGCCATCCTGGCGATCTCGGTGCCGATCGCCCTGCTGCAGTACCGGAAGGTGGCCAGTCACTGAGCCCCAGCATGCGTGAGCACGAGATCGCCGCGCTGGTGCTGGCGGGCAACTCCACCCCGCAGATCGCCGCCACCCTGGTGGTGTCGCCGTTCACGGTGCAGCAGCACCTGAAGTCCATCTTCGAGAAGTCCGGGGTGCGCAGCCGCCGGGAGCTCGTCGCCAATCTCCTTGCCGTCCACTACGGCTCACCGGGCTGACCTCGGCACGGGAAGGGCCCCGCACCGGTGTGGTGCGGGGCCCTTCCCGTTCGTCGCTGTGCTCAGCCGCGGCGGCGGGTCTTGAGCAGGTCCATGCGCTCCTGCAGGAGCTCCTCGAGCTCCTCCTTGCTGCGACGCTCCAGCAGCATGTCCCAGTGGGTGCGGGGCGGCTTGACCTTCTTGGGCTCCTGCGTGGTGCCTTCGAGCAGGATGCCCTCCTGGCCGTTGCGGCACAGCCAGGTCGGAGGAATTTCGGCGTCGTCGGCGAAGGGAACGTCGAATTCCTCGCCGTTGTCGGTGCGGTACCGCGCCATCCGACGCGGCGCCAGGTCGTGGTCGCGGTCGGTCTCGTAGCTCACCGCTCCGAGCCGAGACCCCCGGAGTACGCGATCTGCCATGAGTGCGGTCCCTTCTCGCCTGTCGGCAATGTTCTACATCAGTGTTTCTGCAGCTGCGCTACCTACTGTCAACGCAGCCGCGCACGTGTCGGTTCCCGTGGGAGAACCCTGCCATCCTACTCGTCCGGCGCGCCCACTCCGCGCGGCGTGCCCTTCCGCCCGGTCGCGGCCGCAAACCGCTAATGTGACGGACCATGTCTCGACGCGTGCTGTCCTGCTGCCAATGGTGCGGGCGGGAGATCGCCGAATCGGAGATCGGACGCCGCCGGCGGTACTGCCGGCAATCGTGTCGCCAGCGGGCGTACGAACATCGAAACAGCGTGAAGGGCACCGGCATTCCCGAGGATTCGGTGGTGCTCAGTGCCCAGGAGGTCTCGGACCTGTCCGATCGCTGGTTCGCCGCCCGCTGCGCCGCCGAGGACGTGGCCACGGCGGTCGCGGAGGGCGCCGAGATGATCGAACTCGCCGATCTCACCGCGACATTGGTGGCGTTGACGCGCGAGGCAGAACGGCTGCGCTGACCGCGGCGTGGCGGCCGGCGGGCAGGGCACGCACGCTCAGTGCGTAGACGATGCCGATGCCGAGCGCGGTGACGGCGGCGACAAGGCCGAGGGCGGTGAGGGTTTCACCGTCGGGCCGGGTCACCGGCTGCCCGCGCAGTGCCTGCCACATCAGCAGCGCCACCAGAGCGGTGTAACCGAGCGCCAGCACCCCGATCAGCCGGGTGCGGGTGCGCTCGGTGTGCAGCCATGTCACGGCGGGGGCGAGGCGGCTCAGCACGATGGCCGCCACGATGAGCAGTTGGATGCCGTGCAGGCCCGCGAAATGCGCGATCCGCATGTCGCCGCCGGCGGTGCTCCAGTGTGTGATCGGCATGCCCGCGACACCGTCGCGGACGGCGGGCTGCCCGCTGACGAACGTGTGTCCCGCGCCCAGCCGCACCGGGTGCCCGTAGGCGTCGGTGGTCTGCTGTTCGCCGCTGAAGCCCATGGTGTAGCCCAGCGCCATGCCGAACACCGCGATGCCCAGGCCCGCACGGATGGCCAGCGAGGTGGGCCGGTCGGTGACGCGCTGCCACGAAAGGGTCACCGCGATCACCAGATTCGCCAGGAACAGTCCGGGCACGCCGGTCATGAACACCCACTGGCCGATGGTGTTGACCGCGTCGTGCTGGGTGTTGAAGTGGCTGAAGGTGCCGCGCGCGGCCTGCACCACCACGAAACCGACGTCCACGATGGCGGTGGCGGCGAAGACGGCGCCCATCCACCAGGTCAGCCGCTGCCCGCGGTGCGGGAACGACACCAGCCATGCGAGGGTGCCGCAGTAGAGAACCATGGCGATGGCGAACTTGAGCGGTTTGAGCCACACCGATTCGCCCAGCAGCATGCGGTCGTCGACGACCATGGCGCCCAGGGAGAACACGGCCAGGGCCGCCATGGCCGCGGTGGTGACGAGCAGGGGGCGATGCAGCCGGCGCGTACGGACGGTGGCGGTGAACGGCGCGAGCGGCGGACGATCGAGCGTGGTCATGACGGTGACGCTAGGTCCGTGAGTCCACCCGCCACGTCCCCCGGCGGAGGGGCGGGCACGTAGTACCCGGGTATGAGAACAGCCGCGGCGGTATGAGCCGGGGCTGTTCTGCGTGGGCCGCGAACGCCGTTGTCGCGCAACCGATCCGCGCACCCCTCATCGGCGTCCGGATCACCCGCGGCATCTGCGCCCGGCGCGGGGTGAATGCGCCATCGATCCGGGCAGCGTCGGCCACCGGGTGACCCGTGAGCTCGTGTGCGGTGTGCGGGTCGGTGGCGGCGAGCGCGGTCAGGGTGGCGCCGACGATGGCGGTGACGGCCGCGGTGCGGGTCGCGACCACGGGAACAGGCCGCGGGCGCAGGGGCAGACCCGAGGTTCGGGGAGCGGACCGGAGTCAGGAAACGGGCAGCCGCGGTGGGGCCGCCCGCGGCTGGATCGCCGAGGCCCCTGCCGACGGGGCGTTACGGTGGCGGGATGGGTACGTCCGTCGTAGTCGAGAGTCCGCGCCGGACAGTGCCACCCGGCTGGTCGGTGCCGCTGATCTTCATTGCGGGCGGCGTCTCGCAGTATCTCGGCGCGGCGATCGGCGTCCATCTGTTCGGCACGGTCGAGCCCGCGACGGTGGCCTGGCTGCGCGCGGCGGCCGCGGGTGTCGCCCTGCTGGCGTGGCGGCGGCCCTGGCGCCGGTGCTGGACCCGCCGCTCGATCGGGGTGGCCGCCGGGTTCGGCGTGGTGACCCTGGGCATGAATATCGCCTTCTACGAGGCGATCGCGCGGATCCCGCTCGGCACGGCGGTCGCCATCGAATTCCTGGGACCGGTCGCGGTGGCGACTCTCGGGTCGCGCCGGGCCCGCGATCTTCTCGCTGTCGCCCTGGTGGTCGCCGGTGTCGTCCTGCTGGCGGGTGTCTCGTCCGATGCCCGCCCGGCTGGTGTCGTGTTCGCCTTGCTGGCGGCGGCGCTGTGGGCGGGTTACATCCTGCTCGGCAAGCGGGTGGCCGATGCCGGTTCGGGCCTGGACGCCCTGGCCGTCGGCATGGCCGCCGCCGCACTCCTGCTGGCCCCGATCCTGGTGACCCGCCAATGTGTGCTCGCCCCAGCCGCTTTCGCGGACCCGGGCACCTGGCTGCTGGGCGTCGGTGTCGGCGTCCTGTCCAGTGCTGTCCCCTATGCCCTCGACCAGCTGGTCCTGGGTACGGTCGGTCGCGCCCGTTTCGCCTTGCTGCTGGCCCTGCTCCCGGCGACCGCGGCCGTCATCGGCGCGGTCGCGCTGGCCCAGCGGCCCGCTGTCCCCGAACTCGCGGGCATCGCGCTGGTGATGGTGGCCCTGACTCTCAGTGCGACGCAACGCAATAGCCGTCCGCGGTTACGTGGGAACGCGCGGCCGTCCGAACCGCGGGAATGAACGCGGGCGCGATCTCGGCGGGTTCGCCGGGCGAAGCCCCCGAGAGCTCAGGGAACCGGACTCACCCCACGCGCCGGTAGGTCTGCTGGGCGCGGCGGTCCAATCCGGTGCCGGGCCAGGGGCGTTTGCGCAGTTGCTTGTCGACGGCGTTGGCGACCTCGGGCACACCGATTTTCAGCAGCCCCGGGTCGATGTCGTCGGCGTCCGGATCGCCGGTCTGCCCGGCCCAGAGCACCGCGTGGCGGCCGAGCAGGTGTGGGGGCGGGCCGCTGCGGCTGGGCGGGTTGGGGCCGAAGAGCAGGACGGTGCGGGTGCCGAAGGCGGTGGCCAGGTGGGCGACGCCGGTGTCGCCGCACACCACGAGAGCGGCTTCAGCGACGGTGGCGGCCAGTTCGATGAGGTTCTGCTGGCCCGCGAGGACTCGCGCCGATGAGAGTCCTGCGCGGGTGGCGACGCCGAGCGCGGTCTCGCGTTCGGATTCGTCACCGGTCACTACGACGTCGCGATCCTGTACCAGCAGATGCCGGACCACGGCGGCGAACCGGTCGGCCGGCCAGCGCCGGGCGGCCGCGCCGGCTCCGATGTGCACGACCACGGCGTCGCGGTGGCTGGTGGTGGCCACCGGCGGCACCAGGCCGAGGTTGCGGCGGTCGGCGGCGATGCCGTCGAATTCGAGTAGATGGCACCAGCGGTCGACGTCGTGCATGTCGGGCTGCCAGTCCGGGCCGGGCAGGTCGGGGAAGGCCGGATTGCGGTAGGTGAGAATGCGATCGGGTTTGGTGCGGGAGAGTTCGACGATGCCCTCGGCGCCGTCGAGGTTGACGGCCAGGGCCGGCGATTCGCCGTCCCAGCGCAGTCCGACGGTGTCGTAGACCGGAACCATTTCGTCGACGGAGGCGATGAGGTCGACGATCGGTTTCAGGCGATGGGGCGCTGCCAGTGCGATGTGGTCGCCGGGCCGGGCCCGGCGCAGGGCGCGCAACGCGGGAACGGCGGTGAGGAGATCACTCAATCCACGTGCTCGCAGCACTAGTACAACCGCCACCTGAATTCTCCTAGCCGGCCACGCTGCCCACGACGCTGCGGTCCGCCACCGGACGCGCGGGGACCATTGCGTGAGGACTACCCGGCCTGTACGGGGGTGAAACCCTGGGGACCGGTCCGCACGACGGCGGAAAACCGCGGGTACTACCGGCTGTCGTTGTCGCGGGTGGATGGATTACCGTGTGCAGTCATGACGGTCGTCTACAACCTCATGGTCACGGCTCATCTGCTCGGTATGGCGGCGGTGGTCGGCGGGTATGTCGCCTCTCAGCCGCGGGTGTCGGAACTGATGGTGTGGGGCGCGCGTGTGCAGATCCTCACCGGGGTGATCCTGCTCGGCATGGCCGAGTCGATCCATTCGCTGGGCAAGGACCCCAACATGGCGAAGATGATCACCAAACTCGTGGTGGCGGTGCTGGTCGCGGCCTTCGCCGAAATGGGGCGCGCGGACGCCAAGCGCGGCAAGGAGGTGGCGTGGATGACCCACGCGGCCGGCGGGCTGGCGATCCTGAACGTCTTCATCGCGGCGCTGTGGAAGTGACCGGGCGCGAAACCGTGAGCGCGACAACCGCATAGCGTTTCCCTGCGTGAAAGGCGATGCCGCACAGGGTGCATGACTGCACCGTGTGCGGCATCGGGCGTTCGCGGGTCCCGGCTCAGGGGTGCCGCACCAGCTCGGGCGGGAGTTCGCGGGCGGTGCGGCGGGCCAGGTTCTTGGCGATCTCGGCGGCGACCACCGCGTGCCCGGCCATGGTCAGGTGGATGAGATCGGCGGAGAGCCAGTCGGGGCGCAGTCGCGCCGGGTGGTCCCAGAATTCGGTGAGGATGGCGTCGTGGCGGTCGGCGACGCGGCGCACGGCGTCGGCGAATCCGGCGAACACCGAGCGCAGGGGAGCCATGCGCCCGGTGAAGGAGTCGGCCAGGGTGAACAGTGACAGCCGCGCGCCGGTGGCGACCACCCGGGTGCACAGCTCGTCGAGGGCGGCCTCCACGCCGGGTAGCCGGGCATTGCGCAGGAACAGGTCGTTGCCGCCGCAGGTGACGTGCACCAGGTCCGGGCGGAACGCCTCGAGCGCGGGCAGCTGCCCGGCGGTGACGTCGGCGATGACCGCGCCCGGGACGCCGGTGTTGAGGTAGTCGGTGCGGGGGTGGGCGGCCAGCAGCCAGCGCGCCATGCGGTCGGCCCAGGGCACCGTGTCGTAGCCGGGCCAGGGGTCGCCGGTGCCGGCGGCGGTGGAGTCACCGATGACGGCGAACCGCCGGAACGGCACCGCGCGCAGGATTGCGGCGGCTGCCGGATCGGACAGGGTGAACGGATCGGTGGCTTCGGTGCGGGCGGTCATGGCTGGGGCTCCTCGGCTCGGATCGGCAGGGCGGCGAGAACGGCTGCGGCGATGGCGATTCCGGCGCAGACGGCGAACAGGGTGTGGAAGGCGGTGAGCGGCCGGCCCGGGTGGGCGGCGAAGACCGCGGCGAGGACGGCCACCCCGAGCGCGCCGCCGGATTGGCGGGCGGTGAGGTTCATGCCGACCCCGGCCGCGAACCGGTGCGGCGGCAGCGATCGTGCGGCGGCGGTGCCGAGCACGGTGATGAGCAGGCCGATGCCGCCGCCACCGAGCAGTCCGGCCGGCACCCACGCCGTCCACAGCGCCGGGGTGGCGTCCCAGCTGCCGGTGCTCATGGAGAGGGTGGACGCGGCGAACATGACCGCGCCGAGCACGCCCAGCCACCGCTGCCACGGCACCGGTGCGCGCCCGGCGAGGACTGCGGTGACCATGGAGGCGATCGCGCCGACGGTCATGGCGGCCGCCGACTGCAGCACCGAGTAGTGCCACATGGTGTCCAGCCACAGCGGTCCGGCCAGCAGCCACGCGAACATGGTCGCGCCGAAGACGAAGGCGACGGCATTGACCAGCGCGTAGTGGTGGCTGCGCCACAGCCCGACGGCGATGGCGGGGCGCGGATGAGTCCGCGACCGCCACAGCGCGAGGCTCAGGAGTACGAGCCCGCCGAGACCGGTGACGAGGGTTTGCCAAGCGTCCCAACCCCATTGCTGTCCCTGGGTGACCGCGGCGACGACCGCGCCGATGCCGAGTCCGGTGGCGATGGTGCCGACCGGGTCGGGCAGCCCGTGCGCATGTCGCTGATCGCCGCGGGCCGCCCGCCGTCCGGTGGCGATGAGCAGTGCCGCGATCGGCACGTTGATGACGAAGACCGAACGCCAGCCGAACCAGTCGACCAGCGCCCCGCCCACGGCCGGCCCGACGGTGGCGGCGAATCCACCGGCCGCGGTCCAGGCGGCCATGGCGACGCCGATGCGGGCGGGCGGGGTGACGCTCAGGATCAGGCCGAGTCCGGCCGGGATGAGGAAGGCCGCGGTCGCGCCCTGCAGGAAGCGGCCGGCGATGAGCCAGTCCGCCCCCGGCGCGAACGCGCACAGCAGCGAGGTGAGCGCGAATCCGGCCAGGGCGGTGAGGAATACGCGCCCGCGGCCGAGGGCGTCGGCCAGTTGCCCGGCGGGGGTGAGCAGGGCGGCGAAGGCGACGGCGTAGCCGCTCACCACCCAGGTGAGGGTGGTGGCGGCGGTGCCGGGGTAGTCGCGGGTGATGGCGGGGAAGGCGATATTGACCACGGACAGGTCCAGGAAGGACATGAACGCCGCGCCGGAGGCGACGAGCAGGGCGAGACGGGCCGGCTGGTGGGACGGGGTTGTGGCCGAGGGAGATTGGCCGGGGTGGGGTGCGGTGCTCGGCGGGGAGGTGTCGAGTGGTGCCGGCTGGCGCCGGCTGATGTCGGTCATGACGGGCTCTCTGCGGTACGGGTGTCGGAGCGGGATCAAAACTGTACGCACGATCGTTCGTATTTATGAAAAGTACGACCGATCGTGCGTAAAAGCAACGGCCGGTGCGAAGATGAAGGGGTGGATGAACCGGTGCAGCCTTCCGAACAGGAGATTTCCGATCAGCGGCGGCTCAAGGGGGCGCGCGCCCGCGCGACCATCGCCCGTCATGCCGCCGACGTGGCCTCGGTCGAGGGATTGACCGGGCTGAGCCTCGGCCGGCTCGCCGGGGATCTGGGGGTCAGCAAGTCGGGGGTGGCGACGCTGTTCGGCACCAAGGAGAACCTGCAACTGGCCGCGGTGCAATCGGCGCGCGAGGTGTTCATCGAGCACGTCGTCCGCCCCGCCCTGAGTGCGGACCGTGGCATGCCGCGACTGCGGGCGATGATCGGCCACTGGTTCGACTACGTGGGTGAGCCGCTGCTGCCCGGAGGCTGCTTCCGTGGCGCGAGCGTGCCCGAGTTCGACAGCCGCCCGGGCCCGGTGCGCGACGCCCTGGCGGCCGACCGCGACGACTGGTTCGCGGTGCTGGAGAAGGAGATCGGCCGCGCGCAGGAGCAGGGCTACCTGGCCGGGCTGGACCCGCACACCGTCGCGTTCCAGCTGGATGCGGTTGTGGCGGCGGCGAATACGGCCGCGCGGATGGGTGACGACACCGCCCTGCCCACCGCCCGAGCCATCATCGAGGGGCTGCTCGGGTCGACGCTCGAACGCTGATCGTGGCGGTGACCGGCGCGAACCCGTAATCCGTTCCCGCACCGCAATTCTGCATCGACTGCAAGGATGCGGTCATCCCGCCGTTCTGCGTGGCCTGCGTGAATGCAGTTCGGGCGCAGCCGGTTTCACGTGGAGCAACGCTCCCGCGCGTCTCACGCCGAGCGTGGCGCGTACATGATGAGCCCGACCCCGGCCAGGCACACCAGTGCGCCGATCACATCCCAGCGGTCGGGCCGGAAGCCGTCCAGCGCCATGCCCCACAGCAGCGACCCCGCCACGAAGACGCCACCGTAGGCGGCGAGGATGCGCCCGAAGTGGGCGTCGGGCTGCAGGGTGGCCACGAACCCGTAGCAGCCGAGTGCCACCACGCCCGCCCCCAGCCACAGCCAGCCGCGGTGCTCGCGCACTCCCTGCCAGATCAGCCACGCGCCACCGATTTCGGCGACGGCTGCCAGCCCGAAGAGCACGATCGATCGCAAGACGGTCATGGCAGCCCACCCTAGAGTCCGCGGCCGGTGTCCGGTCGGACCGCCCCGGGTGCGGTCCGACCGGTCCGGTCATCGTTGGGCATCGACGCTCTCGAACAGTTGCTGTCCGAGGTAGCCGCCCGGGCCGGGCACGCCGGGCGGGACGGCGAAGACCGCCGAGCCGACCGGTGTGGTCCATTGGTTGAGGGCGTCGAAGTCGGCCAGTCGCTGCTGCACCGGCAGGTACTGGGCGTCGATGTCGCGCTGGAAGGACGCGAACAGCAGGCCCGAGTTGGAGACGTGCCCGGGGGCGGGCGCGTCGTCGTAGTTGTAGCCGCGGCGCAGGAACCGCTCCCCGGCGTGGGCGTGGTGGGCGCGGGCGATGTGGGAGGACGGCGGGATCTTCGGGATGCCGTACTGGTCCACGGCCGCGAAGTCGGGTTCGTCGAATTCCCGGGTGCCCGACAGGGGCGCCCCGTGCTCGACGGTGCGGCCGACGGTGATGGCGCGCCCGTCGGCGTCGAGTTCGTCCCAGGTCTCGAGGTTCATGGCGATGCGCCGCAACACCATCGAGGTGCCCCCGGCCAGCCACGGCCGCACCGATCCGTCGTCCCACACGAGGCGATCGAAATCGGTTGTCCTGGGCGCGATATTGACCGTGCCGTCCACCGAGCCCATGAGATTGCGCATGGTCCGGCCGCGAGCGGCATTGCGGAACCCGCGCTGCACCCATTTCACCGTGACCAGCGATTTCACATGCTTGGACAGCACCCGCACCGCGTGCGAGACCGTGGTGGCCTCGTCGGCGCAGATCTGCAGGAGCAGATCACCCCCACACCAGACGGCGTCGAGTTTGTCGATGCCGAAGGGCGGCAACGGTTTGAGCCAGTGCGGGCGCTGGTCCTCGAGTCCGGAGACCGTGAACAGCCGCGGCCCGAATCCGACGGTGACGGTGAGCCGGGCGGGCCGGGCGGCCAGTTCCGGTTCGGTGTCCGCGAGTGCCGGTTTGCCCTGGGTGAGCCGGGAGGCGTCGTCGGTCCAGATCTCGAGCAGGCCGATGATGTCCTCGCGCTGTGCGCCCGTCACCAGGTCGAAGGCGACGAAGGCCGCGTGGAGCGGCGGATCCGTCGCGATGCCCGCCTGATGAGGGCCGTGGAACGCGACCGTGTCCAGCGCGGGATCGCGGTCGTGGTCGCGGTGGGTGAGTGTGGCCGCGCCCCAGCCGATTCCGGCGGCCCCGGCGGCGCCCGCCACGGCGGCGCCGCCGCCGAGCAGTCGGCGCCGGGACAGGCGGGGGTGCGGTTGCGGCCGGTCAGCCACCGTGGGCGGCGTTGTCGCCGGAGGGCTGGTAGTTCTCCTTGCCGCCCGCGAAGTCGCGTACCTGCGCGGTGACGGTGGTGCTGGAGCCGTCGGAGAAGGTGAGCGTGATGGGGGTGTCCGCGCCGGTGCGCAGCGGGGCCTTCAACCCCATGAACATGAGGTGGTCGCCGCCGGGCTTCAGGGTCGCGCTGCCGTGGGCGGGGATGACGATGCCACCGGCCTTGGGCCGCATGGTCTTCTCTCCGGCCCCGTCGGGAACGACCTCGTGGATCTCCACGGTCGCCGAGGCCGGGCTGGTGGCCGCGATCAGGTTGATCGGCTTGTCGGAGGTGTTCGCGAGGGTGCCGAAGGCGGCGGACATGCCGCTGTCGGCGGCCTTGATCCACTGATCGGTCATGGTGATCTGGTCGGCGGCCTTGCCGGTGGCGTCCGAGGCGGTCTGCGAGGAGGAGCAGGCGACGGGCAGCAGCGCCAGGGTCGCGACGGCGGCGGCCGCGCCGACGCGGCGCGCGAATCCGCCGGTGCGCAGGCGGAAGCTGTGGCAGGAGGGCATCTGGGACATGGGAAACGGACTCCGTGTGTCAGGGGGAAGGGAGGTCACCCCGGACCGTTCACGGCGACACCGTTCGGCGCAGGCCTGATTCGGCCACTGCGTGGGTAGGCGTCGCGGAGCTATGCCGGAGCGAGGTGTGAGAACGGTGCGTCGGCCCGGGGCGGGCCACGACGCCCTATCCCGGGACTGACGAGCAGGCGTCGCGCCTCAGCGCGATCGTCGGCGGGGCACGGGCGCAGGCGCGTCGCGGGCGGCCGCAGGATCGAACCCAGCGCGAGGATGAACCGCCGCACGCTGGTGATGGCCCGGCGCATGCCGGCCTCGGCGGCGCGAATCGCGAGCGCGCCCACCGGAATTGCGGCCAGGTGGGCCAGCAGCATGGACGGCGGGGAGCCGTGATGGTGGTGGCCCGGCGACATCGACAGCGCCGCATGCCCGATGGACTGCCCGGCCGCCAGCATGGCCATGGTTCCGGCGATCCCGTAGCGGGGGCGCAGGGTCGCCACCACGACCCCGATCAGCGTGCACGCCGCGAACAGCAGGGCGAGCGCGGAACCGTCGAGCAGGGTCGCGCCACCGCCCAGTCCGTGCGCGAGAATCGCCACCGCGCCGGAGGATGCGCCGACGGCAGCGCCGCGCAGGCGCGCGGTGTGATCCGTCGGTGAGCGCACCGGGCCATTCTACGACGCCGTGTCGCAGACGATGCTTCGAGTGTCGCCGTCACCCTGAACACCCGGGCGTGCCACTGGCTGTCGGGGCGGTCACCATGCCCATCGTTGGTCGGTCGATTCGACATCGAGTCTCGGCAGAACCAGTCGGTCGGCATCGGCCGACCCCTCCGGTTCCTTCGATCAATGGCGCCGACATGGAGCGTGGCGGCCGAGCGGAGACCTTCGGATCGGGTCCGACGTCGGGCGCGGTTGATGTACAGCATTGTTCGCCATTACGTCAAGACACCATGTTCACCTGCGCGAACCAGGCTCCGCACAATTTGAAGCATGATAATTTCACTTGGTCCAGGTGATCTTCGGATCACGCCCGAATGTTCGTGCAGGCACGGGCATTTCGCAGTGGAAGGTATCTCATGACAACTCCTCGGATGCGTAGCGCCGGGCTCGGTGCCACGGTGGTCGCGGGGGCCGGTGCGGTCTTGCTGGCCCTGATGCCCAGCGCCGCGGCCGACACCGGATTCGGCAACGTGGCGATCGAAGGCAGTGTGAATCCGCAGGTCGGGTGCAGCTACACGCTGACCAGCGGCGACCTGGTGGGTGGCGGGAGCAGCACCCTGAACGGGCAGCCTGTCACCTTTTTCGACAACGGGGCCACCATCGGCACCGGAAAGATCAGTGAGAGTCTGATCCCGGGACCCGCGAAGGTGTCGTGGACGCCCAAGACCGCCGGACAGCACGTCCTCACCGCGACCATGGGTTCCAGCGCGGTCGCCCTGACCCCGCTGACCGAACAGGTCAGCCCCTCCACCTCCACCGGGAGCGCGGGCTGCCCGCTCCCCAGCATCTCGGGCTAGTCGGCATTTTCTCGCAACGGAACTGCCTGCGTAGCAACAGCTCTCGCGGGCGGTTTTTCGTTGTGCGGCTCCGTGCTCGTCGAGGTCGACCGCCGGGTCGCGCAGCAATGTGCGCGGGGTCTCCACGGCCTGCGGGCTCGCTACCGAGTCGGGTCCGCGTGGTACGACCAGCGTCTCCACGAGATCTTCACATTCGACGCGAACCATCTCCACGGCGGTTGCCTAATGTCACCTGCATGGAAACCAGTGCGCGCCGGATCCTCGTCGTCGAGGACGAGCCGACCATCGCGGAATCCCTCGCCGCCCGCCTACGCGCCGAGGGATACGCGGTCGACATCGCGCACGACGGGCCCGCGGCCGTGGCGGCCGACGCGGCCGGGGACCCGGATCTGGTGGTGCTGGACGTGATGCTGCCCGGCTTCGACGGGCTCGAGGTCTGCCGCCGCATCCAGGCCCGTCGCCCGGTGCCGGTGCTCATGCTGACCGCCCGCACCGACGAAACCGACATGCTCGTCGGCCTCGGGGTCGGCGCGGACGACTATCTGACGAAACCGTTCTCCATGCGCGTGCTCACCGCCCGCGTGCACGCCCTGCTGCGCCGCGTGGACCGCACCGCCGCCCCGGTCGCCGCCATCGTGGTCGGTGATCTGCGCATCGACACCGATCAGCGGCGGGTGTGGCGCGGCGACGCCGAAACCCAGCTCACCCCACTGGAATTCGAGCTGCTGGTGCACCTGGCCCGCCGGCCGCGCACCGTGCTGGCCCGGGAGCGACTACTCAGCGAGGTGTGGGGCTGGGCCGATGCCTCGGGTACCCGCGCCGTCGACAGCCACGTCAAGGCACTGCGCCGCAAGCTCGGCGCGGACCTGATCCGCACCGTGCACGGCGTGGGATACGCGCTGGAGGCTCGATGAACGGCGGTGGGCGCGGATCGGAGGGGAGCGGTGAGCGTGCGAGAGTGGTTGCGGGCGGCCGGGAATCGGGCGGCGGCGTGGATGCCGCGGCCGCTGGACCGGGTGCGGTCGATCAAGCTGAAGCTGGCCATCCTCATGGTCGGCTCGGGCGCGGTCGCGTTCGGGTTCTTCGCCTCACGCATCGGATGGCTGCCGCCGCGCACCACCATCGCGGCCACGCTGCTCGCGCTGCTCTTCTCGCAGGCACTCGCCCACGGCATGACCCTGCCGCTGCGGGAGATGACCGCCGCCGCCAAACGCATGGCGCAGGGGGACTATTCGCGACGGGTGCGCGCCACCTCCCGGGACGAGGTGGGGCAGCTGGCGGCGGCGTTCAATCAGATGGCCGCCGATCTGGCCGCCGCCGATCAGCAACGGCGCGAGTTCATCGCCAATGTGTCACACGAACTGCGCACCCCCATCGCGGCGCTGGGGGCGGTGCTGGAGAACCTGGTCGACGGTGTGGCCGAACCCGATCCGGCGACCCTGCGCACCGCCCTCGCCCAGACCGAGCGGCTGAGCCTGCTGGTGTCGGAGCTGCTGGCACTGTCGAGCGTCGAGGCGGGCGCGGTGGCGCTGGACCGCGAACCCGTCGCCGTGGAGCCGCTGCTGAAAGAGGTCGTCGCCGAAGCGGAGGTGATGGCGGCCGCGGTCGACCGGCCCGTCCGCTTCACCATCGTCACCGCCCCCGATGTCACCGTGCACGCCGATCGTGCCCGCCTGCACCAGGTCCTGCTCAATCTCCTGGACAACGCCACCCGTCACGGACCCGCCAGCGGTGAGGTCCGCATCCACGCCCACGCCGACCGCGCCGGCACTGTCATCGATATCTCCGACGACGGCCCCGGCATCCCGATCACCGACCGGGCCCGCGTCTTCGAACGCTTCACCCGCGGCGGCCGCGCCACCGGCGGCGGCACCGGTCTCGGCCTGGCCATCGCCCGCTGGATCGTCGACCTGCACGGCGGCACCATCGCCGTCGCCGCCCCCGGCTCCCGCATCCGCATCACCCTCCCCGCGTCCTGACCCTCGCCCCATATTCGTGGCAGGGCTGGAACTACGCGCGTGCCACGCCCCGTCGCTGATCAGCAGCCGAAGCCGAGGTGATCAGGAGCCGAAGCTGACCGGGGTCCAGGTGCGCCCCGCGTCCTGGGTGGCGAGCATCGTCGTGGCCAGGTGCTTGGACCCGGTTTGCGACATGATCACGAAACCGGTTGTCTCGGTGACGAAATGGCCCGAGCTCTCGCGCCAGCCCCGGGCGGGTGCGCGGTAGGTCGTGGTCCATGTTGCGCCGCCGTCGGCCGAGGTGAGCAGGTGGTCGTCGAGAGCGGCGACCAGATGGGTGGGGTCGGCGGGGATGAGCGCGGCACCGGCAGACAGCGTCGGCGACAGCTGCCCGGTCTCGGTGAAGGTGGCTCCGCCGTCGGTGGAGGTCATGAGCTGGGTGGCGGTGCCGCCGTCGGAGTACGGGCCGGATCGGCCACACAGTGCGATGAGCCGCTTCTCGGAGAAGGGGTGCCAGTCGGCGGGACCATTGCCGCCGCAGGGCAGTTTCCACGGTGTCCAGGTGCCGTCGACCGATCGGGCACCATCCTCGCCCCGGTTGGCGACGACCATCCAGGCCCGGCTGCCGAGAACGGCGACAGCGGCCGAGGGGTCCGGGCCGCCGCTGCCGGGTACCGGGATCTCGGTGGGACCGGTCCATGCATCACGGGTGAGGGGGCTGGTGAACAACACCGTCCGTTCACCGGGCTGCACGGTGGCGATGTACACGCTGTCGTCGGAAATCGTGAACGACCAGGCGTTGACGACCGGATCGATGTCGAGATCGATCTCGCGCCAGGTCTTTCCGCCGTCGTGGGTGGCGAACAGCTTGTCGCCGGCCCGGATCCAGCCATTGCGGGCGTCGGCGAACTTCAGCCAAGGGCCCTTGGACCCGGGATCGCGCAGCGGGGCCGGGAGCGGGGCCTGCTGCCATGTCTGCCCACCGTCGGTGGTGTGCTGCAGCGCCAGGCACGGTTCACTCGTGCACGGATAGGTCCGGCCCAGCACCCAGCCTTCGTCGGCGGAGATGAAGGTGATCGAATCCGGTTGGAAGCCGACCGGATCCGGCGCTGCGGCCTCGGTGGTGCCGGGCGGCATCGAGGCCGGCCCGGTGGTCGCGGGGGCCGTCGTCGTGTCGGTCGTCGCCGAGTCCGGGCCGCTCTCACCGGTTTTGATGGTGAGCGCCGCGACCACCCCCGCCGCCAGGACCGGTACTCCGACTCCGACGACTCCGGCCAGCACGACCGGATTCCGCAACCCCACCGGCCCGGACTCCCTTCAGCACATCGCCGGGGCCGGTGTTCCGGGCGGTCGCCCGGCGGCCCTGCGGCACAACGGGATCGAGTATGCCCGGTGGACGCCCGATTCGCCCACCCGGCTCAGGTCTCGCCCGAACCGGCTCGATCGCCGGCGCGCCGGGCGGCCAGTGGGCAGAGATATCGCCGATGAGCTGGCAGGGGACCGGCGCATCCGGCAGTGCCGAGCGGATGGCGGCGCGCCGCTGCCAGAGGGCGGCACGGGTCGCGGCGGGCCGGACCGCGCGGCCGGTTCAGCCGCGCAGCCGGGCCAACAGCTGCAGGGCGGCGTCGAGCATGCCGTCGAGGGAGTCCGTGACGTAGAGCAGGTCGATGAAGAAGTCGTCGAAACCGGTGTCGGCGGCGACCTTCTCGATGGTGGCGGCCACGAGTTCGAGGTCGGTGCCCGCGGCGACGTTCACCCGCAGCACGGTGCCGATGTCCTTCGGATCGCGGCCCGCGGCGACCGCGGCCTCGTCGATGACGCCGCGCAGCTTCAGCAGCTGCCGACCCCAGGCGGGCGGGCCCGGCACCGGCACCACGGGCAGCCAGCCGTCGGCGCGGCGGCCGATGCGAGCCAGTCCGGCCGGGCTGAACGCGCCCAGATAGATCGGCGGCCGCGGCCGCTGCACGGGCTTGAGCTCGCTGCGATGTTCGGGCACCGACACATAGCGGCCGCGATATCCGGCGGGGTCGGTGGTCCAGATGGCTTCCAGCGCATCGAGGGTCTCATCCAGCCGCGCGCCGCGATGGGTGAAGGGGACCTCGGCGGCCTCGTACTCCTCCGGCGACCACCCGATGCCGAAGCCGGGAATCAGCCGGCCGTTGCTGACCACGTCGACCGTGGTGAGCGCGCGGGCCAGCTGCGCGGGCCGATACAGCGGCGCGATCAGCACATTCGCGCCGAGGGCGACCCGCTCGGTCACCGCGGCCGCAATCCCGAGCAGCAGCAGCGGGTCGAGCACCGAGTTGAACTCGTCGGGGATGGTGTCCTTGCCCGCGTAGCCGACCTTCGGGTTGGTGGCGGCGATGAGCCGCTCACCCACCCAGAGACTGTCGGCGCCCGCCTGCTCCAGCGTGGTGGCGTAGTGCGCCACCCGCGCGCCCTCGCGGGCCTGTGAACCATGCTGAGGAAGAGCGAAGCCGATTTTCACCCTTTCGGTGATACCAGACACGCGATCACATCCGGCCGGGGGATCGCGGACAGGATGGGCGGGATGGGAGAACACAAGGACCGCATGCTCGCCGGAGAGCCGTACCGCGACAACGACCCCGAACTCGTCGCCGAACGTCTCCGCTGCCAGGGGTTGCTCGACCGGTTCAACGCCACCCGCGCCGGTCAGGACGTCCAGCGTCGAAGCATCCTCGATGAGCTGCTCGGCGAGATCGGGGAGGGGTCCTGGATCATGCCGCGCTTCCAATGCGACTACGGGTCTCTGATCCGATTGGGGCGCAACAGTTTCCTCAACTACGACGCCATCGTCATGGACTGTGCGCCGATCACCATCGGCGACGATGTCTCGATCGGGCCGCGCGCCCAGCTGCTCACCGCCCTGCACCCGATGGACGATCACGCGCTGCGCCGGGACCGCTGGGAGACGGCCGCGCCCATCGCCATCGGCGACAATGTATGGCTCGGCGGTGGGGTCATCGTCTGCCCGGGAGTGAGCATCGGCCCGAACGCAGTGGTCGGGGCGGGTAGCGTCGTCACCCGCGACCTGCCCGAAAAGGTGTTCGCCGCAGGCAATCCCGCGCGGGTGATCAGGACGCTGTGAAGCCGGTCCGGCGCGACTTCATTCGGGCAGGCCGGCCAGTTCGGCGCACAACCGGTGCAGGCGGGTGGCGGCCGCGTCGTCCTGGGCGACGGGGGAGGGCGCCTTGACACGGTTGCGCTCGAAGTAGCAGCCGGATACCGAGGAGACGTCGGGGTTGGTCGCCAGGTAGGTGAGGGTCTGCGCGGCCGTGTCGGCGTCGGTCATGAACAGGCGTTTGCCGAGTGCCAGCGCGGGCCGGGCGAACCAGGGTGCGGCGTCCCAGATGCCCGTGGCGACGACCCCCGGGTGGAAGGCGTTGGCGGTCACCCGGGTTCCGTCCAGCCGCCGGGCCAAGTCGCGCGTGTAGAGGATGTTGGCGAGCTTGGCGCGGCCGTAGGCGGTGGCGCCGCTGTATCCGTAGCGCATTTGCAGGTTCTCGAAGTCGAGGGCATTGCCGTACTGCATGACCGACGAGGTGAACAGGATCCGCGCCGGGGCACTGTGACGCAGCAGATCCAGCAGCAGTTCGGTGAGCAGGAATCCGGCGAGATGGTTCACCGCGAAGGTGGCCTCCAGGCCGTCCCCGGTTTCGGTGCGCGACATGTGGAATGCGCCCGCATTGTTGGCCAGCACGTCGAGCCGGTCGTATCGAGCGGCGACGGTGCCCGCAAGCAGCCGTACAGCATCCAGGGAGGAGAGGTCGCATTCGATGGCATCGACCGGAGCGGTCGCGGTCGCACGCACCAGTTCGGTAGCGGCGCTGAGCTTTCCGGGATTGCGGCCGACCAGGATGACACGGTGACCGGCCGTCGCGAGCTGCCCCGCCGCCGCCAACCCGATGCCCGACGTGGCCCCCGTGATCAGCATGGTCTTCATGCCCGGCCAGCCTGCCACACCCCGGTCACACTGTCGCGACACACCGAGCCGTGCCTCCTGATCCGAACCGCTGTCCGACTTCGGGCCGGTCAGACCGCGGCGGGAATCTCGCTCAGGCTCAGATAGATTCGTTTGCCCTCCGCGCGCGCCTGCGCCACCATCCGATCGGCGCCCTCGGACGGACCGCCGACGCGCAGCACCGCGTCACAGCGGGAGAGCAGCTGCTCGGCGACGGGATGGAAGATCTCGTCGTAGAGCGGGTCACCCGGGCGCGTACTGCCGGCGGTCTCGAGCAGCGGCAGCGCCAGTGCCTCACCGGTGACCGGGAGGTGCCCGGCGCGGAAGAGGGTCAGGGCCGTCTCGTTCATGGCGCGCACATTCGCCGCCAACTTGACCGGATCATCACCGGTACCCGAGCGGTACGGGCCCGCGACCAGGATCATCTGAGAATTCGACACGGTAGCTCCTTCGATCATCGGTTCATACGCCAATTCGGTTCACGCCGTATGGAGGACGACGCCCGCCTCACGCAGGGCATCGAGGGTCTGCGGTCCGGCCGGATGGATCGCCGGGTCGGACGCGGAGCGGTCGGTGACGAAGTCGTGCGCCGCGCCCAGCGCGGCCACCTGGCTGAAGGCCCGCACCCCGAGCTTGGTCGCATCAGCGACCGCCAGCACCCGGGCCGACTGGGCGATCCCGGCCTGCTTGACCGCGGCATCGTCGAGACAGAACTCCGACCAGCCGTACTCGGCATGCACCCCGCCGATCGACATCACGAACACGTCGAATGCGAGCGACTCCACAGCCCGCAAAGCCAAGGGGCCGACCAGGGATTGCTCACCCGGCCGGGAACGCCCACCCGCCACCAGCAACTCGATCCCGGGCCGGTCGGCCAGACACACAGCCGTCTGCAGGCTCAACGCGGTCACCGTCAACGGGCCGCGCTCGGCCAGCGCCCGAGCCACATGCACGGTCGTCGTGCCCGCGTCCAGCAGCACCCGCGACCCGAGGGGGATGAGGTCCGCGACGGCTGCGCCCAGCCGATCCTTGGTCGCGGCCGACCAGCCCGCGCGATCGGCGAACCCGCCTGCCTCGGTCCGCGCCCGCGTCGCCACCGCCCCGCCGTGCACTCGCCGCACCAGCCCGCGCTGCTCGAGCGCGTCCAGGTCGCGGCGCACGGTCATCTCCGAAACACCGAGGCGCTGCGCCAATTCCGCCACTGCCGCCCGCTCAGCGCCCTGCACCAGGCGCAGCGTCACATCCAATCGTTCACCGGCATCCACCCCACATTTCTAACATAGGCGTGTGAGAATGAACAGATATAGTTTCGATCTGGTGGGTTGCTCTCCAGGTGCGGAGACGATTACCTGCCGAGTAATGGATTGCGGTGGTTGATCATTCGTACGATCGCCTCATGGCGACACTCACGGCAGGCGACCTACTCCGGCACTGGCGCACTACCCGGCGGCTCAGCCAGCTCGAACTCGCCGGCCGCGCCGAAACCTCGACCCGCCACCTCAGCTTCATCGAAACCGGCCGCGCCACCCCCAGCCGCCAGATGCTGCTGCACCTCTCCGACGAACTCGACATCCCCCTGCGGGAACGCAACCGTATGCTCCTGGCCGCCGGATACGCCCCCGTCTACGCCGAACCCGAACTCGACACCCCCGCCATGCAATCCGTCCGCGACGCCCTCCGTCGGATTCTCACCGGCCTCGAACCCCACCCCGCCCTTGCCATCGACGCGAACTGGACCATGGTCGACGCCAACGCCGGTATCGGACTGTTCCTCGACGGCATCGACCCCGCCCTGCTGGCGCCGCCCGTCAACGCCCTGCGCCTGACCCTGCACCCCGACGGCGTCGCCGCCCGCATCATCAACCTCGCCGAATGGCGTGGCCACCTCTTCGAACGCCTGCAACGCCAGATCGAGGTGACCGGATCGCCCGAACTCGCCGCGCTGCTCGACGAATTGCGCGCCTACCCCGGCGGCGAAGAATCACCCGGCCTGCCCGAACCCGACCAGGCCGTCGTCCCCCTGCGCGTGCGGCTCGACGGCCACGAACTCGCATTCCTCAGCGTCACCACGGTTTTCGGCACACCCATGAACGTCACCGTCGCCGAACTCGCCATCGAAGCCTTCCTCCCCGCCGATGCGGCCACGGCCGCCCACCTCCGCGACCGCCTCACCGTCCCGGGAACCTGACCCCACAACCCGATCCAACTTGTCGGTCCGCGCGGGCCGGTCGATACCCCACAATGAGATTCCATGGACGTGCCCGCGCACCTCACCCACCTCACCGGCGCACCCATCACCCGCATCGACCACCTCGGTCACCGCCACGCCTGGACCCTCCACCGCGCCCACACCGCCGAAGGCCGCACCCTCTTCGTCAAAGCCATCCAGAACGGCACCGCCTCCGCCGTCCTCACCGCCGAAGCTGCCGGCCTCCGCTGGCTGGCCGCCGGCCACCCCACTCTCGTCCCACCCATCGTCGCCGCCGACCCCCACATGCTCGTCCTGTCCTGGCAGCCACCCGAACCCGCCACCCCCACCGCCGCCGAACACCTCGGCCGCGACCTCGCCACCCTCCACGCCGCCACCCCGCCCACCTACGGCGCCCCCTGGGACGGCTACATCGCCACCCTTCCCCTGAACAACACCCCGACCACCGGCGACTGGGGCCCCTGGTACGCCGAACATCGCCTGGCCCCCTACATTTCCGCAGCAGCCCCCGAACTCGGCCGCGACGGCACCCGCCTCCTCGACCACGTCATGGACCGCATCGACGACCTCGCCGGCCCACCCGAGCCCCCCGCCCGCATCCACGGCGACCTCTGGTCGGGCAACATCTTGTGGTCGGGCGGCCGCGCCGTCCTCATCGACCCGGCCGCGCACGGCGGGCACCGGGAGACGGATCTGGCCATGCTTGCCTTGTTCGGTGCACCCCACCTCGACCGCATCCTGGCCGCCTACCAGGAAGTCACCCCCTCGAGTTCAGGCTGGCGACAACGGATCCCACTCCATCAACTACACCCGTTACTGGTGCATGTGGTGCTGTTCGGCGGCTCGTATCGCGGAATGCTGCTGGCTGCAGCAGCCTCGGCGCTGGCAGGCTAGCTGTGCGCCTGTGTTGGGGCAATGAGGCCCGGGTGCAGGCGGTGGGAGTCCCACGGTGACCCAGTACCACCGCCCGGCCGCCCCTCCCTGCCGTCGTCGTCACGGAGGGGCTGTCGGCTAGCGTCGGGGGAGTGGAGCTACTGCGGATTCATCATGTCGCGATCATTGCCTCGGACTATGAGCGGTCGAAGGCGTTCTATACCGAGGTGCTGGGATTGCGGGTGATTGCCGAGAACTATCGGGCCGAAAGATGTTCGTACAAGCTGGATCTCGCGTTGCCCGATGGTGGGCAGGTGGAATTGTTCTCGTTTCCGGAACCACCGGCGCGGCCGTCGAGACCTGAAGCTGCCGGGTTGCGGCATCTGGCGTTCCTGGTGGCGGATGTGGGGGCCGCGGTGGCCGAGCTGCGAGGCAGGGGAGTGGCGGTGGAGGAGGTGCGGATTGATGAATACACGGGGAAGCGGTTCGTGTTCTTCGCCGATCCGGATGGTCTACCGCTGGAGCTGTATGAAGGCTGAGGTCAGGGCCTCCGTCAGAGGCCATCCAATCGAACATCAAGAAATGGAAATATGCGCATCTATGCATGTTGCCTTATTTCAAACAAACCCCGACACTCACGACCGCGCACATCTTCCTGACCAGACCCATCACCACCCAACCTCGAAGAGGGGGGCGGCTATTCGATGCCGCTCGGTCGCCGGGTTGGGGGCTCCCATACGATGGTTCACATGACCAAAGTGCTCCTGAAGACCTCCGCCGGGGACATCACCCTGGAACTAGACGAGGCCAAGGCACCCAAGACCGTCGCCAACTTCGTCGACTACGTCAAGGCGGGCCACTACGCGGACACCGTCTTCCACCGGGTGATCCCGAACTTCATGATCCAGGGTGGCGGCCTGACCGCCGACATGCAGCAGAAGGCTGCCAAGCAGACCGTCGAGAACGAGGCCGCCAACGGCCTCAAGAACGACAAGTACACCGTCGCCATGGCGCGCACCTCGGCCCCGCACTCGGCCAGCGCGCAGTTCTTCATCAACACCAGCAACAACGCCTTCCTGAACTACCCGGGCCAGGACGGCTTCGGCTACGCGGTGTTCGGCAAGGTTGTCGATGGCGCGGCCGTCGTGGACGCCATCGAGGGTGTGCGCACCGGCAACAAGGCCGGCCACCAGGATGTGCCGGTCGAGCCGATCACCATCCTGTCCGCCGAACTGATCTGATCAGTCCCTGCGGCATCGGAACGAACGGCCCGGAACCGAATGGTTCCGGGCCGTTGTCGTTGCCGCGTAGCGGGTTTCGGGTCAGGCGTCGAGGACGCGGGCCTCGCGTTTGACCACGGGCGGGAGCACGGACCAGGGGAAGTTGATCCACTTGTCGGTGCGTTTCCATACGTATTCGCAGTCGACCTCGGAGTGCGGCTTCTGGTAGATGACCGCGCAGCGCACCTCGGCGACGTGGTGGGAGCAGAAGTCGCGCACGAGTTTCAGGGTCTTGCCGGTGTCGGCGACGTCGTCGGCGACCAGGACGGTCGCTCCGGTGAGGTCGACGGCGCTGGGGACGGGCGGCAGCATGACCGGCATGGCGAGGCGCTGGTCGACGCCGGTGTAGAACTCCACGTTCATGACGTGGAGGTTCTTGACGTCGAGGGCGTAGCCGAGGGCGCCGGCGACGAAGAGCCCGCCGCGGGCGATCGACAGGATGAGGTCGGGTTCGAAGCCGTCGTCGGCGATGGCCTGGGATAGTTCGCGGCTGGCGTCCCCGAACAGCTCCCAGCTCAGTTCCTCGCGATCGCTCATGCCCGACTCCGTTCTGCCTGCCGCGGTGGTCTTCGGATCATACGAACCGAGTTTGCCGGTCGTTGCCCGGTCCGGCGACCCGTTGGGCTCACGGATGGTGGGTGAGGGTGTACCAGAGCAGGGCGAGGGTGCCGAGGGCGAAGAGGGGGACCAGCACCATGGTCTCCATCTTGTTGCCGGTGTGGTCGATGATCGGGATGCGGGTGCGGATCTTGAGTGGCCACAGCAGCCGGCAGCCGCGGTCGGTGAGGCAGTCGCCGATGAGGTGGGCGAGGGCGCCGAGTCCGACGGAGAAGGGCAGCCAGGCGGGTTTGTCGCTGATCCAGTGGTCGATGGCGAAGGTGCCGCAGACGGCGAGGATGACGACGGTGCCCCAGGATTTGAGTCCGTCACCGGTGGGCGCGAAGCCGAGCGCCTTGATGGCGAGGGCGAGCAGGAAGAACACCAGCGAGAGCGTGAAGTAGCGGCCGAGCAGGTGTTCCCCGGCCCAGGTGCCGTAGGTGACGGCGGCGACGAAGGCGAAGGAGTGGGTGCCGTGGCGGTGGCCGCCGGAGATCCACGAGATGAACTTGCACGCGTAGTGCGAGATCGGCCCCAGCACATGGGAAATGGTGCCGGAGGGGTGATCGGCGTCGGGCAGCAGCGCGGCGCCCGCGGTGAGGAAGGTGCCCATCACCAGATCGACGGAGCCGATGGCCCCGGATTGCACTGCGGGGTAGGTCAAGACGGTGAACGGTAGCGCCGCGGCCGCCGCCGACCAGGCGAGTGCGCCGCTGGTCGCATGTGAATGTCCTAGCACCGCTTGAAGGTTAGCGGATGTAACCGACAGGTCTTTCCGGTCGCATGGTGCGGTGAGGAACCTTGCTGGGCAGCGGATTCCGGGAGGGCGAGGCAAATATGTTTCAGGACAGTCGGTTTGGTGCGCGGAGTGCTCTCCCGGTCGCATTCGGGTGGCCCGTGTGCGGCCGGTCGGCGGCCTGAAATAGTCTCGGATCGATTGCGCTTTCCGCTCAGAGAGGAACGGACATGTCGGTAGCGTCCGCGGTGAAGGATCAGATCCAGCAGATCGGTGGGGGATTCATGTTCTCCCGGGAAGCCCGAGCCTTCGCCGACAGCACCGGTGTCCCCGGCTTCATGCCCGGCTACACCCGCGGTCGCGCCGGCGTCCTGGGTGATGTGGACGCCGATGTGGTGACCGCGGCCTTCGGTTTCTTCCGTCCCGAGGCGATCCGGGAGGCATGGGAGGCCACGGCCTCGACTCCGGCCGCGGCAGGCGCCGAGGGATATCTGACGGCGTGCCAGGACTTCGGCCGCCGGAAGCTGGCCTCCTTGGAGGACTCCGGGCGCCTGGCCGAGCTGCTACAGCGGGTGGTGGCGGCCGCGAATCCGGTGGGCGCGCCGCTGTTCGCGGGCTGGCGTGCCCTGCCGCAGGCCGAGGACTCGCCGGGCCTGGTGCTGCAGCTGATCCATGTACTGCGGGAATTGCGTGGCGGCCTGCACCTTGTCGGTGTGCTGGGTAGTGGGCTGACCCCGTTGCAGGCGGTGCTGATCGCGGGCTCGCCGCTGAAGGCGGGACCGGATCAGGCCCGCAATTTCGGCTGGCCGGAGCCATTCGACGAGATCACCGCGGAGCTGAAGGGCCGTTGGATGCAGGCGGAGTCGATCACCGAGGATCTGATCGCGCCCGCGTTCGCGGTCCTCGACGAGAAGGAGGGCGAGGAGCTGGTGACGCTGCTGAACGCCTGCCAGTCGGCGGTGTTCGGCGGCCGCTGACCCGCCGCCCGGGTGGGCCGGTGAGCCCACCCGGGAATCCTGTTCAGCGGTGCAGGAATTCGAGGGTGACGCGTTCGAAGGCCTCCTTGGCCTCGTACATCACCCAGTGTCCGCACTTGGGGAACACGTGCAGCTCGGCGTTGGGGATCTGCCGCAGCGGGATGAGCGCCATATCGGTGGGGCATTGGCGGTCGTCGGCGCCCCAGGTCATCAGCACCGGGCTCTTGATCTTGTGCAGCATGGACCAGTAGGGCGGGGTGGGGGAGTTGTCCAGGAACTGCTGTTGCAGCGCAAGCGCTTCGGATCCGTACATGGCCCGGAGGCTGGCCTGGGCCGCTGGTTCGGTCGCGGCGGCCCAGCGTTCCTCGATGATGCTGTCGGTGATCATCTTGGAGTCGTAGATCATGCAGCGCAGCCAGCGCTCCAGGCCCTCGCGGCTGGGGTGGTCGGCGAATTCCGACAGCAGGCGGGTGCCCTCGCTGGGGTTGGCGGCCAGCAGGCTGTGGCCGACACCGCCGATGGCGACGATCTTCTCGACCCGCTGCGGGTGGTGCATGGCGACATTCACCGCGACGACGCCGCCCATCGAGTTGCCGATCATGGCTGCGGAGTCGATGTTCAGCGCGTCCATGAAGCGGGCGACGGAGTCGACGGCGGTGAGGACCGGGTGCCCGGGGACCGGGTCGCTGACGCCGAAGCCCGGGAATTCCAGGACGTAGCAGTGGAAGTGGTCGGCGTAGAAGCCGAGGTTGTCGCGGAAGTTGCGCCAGCCGTTGACGCCGATTCCGGAGCCGTGCAGCAGAATCAGGGGAGGACCGTCGCCGGCCTCGTGGTAGCGCAGGACGCCCTTGTCGGTGGCGATTTCGCGTCGGGTGTTCTCATAGGTGACATCCACGCGACCCACAGTAGAACAGGTTTCATTTTGGAGGCCGATGGCGGAGTTCGGAATCCCGGTGGGCGAGGTGACGGTCACCGACGGTGGAGTGGCGACCGCGCTCGAAGCGCGCGGGCACGATCTGTCCGACGCGCTGTGGTCGGCGCGACTGCTCGTGGACGCGCCCGACGAGATCCGAGCCGTGCACACCGCGTTCTTCCGGGCCGGCGCGGTCATAGCGACCACCGCGAGTTACCAGGCCTCGTTCGGGGGATTCGCGGCGCGCGGGATCGATCGTGAGCAGACCGCCCGGTTGCTGCGGCGCAGTGTCGAGCTCGCGCGCACGGCGCGGGACGAGATCGACGACGGCCGTGAACGCTGGATCGCCGCCTCGATCGGCCCCTACGGTGCGGCCCTGGCCGACGGTTCCGAATACCGTGGCCGCTACGGGCTTTCCCTGACCGAGCTGAAGCGCTGGCACCTGCCGCGGCTGGCAGTGCTCGCTGATTCCGGGGCGGATGTGCTTGCGCTGGAGACGATTCCGGATATCGACGAGGCGGAGGCGCTGGCCGGGCTGCTCGACGGCAGTGGTGTGCCCGCCTGGCTGAGCTACACCATCGACGGCGACCGGACCCGGGCCGGGCAGCCGCTGCGGGACGCGTTCGCGATCGCCGCCGGAGTTCCGGAGATCGTTGCGGTGGGGGTGAACTGCTGTGCGCCGGACGATGTCGCGGCGGCGATCGCTCTGGCCCGGGAGGTGACGGGGAAGCCGGTGATCGTCTATCCGAACAGCGGGGAGACGTGGGACGCCGTGCGGCGGTGCTGGACGGGGGAGGCGCGGTTCCCGGCCGGCCTGGCGGGGGAGTGGGCGGGGCTGGGTGCGGCCATCGTCGGTGGATGCTGCCGGGTGCTGCCCGCCGATATCGAGCGGCTCGCCGCGGTCGTCGCCGCAGGTTAGGCGGCAGCCGCCCAGGTCGGCCCAATGATGAATGCCCACATGCAGACATGTGCATGTACAGACGGTGTTTGCATATGGCGAACAACAACAAGAACAGCCAGGACAGGGCAGCGTCGGCTCCCGGCGTATTCGCAGCATCCAGGGCCCTGCTTCACAGCGCTCTCACAGTGCCGGTTCGCATGCTGAGGTTCGAGCCCATGCCGGGAGCACCGGGTGATCCGAGCGAACAGGAGTCAGCATGCCGTCACATCCGAGTCTGCGGGCCGGGCGCACCGCAACCGCGACCCTGCTCGCCGTGACCGCGGCGGGCACGCTCACCGCGACCGCGCTGGCCTACGTCGACAACCACGCCAGTCTCCAGAGCGGCGGCAGCGCAACCCAATCCGTCACCCCGGATGCCACTGCGGCCTCCGGCGGGACTCCAGCGAACGCCACCACTGCCCCCACGCCGGCGCTGCGCTCGGGTACCGGTCGCGTCCATGCCGGATCGAGCGGCTCGTGATCGCCGCCCTCGACCGCATGGCCTCGTCCGAATGGCCGGTGTGGAGCACCACCGCGCGCGTGGTCGTCACCGACCCGGCGGCGCTGCGCCCGGCGCGCACCCTGATCCGCGCCCACCTCGCCGAGGTCGACGCCGCCTGCAGCCGGTTCCGTCCCGACTCCGAGATCAGCCGCCTGGCGCGGGCCGCCGGGCAGCCGGTGCGCATCGGTGCGCTGCTTGCCGGACATCTGAATGCCGCGCTCGCAGCCGCCCGCGAGACCAACGGAGATCTCGATCCCACGATCGGTACCTCGCTGATTGCCCTGGGTTACGACCGTGACTTCACCCTGCTGCTCCCGGGCTCGGGCGCCCGGGTGGCCGCGGACCATCCGGACGCGGGCGCGCGGAAGTCTGATTCGCACACCGCGATCCGTGACGTCGAGGGCGCGGTCACCAGTCACGAAGTAGGTCTCTCCGGGCTGGGCGGCCGGACCGAGCGTCCTGGCGTACCTGGCAACGTGCCGCTGGAAGGCCATCACGGGGACGGTGGTGTGGCAATGCAGGTGACGCCGGGGGCCACCGGGGGTGAGACCGGAGTCGGCGGGCGTGGCCAGGGGCCTGATGGGCTGCGGGTGCCCGTGGTACTCACAGTCCGTCCGGACTGGACGCATGTCAGGTTGGATGGCGATCTGGTGAGCGTGCCCGCCGGGGTGCTGCTCGATCTGGGCGCGACCGCGAAAGCGCTTGCCGCCGACCATTGCGCGCAGCTGGTCGCCGATCGGCTGGGCTGTGGCGTGCTGGTGAGTCTGGGCGGTGACATCGCCACCGCGGGCCCCGCCCCGGCGGACGGCTGGCAGGTGTTGGTCGAGGATCGCCCCGGTGAACCTCGTTCTCGCATAGCCCTTCCCGCGGGTGCGGCACTGGCCACGTCGAGCACGCTGCGCCGACGCTGGTGGCGGGGCGGCAGGCTGGTGCATCACATCGTCGACCCGCGCACCGGAGTCGCCGCCGATCCGGTGTGGCGGACGGTGTCGGTCGCCGCCGGGTCCTGCCTGGCCGCCAATATCGCCGCTACGGCGACCGTCGTTCGTGGCCGTGACGCGCTGACGGGGTTGCGTGGCAGTGGTCTTCCGTCGCGGCTGGTGAGTCGTGACGGTGAGGTCATCACCTTGTGTGGGTGGCCACGGGCCGCGTCCGGTGACGACGAGCCCGGAACCGGGGAGAACGGAACCGAATCATGAACCGACGGAATCGAATCGTGAACTGGCCGACGCGGGCGTCCCGGGGCGGTGAATGCTGATGGGGCAGGCGGGGTTCGACGAGGCGTTGTGGGCGTTCGGGCGGGGGACGGGGGTCATGGCGCTGGTGGTGCTGACGGTGGCGGTGGTGGCCGGTATCGTCGCGCGATCGGGGCGGGTCATCGTGTTGCCGCGGGCCGGGATGGCGGTGTTTCATCGCGGCGCGGCGTTGACCGCGGTCGGGTTGGTGGCCGGGCATGTGGCGAGCTTGCTGGCCGATCCGTGGGCGCAGTTGCGGCTGGTGGACGTGGTGGTGCCGTTCGGCGGGGCGTATCGGCCGATGTGGGTCGGGTTCGGCACGGTGGCCGTGGATCTGCTCGCCGCGGTGACGGTGTCGGGTCTGTTGCGGCATCGGATCGGGCCGCATGTGTTTCGCGCCGTGCACTGGGCGACGTATGCGCTGTGGCCGGTGGCGCTGATCCACGCGCTCGGGGCCGGGACCGATGTGTTCCGGCCGTGGCTGGCGGCGGTGCTGGTGGCCTGTGCGGTCGCGGTGGTGGCCGCGGCGGGCTGGCGGATCAGCCGGGGATTCACCGAGATCGGTGTGGCGGCCGGGCAGGTGGCCCGATGAACGGCGTCGAATGGGGGCGCCGCCGCGCGGTGGCGGTGCGCAGGCTGCTGGCCGCGCCGAGGGCTGACCTGGCTGCCCACGAGGCCACGCATGGGCGGTTGCCCGCTGTCACACGGGAGCTGATCGATGCGGTGGCGGCCTCGGGGCTGCGCGGGCGCGGCGGCGCGGGGTTCCCGGTGGCGCGCAAGCTGGCGGCGGTGGCCGGCGGGCGTCGCCCGATCGTGGTCGCCAATGGTGCGGAGGGGGAGCCCGACAGCCACAAGGATGCCGTGTTGCTCACTCGCGCACCGCATCTGGTGCTGGACGGCCTGGTCGCGGCGGCGGCCGCGGTCGGGAGCCGCGACTGTCGGGTCCATGCGCCGGAGGCGGTGCTGGAACCGCTGCGGCGGGCGCTGGCGGAACGGCGGATGGCCGGGTACCGCGAACCGGTGATCGAACTGACCGCTGCCGCCGACACTTTCCTGGCGGGGGAGAAGTCGGCGGTCGTGAATCGCCTGTCCGGACGCGAGGCGCTCCCGGCCGATCAGGTGGTCTCCACGTCCCGCTCGGGCGTGGGTGGTCGCCCGACGCTGGTTCACAATGTCGAGACGCTGGCCCAGATGGCGTTGATCGCCCGGCACGGCCCGTCGTGGTTCCGTTCGGTCGGTGTCCGGGAGGAGCCGGGCACGATGCTGATCAGCTTGTCGGGGACCAGAATCGCGGGTGTTTTCGAGGTAGCGGCCGGTGCCGAGTTGCCGGAGGTGGTCGCCGGTCTCGGCGGCACCGACCCGGCCCGGGTGCGTGCGGTGCTGATCGGCGGCTGGCATGGCACCTGGATTTCCGGGTCGGCCCTGCCCGGAGCCGCGTTGTCGGCGCAGGGTCTACGGCATCTGCATGCCGTCCCGGGCGCGGGGGTGGTCCGGGTACTGCCTCACGGTGAGTGCGGGTTGCGTGTCACCGCCGAGATCGCCGGCTACCTCGCCGCTCAGAGTGCCGGGCAGTGTGGTCCGTGCCGCAACGGGTTGCCCACCCTTGCAACCCGATTCGAGCAGCTGGTCGACGGAGTCGGCGATCCCGCCGAGATCGCACGGGTGGCCCGGCTGGTCGAGGGCAGGGGAGCCTGCCATCACCCCGACGGGACTGCGCGCATGGTGCGGTCGGCGCTGGAGGTGTTCGCCGACGAGGTGGCTCGGCATCGGCGCGGTCACTGTATAGCGGCTGCGCCGGCCCGGACAGGAGCATTGCGATGAGCGAACCGCTTCGCCTGCACATCGATTGGACCCGCTGCGACGGCCGGGGCGTGTGCAGTGAACTGCTGCCCGGCACCTTCGCCCGCGACGACTGGGGGTTCCCGCTGACCCGCGATCACCGCGATCCGGTGCTCGAGCGCGCGGATCTGCCCGCCGCTCGCGATGCGGTGCGGCTGTGCCCGCGCCTGGCTTTACGGTTGCTGCCGCTGGCATGATCGGGGGTCGACAGCGTCGGAAGGGGAGAGCATGGCTACGGCGACGATGGGCCGAATCCAGCGGCTGCGCGGTCTCATCGAGCATCCGCGTACCGGGCAGGCGGAGCGGGCGGCCGCGCAGCGCATGCTGGACCGGTTGCTGAGCAAGACCGGCGGGGAAGCGCACCGGACCGCAGACCGCACCTACGGTGCGCGCCACGATCGTCCCGGCCGACACGCGAGCCTGTCCCGCATCGCCGACATGATCGGCGAGGACATCGCCCTGGCCCGGATTCTCGCCCTCCCCGACGGCGATGGCGACCTCGCTACCCGCAGCGCCCTGCGCGATGCCCCCGACCGGCTCACCTACACCGTTGAAACCCCTTACGACGCAGGCATTCTCATCACGGTCGGCAATATCCCACCCGGGTGGGCCACCGGCCCCGACAGCTTCGACACTCCGGCGCTGCGTGCGCTGGTCGAGGAACTGACCGACCTGATGAACGCCTACAACCACGATGGCACCGACATCTCCCGCCGCTTCCTCGGTCGCGTCCGCACCGAGACGTCCGCCGGTTAGCCTGCTTCGCCGGTCGCCGAAACGCACGATGCCCCCGAACCGGTCGGTTCGGGGGCATCGTCCTACTGGTTCAGACGGTCGTCATCACGCCAGGTCGAAGCGGTCCAGCTCCATGACCTTGGTCCAGGCGGCCACGAAGTCGTTGACGAACTTCTGCTTGGAGTCGTCCTCGGCGTACACCTCGGCCAGGGCCCGCAGCTGCGAGTTCGAGCCGAACACCAGGTCGACGCGGGAACCGGTCCACACGGTCTTGCCGGTGGCGCGGTCCTTGCCCTCGTAGGTGCCGTCATCGGCGGACGACGGGCCCCACTTGGTGGACATGTCGAGCAGGTTCACGAAGAAGTCCGTGGTGAGCGCGCCCGGCTTGTCGGTGAACACGCCCAGCTGCGAACCCTGGTGGTTCGCACCCAGCACGCGCAGACCACCGACGAGGACGGTCATCTCCGGCGCCGACAGAGTCAGCAGGTTGGCCTTGTCGAGCAGCAGGTACTCCGCCGGGATGCGGGTGCCCTTGCCGACATAGTTGCGGAAACCATCGGCGGCCGGCTCGAGCGCGGAGAAGGACTCCACGTCGGTCAGCTCCTGAGTGGCGTCGCCACGGCCCGCGCGGAACGGCACCTCGACATCGAAACCGGCGGCCTTGGCGCCCTGCTCGACGCCGACGTTACCGGCCAGCACCACCAGGTCGGCGAAGGAGACCGGCTTGCCGAAGGACTCCTGGATGCCCTCGAGCACCCGGATGACCTGCGCCAGCTCGTCGGGCTGGTTGACCTCCCACCCGGCCTGCGGCTGCAGGCGGATGCGGCCACCGTTGGCACCGCCGCGCATGTCCGAACCGCGGAACGACGAGGCCGCCGCCCACGCGGTCGACACCAGCTGCGCCACCGTCAGACCCGACTCCGCGATCTTGGCCTTCAGCGTCGCGACATCGGCGGCGTCGACGAGCTCATGCTCGACGGCCGGGATCGGGTCCTGCCACAGCAGGGTCTCGGCCGGCACCTCGGGGCCCAGGTAGCGGACCTTGGGACCCATGTCACGGTGGATCAGCTTGTACCAGGCCTTGGCGAACTCCTCGGCCAGCTCTTCGGGGTGGTCGAGCCAGCGGCGAGTGATCTGCTCGTAGACCGGGTCGATCCGCAGCGACAGATCGGTGGTCAGCATGGTCGGCGGGTGCTTCTTGGACCCGTCGAACGCGTCGGGGATGATCTCCTCGGCGTTCTTGGCGACATACTGGTGCGCACCGGCGGGCGAGGCGGACAGCTCCCACTCGTAGCCGTAGAGGGTCTCCAGGAAGGAGTTGTCCCACTTGGTCGGGGTCGGGGTCCAGGTGACCTCGATGCCGGAGGTGATGGCGTCCTTGCCGACACCGGTGCCGAACGTGGACTTCCAGCCCAGGCCCTGCTGCTCGAGCGGGGCGGCCTCGGGCTCGGGACCGACATTGTCGGCCGGGCCCGCACCGTGGGTCTTACCGAAGGTGTGGCCACCCACGATGAGCGCCGCGGTTTCGACGTCGTTCATGGCCATCCGGCGGAAGGTCTCGCGGATGTCGACGGCCGCGGCCAGCGGATCCGGGTTGCCGTTGGGGCCTTCGGGATTGACGTAGATCAGACCCATCTGGACCGCGGCGAGCGGGTTCTCGAGGTCACGCTCGCCGGTGTAGCGGGCGTCGCCGAGCCACTCGGTCTCCGGACCCCAGTACACGTCCTGCTCGGGCTCCCACTGGTCGACGCGGCCGCCACCGAAGCCGAACGTCTGGAAGCCCATGTCCTCGAGGGCGACATTGCCGGCGTAGACGATGAGGTCGGCCCACGACAGCTTCTTGCCGTACTTCTTCTTCACCGGCCACAGCAGACGCCGCGCCTTGTCGAGGGAGGCGTTGTCGGGCCACGAGTTCAGCGGAGCGAACCGCTGCATGCCGGCACCGGCTCCACCGCGGCCGTCGTTGATGCGGTAGGTGCCCGCGGCGTGCCAGGACATGCGGATGAAGAACGGGCCGTAGTGGCCGAAATCGGCCGGCCACCAGTCCTGCGAGGTCCGCATGACCTCGACGATGTCCTGCTTGACCGCGGCCAGGTCCAGGGTCTTGAACTCGGCGGCGTAGTCGTAACCCTCGTCCATGGGGTTGGCGACGGCCGGGTTCTTCTGCAGGATGCTCAGGTTCAGCTGGTTGGGCCACCACTGACGGTTGGCGTTACCGCCCTCGGCCGGGTCGTTGAGCCGGCCGTGTGCGACGGGGCAGCCACCGGCGGGTTCGGTATTGGCTTCACCGATGGGCGGGTGTTCATCAGGCACGGTGTGTCCTTTCAGTGAGTGATCATCGGGCTGTCGGCCACGATTGTGGCCGCTACTTGTCTTGTGTCGCAGCAGTTTTGGAGCATTCGGGGCACAGGCCCCAGTAGATGACCTCGGCCTCGTCGAGCGCGAAACCGTTGTCGTCGGAGGCGGTCAGGCAGGGCGCGTCGCCCACGGCGCAATCGACATCGGCGATCACGCCGCACGACCGGCACACCACATGGTGATGGTTGTCCCCGACGCGCGTCTCGTACAACGCCACGGACCCCATCGGCTGAATCCGGCGAATCAGCCCTGCACTGGTCAGAGCCTTCAATACGTCGTACACCGCCTGATGCGAAACCCCGCCCAGCGTCTCGCGCACGAACCCGAGGATCGAGTCCGTATCCGAGTGCGGGTGAGTGTGCACCGCGGTCAGCACCGCCAGCCGCGGTGCGGTCACACGCAATGCGGCCCCGCGCAACATGCGCTCGAAATCCGTGGGCGTGGGCACAACCCGAAGTCTGCCCCTTTTTCTTGAATCAATCAAGTATTGATTCGATCGAGTCGCGAAAATTCGGTCTTGCGCGTCGCCCGCACACCGGGGGAGCAGCAGGCTCCGCCGGGGGCGACCGACAGGACCGGGTCGGGGCCCCAATTCCTGTGGCATGGGAAACCGCGGCGAAGTGTCAACGCCGCGACGAAGGTGGGCCGGAACAGGGAATTCCGGCCTGTTCCGGTGAATTATGCTGGACCGCAGCTGATTACGGGGGAGTATCGGTGTCGTTCGCGGGCGTAAGGGCGGCACCACACCCGCGAAGTGCGCCACCTCCCAGCTGGTCCTGGACAAGGGAGTCGGCGGCCCCGTGGGAGGGGACTGGTTCCTGAGATTCATCAACGTCAGTTCGACCAGCTGTGTCCTGCAGGGATTCCCCGGCGTCTCCCAAACCCTCGACGCGGCAGGCGATCCGGTCGGCGAACCCGCCGACCGCGACCAGGGCCCCCAAGCCCCGAAACCGGTCCCCGTCACCCTCGCCCCCAACGGCACCGCCCAATTCGAATTCATCACCTACCCCACACAGGTCAACGCCTGCGCCGCCCTGCGCACCAACACCCTGCGCGTCTACCCACCCGACAACACCGAATCCCTCTCCCTCCCATGGGACAGCCTCATCTGCCCCAGCCCCCAGCGCATGCTCATCGTCCGCGCCGTCCAGCCGATGTAGGACCCACACCCGGAACCGGTGTGAGTCCGGTCCTCTCACCGCTGCGTGCATGCCGGCCGCGGTCGGAATGGGCCCCGCGCTCCGACACACTGCATATGCAATCGCCTTCAGTTCGGCGTCGTCGGTCGGGGCGCACACCATCGGCGGCGCAACCGACACCGGCGACTGTGCCGCAGGGGGAGCGGGTGCCGAGGAGACGGACAGTGACCGGGTGGGGTGGGTGGCATGTACCGCGGGCCACCGGGATACGAGTGACAGGATGCTGCCCAGCGGAAGCCTCCACGGGATGCTCTGGGGCGGCAGGGGTGGCCCGCTGACGTTGCCGGATGGTTCAACTCGGCCTCGATGCACGGGGCTCGGGTCGGAGGCAGCGTCACGGACCCAGACAAGGCCCGTCAGTGCTTCAGCGTGTCGGTTTTCGAATTTCTTCGCCGAGAATCCTCGTCGGAGACGAGGCTGCGGTCAGGCCACCTCGACCGACTATTTCGTCAATGTGACGAAATAGATCTGAAGGGCGGTGGGCCGCCCCACCGGTTCCTTTGCATGACTGTTCGACGTCAAGGGCATGAACCACGCCCTGTCGAGACACCTCGGCGGTGGTGGCGATGCGCCCACCCCGTGCGTCCTCCCGCCGATCTTCGTTGAGCGCTAGGTCAGGATGCGGTGGGTCTGGGTCTATCTCCGATCCTGGCCGGACATCCTCCATGACCATATCGACCAGGGCGCAGCATGCCGTGGATGCGCAGCCGCCATGGTCCCGAAATCCACCGTCGAAGTCTGTCGTAGTCTGTAGTAGTCTCAGCTGTGGCGATTACATGGTATTGGGGATTGGCGCATCTGCTTGCCCAGTCCGGTATCGAGATCGACGATGTGTACGACATGCTCAGTGCGTGGCTGGCCGGCCAGCGGCAGATCTGGTTCATGCCCGCGGTCGACGATGCCACCGGCATCAAAGCTTCGATATTGGTTGGTAGAGCCGATGACGGCCAACCCTTGGTGATCTTGGCCCGCGTTGACGGCAAGGACATCTATATCGTCAACGCATTTCGACCGACGCCCGAGCTTGTCGCCGATTTCGAAAGATGGGAGTCCCGCCGTGACTGACTTCGAGAACATGACCCCTGCAGAGATCACCGCGCTCACCCAGCGGCTGATCTTCCATACCGATCAGGCACAGGAATTGCCTGCGGTCCACCATGGCGTGGATACGGGCGAAACACTGATTCCTCGCTCCGTCAAGCTGCCCGCGACCGTTGATCGTGCGTGCAAGGCTCGGGCCCAGGAACTCGGTCTCACGCAGTCCGCCTACATTCGGTCGCTGATCGAGAAGGATTTGTCCGGTGCGCCGGCGCGGCCTCTGACCACAGCCGATCTGCCGCTGATTCTGGAGTTCATCCGCAACGCGGCGTGAGTCCCACTCCGGCCTGCACAACGCAATGCTCACCTACGACACCGATCAGCTACTCGCCGCACCGGTCCCGCGGTTATCGCTTGCGGACACCGCCGAGTAGCCGCGGCGCGATGGCTGACCAGCCGTGGCGCACCGATCACTCTGCTACTCGACGTCGATGAGCCGATCCGGCGAACACATTGTCATCTTCTGGCCGGAACTCACCATCCGCGATACCTGAACACCACAGCAACTAGCTTGAGTTACCCGTGCGGTGAGGTCGCGACGCGGCGGGTTTGGATGCTTCCTGGCGGGGTGCGGGATGCCGGTTGGGGTGTCCTGGGGGTCTACCGGGTCCGGGTCGGGAGGGTTTCGGTGCACTGGCGGGGCAGGTGGTTTTCCCACGTAGGTGTCGAAACCCCCCGCCGGACGCGAGCCGGTGTAAGTCGTTGCGGGGCAGCGTGTTTCTCCGGCGGCCGCTTCAGGTCGGTGGTGAGGTCGCGGGCGAGGCGGAGCTGGGTGTAGGCGGCCGGTAGTAGCCAGGTCCAGCGGTCGGGTCGCGGGGTTTGAGGCTGGTCCAGCCGAGGGTCTGCTCGAGCATGCGGAAGGCGTGCTCGATATCGAACCGGCGAAGGAACGCCTGCCACAGCAGGTCGACCGCGGCGGCGTCGAGATCGACGCGGGAGTGCCACAGCCACACCGGTTTCGGGATTGCGCGCTGGGCAACCGTGCGACGTCGAGGCGGATCACGGGGCCCTCGATCACCGGCAATGGCCCAGACTGCGCAACCCGGGACGAGCAGTGAGCCGGACTGGGGTGCAAGCGATTCCATGATCTAGCGGTGGCCGGCCCGTAGAGGCGCGTCTCGGTCGTGGTGGTCACCGTCGGCTCGTCCCAGGTCGCCGGGTCGCCGCATCTGATGGTCCCGGGATGGCCGTACGGCACCGGGCCGTCCGCGCACCACCGAATCCGCCAGCCCGAACACCACATCCGCCCGTGCGGTCGGGCATCGATAGAACTCCTGCCGCAATGCCGACAGTTCCCCGAGTGCACCGGGCCCCATCGGCGTCATGCACATTGTTCATCGAAGCCCTTGGTTTCTGAGATTTGTTCTGTCGCAAGACAAATCATCGGCCAGGGGCTTCGTTCACCACGCTGATTCTCACACCGGCCTGCACCGTCGGCCACGGGATGCGCTGGTCGCACTGGCGACGTCGACATCGATACCGCGCCCGCCGCAGCCACTACCAGCGACGATCCCCACTGAGACCATGATCACGAAGTCCTGCTGGAGTACTAGAACGCGTTTCAGAGTTGTGCTACCGTCGTCGGCGTAGGGGTTGGGGATCGGTCAGAGGGAGTTTGACCGAAATAGACCACGGTGCCGTCCATTCCGGCGGCCCGCCTTACTTGCATGATTTCGCCTGTATGTTCTGGGGAGGGCATATGACTGATGTGTCATTGAATCCTATTTCGACTCCGAAGCAATAGCCCGCTGCGATTGTGTCATCGTGGATGGGAGGGGTCCTGTGGACTACGATGCGATTATTGTCGGCGCCGGCCCGGCCGGATGTGCCGCAGCGATTCTACTAGGGCGGAATGGATTACGCGTTGCCCTGCTCGAAAAGCACACGAACGCCAATGAATACAAGCGGCTGTGTACGCATTCGATTCGTTCGAGTGCCGTTCCTGCACTTCGCCGGCTCGGGTTGGAAGACGCTCTGGTCGCGGCCGGTGCCGTTGCGGCCGTGGACAATCACTGGACTCGATTCGGTTGGCTGACCGATCCGCTGTCCGCTGACCGGCCTGCGCACGGATACAACATTCGCAGGCAGGCCTTGGATCCATTGATGCGTGACCTCGCCGCGCGCACACCTGGTGTCGAACTGGTGCTCGGGGCGAAGGCCGTCGAACTGACCCGCGATCATCGGGGCCGGGTCGATGGCGTCCGGGTCGCGAGAAAAGGTGCGCTGGAGCGCTATTCGACATCTCTCGTGATCGGCGCCGACGGCTGGAAGTCCCGAATAGCGGACCTGGGTGGCCTGCCGGGCGTCGAGATCGCCAATCGCCGCTTCATCTATTTCGCGTATTTCACCGGTGTCGAGGTGCCGCCCGGGCAGGAGCTGCGCATGTGGCTGCTGGAACCGGACGCGCTGTCGGTCACCGTGAACGACGGCGGTGTCGTCGGTGTCGGCGGGCTGTTCGACAAGGAGTCGCTGGGCCTGTTCGACAGCGGAGATCGCGCCGAGACGCTGCTGCGGATGTTCGATGGGGTATCGGACGCTCCGGACTTCTCGACCGCCACGCGCATCAGCGAGGTCATCGGGACGCGCGACTATCCGAGCGTGCTGCGGAATCGCATCGCCGCACCCGGTGTCGCGCTCGTCGGTGACGCCGCCATGGTGGCGGATCCGCTGGTCGGAGCGGGGATCGGGTGGGCGCTCCAATCCGCGGAATGGTTGTGCGACGCGGTGTCGGGCCCCTTGCGGGCCGGTGCCGCCTCCGCCGTCGACACGGCCGCCCGCCGGTATCAGCGACAGCATCGCGCGCGATTGCTGCTGCATCAGCACGCCGCCATCGATTTCAGCCGGCGGCGCGAATTCTTCTGGGTACTGGCGGCGATCTACGCGGCCGCCACCGCGGACGCGGACGTCGCCGCGAGGTTCTTCGCCGTCGGCACCCGCAACCGTTCACCGCTGACGCTCTTGGCTCCGTCGACCCTGCTGAAGGTGGCCGCGATCAACGCGCGCCGACTGTGGTCGGGGCGAACCGCGGGCGCTCGGCAGGATCATTCCGCGCCGGAGTCGGCGCAGCACTAGCAAGGGAAGGGGGCGGAGATGTCGACAGCCATGACCGGCTGGACGCAGGAACAGATGCCCGATCAATCGGGCCGTACGTACATCGTGACCGGCGCCAGCAGCGGGATCGGTGAGGCGACCGCGCGCGCACTGGTCGAGCGCGGGGGCCGGGTGATCCTGGCCTGCCGCGATATCGAGAAGGCTCGGCCGATCGCGGAATCGCTCGGCGGGCAGGCGGAAGTGCGGCGGCTCGATCTCGCCGATCTGGCGTCGGTCCGGGAATTCACCCGGACTTGCGAGACCGTGGACACCGTCATCGCGAACGCGGGTATCTCGACGATTCCGAAGAAGTTGTCGCCGAACGGAATCGAGTTGCAGTTCGCGACGAACCATCTCGGTCATTTCGCGCTGGTGCACGACCTGCTCGACCGGATCCGCGATCGGGTCGTCGTGGTCTCGAGCATGTCGCATCGATTCGTCGGACTGCTCCACATGGGGCGCATCGATCTCACCGACCTCGGCTATTCGAGACGGCGGTACTCGCCTTTCGGAGCGTATTGTCAGTCCAAGCTCGCCAATCTCCTGTTCGTGCGAGAACTGCGAAATCGGCTGGCCGCCGCGGATTCCGCGGTCCGGGTGGTCGCGGTGCATCCGGGAATCAGCCGGACGTCGGCCGGACTTCACACCGAAACCAGGTCCGGCGAGATCAGCTGGAATCTGATCACCCGGGCCGTGGGACAGGACCCGGATATGGGTGCGCTGCCCTCGCTGTACGCGGCGACGCACCCCGATGTACCCAGTGGCTCCTATATCGGTCCGGGTGGGCTGTTCGGGGTCCGCGGGACGCCGGTCATCAGCCGCGCCAGTGCCACGGCTGGAAATGATCGCCTCGCGCGCGAACTCTGGCTGCATTCCGAACAGCTGGTCAACGACTTTCACAGCATTCGATAGATCCTGACTACTTCTAATTCCTGAATATTCGGAATCGGCCCGAGCGGAACGCCCTCCGCCCGGCGGCCGAGTGCACCCGAAATCAAGAGGAGGACTTCCCCTTGTCCAATGACAGCAAACTCCGCGGTTACCTCGAGCGTGTTACAGCCGAACTACGTTCCACCCGTTCGCAGTTGACCGAGCTCGAGCACGCCCGCTCCGAACCCATCGCCATCGTCGGAATGGCCTGTCGATTCCCCGGCGGTATCGACACACCTGAAAAGCTGTGGGACACAGCATTATCCGGTTCCGAGACGCGCAGCACGTTCCCCGATGACCGCGGCTGGGAGCTCGACGCGCTCTTCAGCGAGGATCCCACCCTGCGGGGCACCACCTACGCCCGCCACGGCTCCTTCATACGCAATGCGGCCGATTTCGACGCCGCCTTCTTCGGGATGTCGCCTCGGGAAGCGCGTATCACCGATCCCCAGCAGCGTCTGCTCCTCGAAACAACGTGGGAAGCGCTGGAATCCGCGACCATCGACCCCGCCTCGCTGGCGGGCAGCGACACCGCGGTCTACATGGGTGCGATCGTCGACGAGTACGGCGACCGCATGCGCGATTCGCGCGGCAGCATGGGTGAGTACGAAGGGCAGGTCATGCTCGGCAACTCGCGCGGCGTGCTGTCGGGTCGCATCGCCTACACGCTCGGGCTCGAGGGTCCGGCGGTCACGCTGGACACCGCATGCTCGTCCTCGCTGGTCGCGCTGCATTTGGGTGTCCAGGCGCTGCGGGCCGGGCAGTGCTCGCTCGCGGTGGCCGGCGGTGCGACGGTGATGTCGACGCTCGCGTTCGTTTTCGAGTTCTCGCGGATGCAGGGTCTCGCGCCCGACGGCCGCAGCAAGGCGTTCGGCGCGGCGGCCGACGGCATGGGACTCGGCGAGGGTGTCGGTGTGCTGGCGCTGGAAAGACTGTCGGACGCACAGCGACTCGGGCACCCGGTGCTGGCTGTCATCCGGGGATCGGCCATCAACCAGGACGGCGCATCGAACGGACTCACCGCCCCGAGCCGGCAGGCGCAGCAGAAGCTGATCAATCTGGCGCTGTCGGACGCCGGGCTCACGGCCGCCGACGTCGATGTGATCGAGGCGCACGGGACCGGGACGAAGCTGGGCGATCCCATCGAGGCGGGTGCGCTGGCGAACACCTACGGGAAGGCGCACACCCCGGAGCGTCCGCTGCTACTCGGCTCGGTCAAATCCAATATCGGCCATTCCCAGGCCGCCGCCGGTATGGCCGGCGTGATCAAGATGGTGTACGCGATGCGGAACGGGGTACTGCCGCGCACCCTGTTCGCCGACCCCAGTACCGATATCGTGGACTGGGACGCCGCCAATATCCGTCTGCTGCAACAGCAGCAGGACTGGCCCGCGACCGATGCTCCGCGCCGGGCGGCCGTCTCCTCGTTCGGTGTCAGCGGCACCAATGCCCACGTCGTGCTCGAATCCGCGCCCGCTGAGGCCGAGCCGGTCGGCGCCGCGGATCAGCCGGACACGGACGCCGCGCTGCCCTGGACGCTGTCGGCGAAGACCGCATCGGCGATCAGCGGGCAGGCCCGGCGATTGCGCGAGTTCCTCACCGACCGCCCCGATGCTCGGCTCGCCGATGTTGTGCGTTCGCTGGTCACCACCCGAACCTGCTTCGACCACCGCGCGTTCTTTGTCGCCGCGGACCGGGATTCGGCGCTGTCGTGTCTGGAGGCGATCGAGAACGGGCGCTCGCACCAGTCGGTGACGGTAAGTCGTGCCGCCGAACGCAAGGTCGTGTTCGTCTTCCCCGGCCAGGGATCACAGTGGGTGGAGATGGGGCGCGAGCTCCTCGACACCGAACCGGTGTTCGCTGCCCGAATCGCCGATTGTGCTGCGGCGCTGGCTCCCTTCGTGGACTGGGACCTCACCGCCACGCTGCGCGGCACCGGTGATGCGGCCGGGCTGGATCGGGTGGATGTCGTTCAGCCTGTGCTCTTTTCGGTCATGGTCTCGCTGGCTGCGGTCTGGCGTTCCCTCAGCGTGGAGCCGGGCGCTGTGATCGGGCACTCGCAGGGCGAGATCGCGGCGCTGTGCGTAGCCGGTGCACTGACCCTGCCGGATGCCGCGCGGCTGGTCGCGCTGCGCAGCCGGGCGCTCGCGCGGGTGTCCGGCAGCGGCGGCATGGCGGCCCTGTCGGTCGAGGAAAATCGGGCGCGAAAACTGGTGGCGGACTTCGGTGGTGCACTCACCGTCGCCGCACACAACGGACCCCGGTCCATCGTTGTGTCCGGCGAGGTCGAGGCCCTCGATCAGATCGTCGGGCGGTGTGTGGCCGACGGATTCGACGCCCGCCGCATCGACGTCGACTACGCCTCGCATTCGGCCCATGTCGAACAGCTTCGCCCGGATCTGGCGGAGCTGACACGCACGGAAGTGAACGAGTTCGATGTCCGATTCTTCTCGTCGCTGCACGGCGGACGTACAGAGGCCTCGGAGATCACCGGAGACTACTGGTACGAGAACCTGCGTCGGCCCGTCGAATTCGATTCCGCGGTGCGGGCCGCCATCGCCAGCGGCTTCGATACCTTCGTCGAGGTCAGTCCGCATCCGGTGCTGTTGCTCGCGATCGAGTCGATCGCCGAGGACGAGGGTGCGGCGGTCTTCACCGCCGGAACCCTGCGCCGCAACGACGGTGGCCGCGCTCGCCTGCTGGCCTCGGCCGGTCAACTGCACTGCGCCGGTGTCGAAGTCGACTGGGCGGATCTCGTCGCGACGGACCAGGGGGCCGCGATTCCGCTGCCGACCTACGCGTTCGAGCGAAAGCGCTACTGGGTCGATCCACCGCGAAGCCTGGGCGCCACCCCCGGCATCGAACCGCTCGAGCATCCCATACTGACCGGGTACGCCGATGTCGCGGCCACGGGCGAGCGACTCTATTTCGGCAGCGTGACATTGCGCAGACAACCTTGGCTGGCGGACCACGCGGTAAAGGATCGAGTGTTGTTGCCGGGCACTGCATTCCTGGAACTCGCCACCTGGGTCACCGACCATCTGGGCCTGCGCGGGGTGGACGAGTTGACCGTCGTCACGCCGCTGGTGCTGACCGAGGCCGGCACGGTGCAGGTGCAGGTGGTGGTGGGTGTGCCCGAGGGGGCGCGGCGGCGGATCGTCGTTTTCGCGCTGTGCGGTGAGACCGCGGATCAACCACGGCGGTGGGTGGAACACGCGTCCGGCTACCTGACCGACGAGCCGTCGACCACGGAGATCGAGACCGGCGCGGTCTGGCCGCCCGCCGACGGCGTGCCGGTGGATCCCGATCAGCTCTACGCTGAGCTAGCGGCGCTCGGTTATCACTACGGGCCCGCCTTCCGTGGCGTGCGCCGATTGTGGACCACGCCCGGCGGATTCGCCGCCGACATCGAATGCCCACCCGGCCTCGAGGACACTTTGCCGCTGTTCCATGTCCATCCGGCGTTGCTGGACGCGGGCCTGCACGGCTTCGCCGCCCGGCAGTCCGATACGCCACGGACAGTACTGCCGTTCTCATGGCAAGGCGTGCGGTTCACCGGAATGCGCTCCGGGCGGATGCGGGTGTCGGTGACGTTCACCGCCGATCTGCGGGCGCGCATCGTGGTCAGCGACGGGCACGGTATGCGGCTCGGTTCCATCGACAGCCTGACCGTACGTGAGCTGACCGACGCGGCAGACCCGGACATCGTTGCCGCCGACTGCCTGTTCGTGCCCTCGTGGGTGCGAGTGTCCCAGCCGCCGGTCCTCGAAGCGGACACCGAACTGGTCACCTGCGCACTGTTCGGGCTCGACCGTCCGGATGCCCCCGTCCCCGGCATCGAGATCATCGCCGCCGTAGACCATCTCGGTACGGGCGCGGCGGCGATCGACCGGTCGGTGGCCGATGCGGCCCGGGTGCTGGTGCTGGCGCCACCCACGGTGCCGGGAGCCGAACCCGACGGCGATGCTCTGGTCGATGTCCTTGCCGTCCTGAACGATTGGCTCGTCGCCCAGACCGCTCCGGACACGCGGATCCTGGTACTGACCCGCGGCGCCGTACGGGCCGTTCCGGCCGATACCGTCCATCCGCCGGCGGCGGCTCTGGTCGCCATGATCCGCTCGGTTCAGCTCGAGAACCCGGGACGTATCGCGATCGTCGACATCGACGACGAGACAGCTTTCGGGCGCGCTGTCACTCTCGCGGTGCACGGCGGTCTGCCCGAGGCCGCCATTCGTCGGGGCGCGGTTCTCACTCGCCGGCTCGCCCGCGCCGAAGCGGTGCGCGGCAAGCAGTTCCGGTTGCCGCAGACCGGTGGCTGGCGGATCATTCCCGGTGCCGACGGTGTGGTCGACAGCCTGGTGGTCGAGGAGTCCGGTCTGCACTCCGAGGCGGCCCTCGCGCCCGACGACGTCCTCATCGCGGTCCGCAGCACCGGTTTGAACTTCCGTGACGTTCTCATCGCGCTGAACGTCTACGAGGGGCCGGGCCGCCGGATCGGCAACGAATGCGCCGGTGACGTGGTCGCGGTCGGTTCGGCGGTGACCGAGTTCCGGCCCGGTGACCGGGTTTTCGGTCGCGTCGTCGACTCCCTGGCCGATCTGGCGGTGGCCCACCGCAGCGAACTCGCCACCGTGCCCGGGCACTGGTCGTACGCGACCGCGGCGGCGATCCCCATCACCTACGGTTCGGCCTACCACGCGGTGGTGAACATGGCCGGGCTGCAAGCGGGGGAGAAGATCCTCATCCACTCGGCGGCCAGCGGTGTCGGCATGGCTGCGGTCGGGTTGGCGCGGCTGCTCGGCGCGGAGGTGTTCGCCACCGCGAGCCCGCAGAAGTTCGGTGTGCTGACCGAGCTGGGGATTCCCGCCGACCACATCTGCTCCTCCCGCGACGGTGACTTCGAGCAGACCTTCCGCGACATCGTCGGGCCGACTGGATTCGACGTCGCGATCGACGCCTTCTCCGGTCCGCTCGTGGATGCCACCCTCCGATTGATGGCGCCCGGCGCACGGTTCATCGAGATCGGCCGCGCCGACCTGCGCGATCCCGACAGCGTGGCCCGCGCGTACAACGGCGTCGACTATCAGATCTTCAACCTGTTCGGTTTGAGGCCGCAGGAGGTCCGCGACCGACTGGGCCACATCATCGAACTCGTCACCTCCGGCGACTGGCCGCTGATTCCGGTGCGCTCGTGGGATATTCGCGAACTCGCCGATGCGTTCAAGATCATCGGAGACGGCCTGCACGTCGGGAAGAACGTGGTGTCGATCCCGTCGGCCACGGCGTCGGCGACGGGCACGGTCCTGATCACCGGCGGTGTCGGCATGGCCGGTGCGCACACCGCGCGCCACCTGGTGCGAGAGCACGGGACACGGCACCTGCTGCTGGTCTCCCGAAGCGGCGAAAAGGCCGACGGTGCTGCCGAACTCGCGCAGGAGCTGCGAGACCTCGGCGCGAGCGTGCGTATCGCCGCGTGCGACATCGCCGATCCGCACGCCCTCACCGCGCTACTCGCATCGATCCCGGCGGCCCATCCGCTGCGCGGCGTAGTCCATGCCGCCGGTGTCCTGCGGGACGGCATCGCCGCCTCGCTCACCGCCGAAGACGTGCACACGGTGCTGCGGCCCAAGGCGCTCGGCGCCTGGCATCTGCACCGGCTGACCGAACACCTCGACCTCGACTTCTTCGTGCTGTTCTCGTCAGTGGCGGGCACGCTCGGCAATGCCGGTCAGGCGAACTACGCAGCGGCCAACGGATTCCTGGACGGGCTCGCGGCGCTCCGCCACGATCGTGGACTGGCCGCGACGTCCATCGCCTGGGGACTGTGGAGCGACGCCAGTGCGATGACCGCCGATGTCGTCACCGACGACGCCGCACGGCTCGAGCGCCTCGGCATCGTCGGTCTCGCCGCCGAGGAGGCCATGCGGCTGTTCGATCTCGCTGTGGCCGGACCGGAAACCGGGCCCGTGGCATGCCGATTCGATCGGACCCGGCTGTTGTCGCCGCTGTTCCGGCAGGACGGTACGGCGGGTGTGCCTGATCATGCGGGTACTGACACACCGGCCGCGCCACGCAATGACGGATTCCGTATGGAGTTGGCGACGACACCGCCCAAGCAGCGGGCGCAGACGGCGCTCACCGCCGTCCGGCTCGAGATCGCCGCGACTCTCGGCCTGGAATCCGGCAATGACGTCGACCCCGACCTGGCATTCCGATCGCTCGGATTCGATTCGCTCACAGCGGTCGAGCTGCGCAACCGGGTCAATGCGCTGACCGGGCTGCGGCTGCCCACCACGGTGGTGTTCGACAACCCGACGCCGCGTGCGCTCGCGACCGCCATCGTCGAGGAGCTGGCGGGCGAGCTGCGTGACGCCGTCGACGACGAGCTGCGCGTCCTCCTCGGCCGGATGAAAGAACTCACGGCCTCCGATCGCCTCACCGGAGACGGCCGCACCCGGCTCGGCACCGAATTGGGTGAACTCCAGCGGGAACTGCTCGGCGACCAGCCGGTCGATGATCTGGCCACGCTGTCGGATGACGAGTTCTACGCGGCCATCGAGCGCGAGATCGGACTGGGAAGGAGCGTGGAATGACTGTCGTCCGCCATATCGACGTCGGTGAACCGCTGTCCAGATTCGCGCGCGGCTGGCACTGCCTGGGTCTGGCCGAGACCTTCCTCGACGGCCGGCCACACTCTGTCGAAGCCTTCGGCACGAAGCTGGTGGTCTTCGCCGACAGCGCGGGGGAAATCCATGTCCTGGACGGGTACTGCCGGCACCTGGGTGCGGACCTGTCGAAGGGGGAGGTGAAGGGCGACTCGATCGCCTGCCCGTTCCACGACTGGCGTTGGGGCAGCGACGGCCGCTGCACCGGCATCCCCTACGCGAAACGGGTTCCGCCGCCGGCCAGGACGCGCTCGTGGCCGGTGCGCCGGCAGAACAAGCTCCTGCTGATCTGGCACGATCCCGAGGGCGCGCCGCCTCCGGTCGCGGCCGAGATCCCCCGCATCGATCAGATCTTCGACGAGAGCTGGACCGACTGGAGCTGGGACCAGATCCGGGTCGACGGGGCGCATCCACGCGAATTGCTCGACAACCTGGTGGATTTCGCCCACTTCTTCTATCAGCACTTCAGCATTCCCGACTACTTCCGGGCGGTGTTCGAAGGCGATCGGGCCACCCAGTATTTGCAGATGCGCGGCCGCCGCGACCACGGGCCGGGCAGTGAGCACACCGGGGATATGTCGGTCGTCTCCGAGGCCCGGTACTACGGACCCGGCTACATGGTGAACTTCCAGCACTACGACTACAGCGGGCTGAACCTCGAGGCCATCGCCGTCTTCGTGAACTATCCGATCGACGCGAACTCCTTTCTCCTGCAATGGGGTGTCTGCGTGCAGCGGCCGCCCGGTTTCGACGAACGTGTGACCCGGCTGATCGCGGACCGGCTCCAGGACGCGACCTCCCGCGGCTTCCTCCAGGACGTCGAGATCTGGAGCAACAAGACCCGCATCGACAACCCGCTCCTCTGCGACGACGACGGACCCGTCTACCAGGTACGCCGCTGGTACGAGCAGTTCTTCGTCAACGCCGCCGACGTCCGGCCCGAAATGACCGAGCGCTTCGAGTTCGAGGTCGACACCGAATGGGCGACCTCGCATTGGGACCGCGAGGTCGCGGCCAACATGGCAGACCGGCCGCAATCCGAAACCATCTACGCCACTAGCGAATCCACGAGGTAGCCATGCACGACGCAGTCATCGTCTCCGCCGTACGAACGCCGTTCACCCGCGCCTTCTCCGGTGCGCTGGCGCAGGCATCGGAGTTCGACCTCGCCAAGGCCGTGGTGCGCGGCGCGATGGAGAAGCCGGGCCTGCGACCGGAAACCATCGACGAGGTTGCCCTCGGCGAGGTCTATCAGGGTGGCGGCTGCATCGCCCGCTATGTGGCGCTGGACCTCGGAATGCCCGCCGACACACCGGGTATCGCCATCGGCGCCTTCTGTTCGTCGGGCATGGTCGCCATGCACCACGCGGTGGCGGCGGTGCGTTCCGGCATGAAGCACTGCGTCATCGCCGGCGGCGTGACCTCGGTGTCGATCTCGGCCGATCCGGCCACCGCACCCAAGAAATGGTCGCCGAGCCACCCCGGATCGACCGGTGAACCCGCCTCGGACCTCACCTTCAATCTCGGTGAGATGACCGCCCGCAAGCTGGGCGTCTCCCGGACCGACATCGATGAATGGGCCTACCGCGCGCACAGTACCGCCGTCGACGCCATCGACCACGGCCTGTTCGACGAGGAGTACATCCCGGTCGAGTTCGGCGGGCGGAGCATCACCTCACCCGATGAGCTACCTCGCCGGGACTTGACGCCACAGGCGTTGGCCGAGCTCGAACCGGTGCTCGGACCCGGCCATACCGTCACCGTCGGCAATCAGACCGGCCTGACCGATGGGGCGGCGGCACTGGCCATCTGCTCGCGGGCGTACGCGGCCGAGCACCGGCTCACGCCGCTGGCGACGGTACGCGGCTGGGCGAACGTGGGATCGGAGCCGAACGAGGCGATGTCCGCCGCTCTCACCGCGACCAGGCGTTGTATGCAGGTGGCCGGTCTGCGGACCGACAGCGTCACCCGATTCGAAGTCCACGACTCCTTCGCGGTGCTCGGACTGGCCTTCGAACGCGGGCTCGACCTGGACCGCGACAAGATCAACGTGCTGGGCGGCGGACTGGCGCTGGGGCATCCGTTCGCCGGATCCGGTGCCCGCGTGGCCCTCACGCTCGTGCACTCACTGCGCCACAGCGGTGGCGGCACGGGCGTCGGGGTCATACTCGGCGCCGGCGGCATGGCCACCGCGATCGCCCTGGAGGTCCCTGCCGCATGAGCGAAGCCACCGAATCCGCGCCCGCCGGGAACATGACCCCGGACGAATTGGTCGAAGCGATTCCGCCACTGATTGCAACGGTGAGTTCGCGACTGGGCGAGCACGCCGAGACCCTGCGGGACTGGTCGCGAGACTGGCTGCACGCGTGGAACACCTACGATGTCGACGCCGTACTCGCCTTGGTCACAGCGGATTTCGTCTATCAGGATCCGTCGATGTTCGGCGACCAGATCGTCGGCAGGGCAGCCTTCCGGGAATTCCTGACCATGATGTGGCATGCGTTCCCCGACATGGCTATGGAGATCCCCTCCACGCCCTTCGTGCCGCTGATCGGCACCGGCCTGGCCGTGCCGTGGCGGCTGACCGGAACCTTCACCGGCGACCTGCGCGCCGGTGACGATCTGACGATCGCCCCCACCGGCCGTCGTTTCGACATCCACGGAATCGACCTCTACACCTATCGCGAGGGTTTGCTCTGCCACTGGACCAGCGTCGCCGACCAGATGAACCTCGCGCGCCAGCTCGGCCTGATCCCAGACCCCAACAGCCGACAGATCAAATACGCGCTCCGGGCCCAGCGACTGCTCACGCCCCTGCTCACGCCCGGGCGGTGGAAACGATGACGCCGACCCCCGAACCGGATACCGATCCCGCCACCGACTTCTACAGTGCCCGGCGGCCGCTGCGTACCGCTGCGCGCAGAGCCACCGTCGCCATCGCCGGCCGGCGATGGGCCACGACCCTGCTGCGTCATGTGCAGCCGCGCATGGACCGGGGCATGTACGCACTCACCCGGGGACGGTACAGCACCATGACACTGTTCACCGGGCTGCTGCTCACCACCACCGGCCGCCGCAGCGGACTGCCGCGCTCGGTGCCGCTGCTCTACATCGAGCATCGAGATCGGTTCTACCTCACCGGCTCCAACAGTGGCCGGGCCGCCCATCCGGAGTGGACGGCGAATCTACTGGCGAATCCGGAAGCGGTGATCACGGTGAAGGGCCGTCGGCACGCCGTCACCGCCCGGCTGCTGGAAGGCGATGAGCGGCAGCGCATCTGGCCGGTGCTCACCGCCATCTGGCCGCCCTACGACATTCACACCGCACGCAGTGGGCGAACCCTGCGCGTCTTCGAGCTCACGGTGCGGGATCGGAGCATCCCATGACCACACCTGCACCGAAAACAATCCCGACCAGGTTCTACCGCGATCCCGAGTGGTCGCGGGGAATGGCCGAACCGCTGAAGCGGTTCGTCAAAGGCCCCGCCGAACCCGGACCTGCCGAATGGGACCTGGTGGCCACGTCGCTGACGAAGATCGACACCGTCGGCGCAGATCTGGCCGCGGCGATCAAGTCGCGAAAAGTGAGCATGAAGCAATTCCGCCAGGCCCTGGCCGAGGGAGTGGACGCCCTGATGGACGCGCCGGAACCGTTGCGCGAGTATTTCGCCCAGCTCGAGCGCCGACCCGACTGGGTCGACGACGAGCTGCTCGAACGCGGCGCGACCGTGGTGCGGCAGTGCGGCCGCAATGGCATCGACGTGATCACGATCGGCCTGCTCAGCGGATACCGCGCCTCCGCCACCACCGACATCCTGGTGCGGACCGGCGGTCTGCGTGGATCCGGCACGGCGCGTCGCATTGGTGAGACGGCGACCTGGTGGTTCGAGTGCATCCAGCCAGGCGGACTGGACCGCTCGGCCCCCGGCTGGCAGTTGACCGCCCATGTCCGCCTGATGCATTCGATGGTGAACCAGCACTACGAGGCCGCCGATGATTGGGACGAGTCGGCGTGGGGCAAACCGATCAATCAGGCCGATCTGGCAGGCACCTACCACCTTTTCTGTACATCGTTCCTGCTGATGCTGCGACTGCTCGGCATGCGCATCAAAGGCTCGGACGGCTACGCGGTCATGCACCTGTGGCGGTATATCGGATGGCTGACCGGCGTCGATGAGGAACTGCTCGGACTCGATGAGCAGCAGGCTCGCAGGAAGCTGTTCCACCTGACCCTGGCAACACCCGCCGGAGATGCGAACTCACCTCTGCTCGCGGACTCGCTGGTCGAGTCTCGCAAGCATCTGAACTTCAATTCGTTTCCCGAGCTCGAACGTCGCTACGAGTATCTCCGATTCCGCAGTCTGGCTTCCTTCTACCTGGGCCTGACCGGCATGCGTGAGCTGGGGCTGCGACCGGTCTTCCCGTGGTACCCCTTCGCACGCGGGCTTCGGAACCTGCTGGTCTTCAATGTGCTTCGGGCTTTTCCCGGTGGCGACGAGCGGCTGACCCGGCTCGGTGAACGCGAACTCGACATTGTCATGCGGGAATACTGGGGAAAGGAGAATGCCTCTCTCGCGAGTCAGGATAAAACTTACGGAAATGCTTGACACCCGGATCCCTTGAACCGTAAGGCGATTCGGGCGAGTGAGCCTGTGTTGGACCGTGAGGCGCGTCGGCGCCTGGCGGTCCTTCGTCATGTCGAGGAAGTTAGCGGGAACGTGATGTCCGTTCGTATTCAATTTGTCACTGGCGACCAGGCGATTGACAGGTTCATTGCGACAAGTCGACGGTCGTTTGTCGCGAAATAGTTGGCAGTTCCGGAGACTTTCGCAGTGTAGTTGACAATTCCGGAGGCGTTTGCGCCGTTCCTGGCCGCAGCTTTGCGCGGAGCCATCGCCAAGGCCGTCATCCCTCCACGGTGGATTGATTCGTCACGTGACTGTTGTTGTGCTGCAGGGGGCTCTCTATCGGAATGCCCTGCACGGCTCCGGCGCGATCTTGTTGGTCGCAGGCAGTTCGGGTGACCAAGGTTGCCACCGGGACTTTTCTGCCATGGACTTCACCGGCCGGCGATGGGGCGAGGGTCTGTCGGTGCCTCGGTCTACGGTCACCGTGTGGAAGCTGTTGCGCGGTTGCAGATCCCACATCCCGTGCGGTCGCCGGCACGCCGTGTAGGCGGTGAGCCGAATCCGGTGAGCGTGCCGGTCATCTCACCGACCGAGGGCGGTATCGACAGTATGATTCCCGCGGCCGCGAACAGGTCGCTTGGGCGATTCGTGCACGACCATGGTCTTGCCGAACACTGCGCGACCGGCGTAGGCGGGGCTGCGCAGCATCCCCACACCGTCGAGCGGTCCCATCGCTGTTTGCCGGTCCGGGTCGGTGTCGCTGGGTCGTCGGTGAGCCAGCAACCGAGCCTGGAGGACAAGGACGAAGGGATGCTTGCCCTCCAGGATTGGGCTGAGATTCGTCGTTTGCACCGGTCAGAAGGTGTTCCGATCAAGGCGATCGCCCGGCTGATGGGCGTGTCCCGCAATACCGTGCGGGCGGCGTTGGCCTCGGATCGGCCGCCGGAATACGAGCGGCCGGCGAAGGGGCCGATCGTGGATGCGGTCGAGCCGCAGATCCGCGAGTTGCTGAAGACTTATCCGACGATGCCGTCGACGGTGATCGCGGAGCGGATCGGGTGGACCCGTTCGGTTCGGGTGCTCTCGGGCCGGGTCGCGGAGTTGCGGTCGGCGTATCTGCCGCCGGATCCGGCGTCGCGGACCGCCTATGTCGCAGGCGAGATCGCCCAGTGCGATTTCTGGTTCCCGCCGATCGATCTGCCGGTCGGGTTCGGGCAGGTCCGCGGCCCGAAACAGGTGCCGGTGCTGACGATGGTGCTGGGATATTCGCGGTGGTTGATGGCGATGCTGATCCCGACCCGCGATGCCGAAGACTTGTTCGCCGGATGGTGGGCTCATATCCACCGATTAGGTTCTGTGCCAAAGGTTTTGGTTTGGGACGGCGAAGCAGCGATCGGCCGCTGGCGCGGCGGGCACAGCGAACTCACCAGAGAATGCCGGGCCTTCCGAGGAACGCCGGGTTGCAAGGTGATCGTCTGCAAGCCCGCTGATCCAGAGGCCAAGGGCATGATCGAGTGAGCCCACGACTATCGGGAACGGTCGTTCCTGCCAGGCCGAACATTCGCCGGCCCAACCGATTTCAACACCCAGCTCGTCGAGTGGCTGGAGTTGGTGAACGCCCGGACTCGGCGCGCGCTGGGCTGCGCACCGACCGACCGGATCACGGCGGACCGCCAGGCGATGCTCACCCGGCCGCCTGTCGCGCCGCAGACCGGATGGAGGCGTTCGGCGCGGCTGCCGCGCGATTGCCTTCACGTTCGGAGCGGCACGGCTACGCGCCCGCTGTTGTCCCGGCTCCCTGTCCGGGTGTCTGGCGGAGCTCGAGGCCGGCGACCAGCGCCTGCAGGCCGGCGTCGAACCACCGCTGGTAGTAGTCAAGCGAGGCGGAGTCCTGCGTTACCCCGGTGCGGCTGTCCTCGGTGTCCCCTCCTGCCCCCACCTGTGCCAGGGCGTGGCCCAGCGTATAGACGCCGACGGACTGGATGCGGATCAGCGCCTCGTCCTGGGCGACGCCGGCGGCGGTGAAGCGCTCGAGCAGCACGGCCAGGACCGGGACGGCCGTGTCGGGGTCCACCGGGCGCGTGGCCAGCAGGGGCACCGCGTTCGGATGCTCCAGCAGCATGCGGCGGTAGGCGACCGCGAAGGCGGTCAGCGCCTCGGGCCAGGCCGGCCCGGCGTCCAGATCTGCCAGCGCGGTGGCGAACAGGTGGTTGACCACTGTGGACAGGATGGCGTCACGGCCCGGGAGGTGACGGTACAGCGACATTGCTGCCACCCCCAGGTGCGCACCGATCCGGCGCATCGTCAGCGCCTCCAGGCCATCGCGGTCGAGCACCTCGATCGCCGCGGCGGTGATCTGGTCCACACTGATTTGTGCGGGTCGGCCTCCCCGGCCGGCTCGTGACGCCTGATTCATGCCCTCAGCGTGACAGATTCACCTGGTCAGGGTGACGGCCAGGGTGCTGCCCGTCATCGCCAGGGTGAGGACACCGACCGCCATGTGCTGGACGTCAGGCACCACCGCGTGCCCCTGGACGGGCAGGACCTTCAGCGTGCGGGCGTAGTCCCGGGTGTAGGACTCCCGTTGCGCCGCCGTGCTGATACCGAAGTAGGGCAGCCACCAGCTCGCCACGTGACCGGCCAGGACCAGCAGACACAGCGCCAGGGCCGCGATCCGCGAAGCCTGGTGGTCCAGGGCAATACCACCGGCGATGAGCAGCGGGATCGGGTAGTTGACGGCTGCGTCGCCGAGCCTCTCGCGGCGGTTGTCGGCTCTCAGGTCGTTGAGCGGGAACATCGGTACCCACTCGGTGAGGACCAGCCAGGCCAGCCAGACCAGCGGCACGGTGACGGCGATCGTATACACGGAGCATCTCCCTGTGGGTCGAAGGCGTTTCATGTTTGAGTACAGCGTAAGCTTACGTTGTACTCATATTAAAAGGCAAAGATCGCGCAGCCCCCGAACCGAGGCCGGGCGGGCCGCGCTCGACTACCGCAGGCGCCAGGGTGCGTCGGGCTGGGTGGGTCGGGCGCCGGCTGCCAGGGTGAGGGCGTAGACGGGGCGCTCGGCGGGGTCGACGACGGGGCCGAGGTAGTGGTGGCCGGTCATGTGGCACCAGGCGGGCAGGTCGAGCGGGGCCGCGGGGTCGGTGGCGATGACGTGCACCCGGGTGCTGGGGGTGGCGTCGGCGATCGCGTCGCGGAGCTTGATGAGCAGGGTCACGCACAGCAGGCCGGTTCCGTCGACGGTGATGTCGGGCGCGGGGTTGGTGGGGGTCATCGGCGGTAGGCGGTGGCGGCGACGGCGGGGATGAGGGCGAGGGCGAGCAGGCCGCCGGTCAGCGCGAGGGCGGGGTAGCTGGTGGCGGCGACCATGAGGCCGGAGGTGAGGCCGCCGGTGGCGCCGGCGATGGCGATGGCGACGTCGACCAGGCCCTGGGTCTTGGCGCGGGTGGCGAGCGGCACGGTGTCCGTGGTGATCGCGGTGCCGGAGACGAGGCCGAAGTTCCAGCCGAGTCCGAGCAGGGCCAGGGCGAGGGCGAGGAGCGCGACGGAGTCGCCGGGGGCGGTGGCGGCGAGCACGCCCGCGGCGAGGAGGGTGACGCCGGAGGCGGCTGCGACCTTGATGCGGCCGTAGCGGTCGACGAGCCAGCCGGTCAGGGGCGAGGGGAGGTACATCGCGCCGATGTGGATGGCGATGACCAGACCGGAGGCGGCGGTGCCGTGGCCCATGTCGTGCATGTGGACCGGGGTCATCGTCATGATCGCGACCATGACGAGCTGGGTGAGGATCATGACGACGGCGCCGAGGACGAGGCTGCGGCGGCTGTCGCGGGTCTGGTCGGGGCTGTGGGTGTCGTCGGTGGCGTGGGCGGGTTCGGCGGCGGCGATGGTGCGGGCCAAGAGCAGGGGGTCGGGGCGCAGTCGCAGGGCGAGGACGAGGGCGGCGAGCGCGTAGGCGGCACCCGACAGGAGGAAGGGGCCGGTGAGGGTGGGGAGGCCGAGGGCGTGGGCGAGGTCGCCAGTGGGGGCGGCGAGGTTGGGGCCTGCCACGCCGCCCAGGGTGGTGGCGACCAGGACGGTGGAGACGGCTCGGGCGCGTCGGGCGGGGTCGGCGAGGTCGGCTCCGGCGTAGCGGGCCTGGAGGTTGGTGGCGGTGCCGGCGCCGTAGATGAACAGGGCGATGAACAGCAGGGCGGGGTTGTTGAGGGCGGCGGCGGTGATGACGCCGGCGCTGCCGATGGCGCCGGTGAGGTAGCCGACGGCGAGTCCCGGGCGGCGTCCGCGGGCCTGCGAGATACGGCCGACGGCGACGGCGGCGAGGGCGGATCCGGCGGTGAACAGGGCGCTGGGCAGGCCGGCGAGGCTGGTGGAGCCGAGCATCTGCTGGGCGAGGAGGGCGCCGACGGTGACTCCGGCGGCGAGCCCGGCGCCGCTGAGGATCTGGGAGGCGACCAGGACGCGCAGGATGCGGTGCTGGGCCTGGGCGGTGCCGGGTATGGCGGCCGTCGCGCTGCCGGTGGCGGTGTTGGTCATGTCCGGGGGCTCTCCGTGGGCGGTGGAGTGGCTGGGCAGGCTGAAGTCAGGGGCGGCGAGCAGGGGCGCGGTGCGCGCGCGTGGTTCGTGGGGTGCAGGCCCCGGCCCGGGCCCATCGGGTCCGGGCCGGAGGTGCGCGGCTGTCAGTCGGCTTGGAGGGCCTGGGCGAGGTCGGCGGGGTCTTCGAGGCCGACGGACAGGCGGATCATGCTGTCGGCGATGCCGCGGCGGGCGCGTTCGGCGGGGTCCAGGCCGTGGTGGGTGGTGGTGATGGGCAGGGTGACCAGGGACTCGACGCCGCCGAGGCTGGGGGCGCTGGCACATAGCGTCGGGCGGTCGACCACGGTGGCGGTCTGGGCGGCGTCGGTGTCCGACCAAGCCGTCCTGGTCGACCGGAAGTACCGTCATCCGGGCGCCGAGCAGGCGCCTCCTCCCGTCGCCGCCGGCCGGGCAGGGGCCGACGTGCCGCCGGGCACCGCGTCCGGTGCGGCCAGGGCCAGTTCGACGGCGTGTTCGACGTGCAGGCGGGTGGTGTCGAAGAGGTGCACCGGGGTGTCGGCCGGGCCGATCAGCAGCGGGATCTCGGTGCACCCGAGGACCACGCCGTCGGCACCCCGTTCGGCGAGGTCCCCGATGATCCGCCGGAACTCCTGCCGCGAGGAGTCCCGGACCACGCCCCGGGTCAGTTCGCGGTAGATGACGTCGTGGACGAGCGCACGGTCCGACGCCTCCGGGACGAGGACCTCGATCCCGTGCGCCGCCATCCGGGCCCGATAGAACCCGCCCTCCATCGTGAAGCGCGTGCCGAGCAGGCCGACGGTACCGCTGCCGGCCGCCAGGATCCGCTCCGCCGTGACGTCGACGATGTCCACGAACGGGATCCGGATCGCGGCGGCGATGTCGTCCGCCACGCGGTGCATCGTGTTGGTGCAGAGCACCACGAGCTCCGCCCCGGCACGCTCCAGTCCCACGGCAGCCTCGGCGAGCCGCTCGGCCGCGCCCTGCCAGTCGTCGGCCCGCTGCATCGCCTCGATCTCGGCGAAGTCCACGGTGATCATGACGCTCGGCGCGCAGTGGTGCCCGCCCAGCCGCTCGCGGGTGAGGCCGTTGAGGAGCCGGTAGTACTCCGCCGAGGACTCCCAGCTCATCCCGCCGATCAATCCGATGGTCCGCACGTTTCCTCCTGAGGTCGGTCCGCCCAGCGTGCTCCGCGCCCGGCACTCCTGGTAGCCCCGTCCTCCTTGCCCGACCCCCAAGGGATACTTGGAGCTGTGGACACGCACCGCCTGCTGATCTTCCGCGAGGTCGCCCGGACCGCCTCGATCGCGGCGGCGGCTCGGAAGCTCGGCTGGACCCAGCCCGCCGTCAGCCAGCATCTGCGCCAGCTCGAACGGCAGGCGGGCCTTCCCCTGGTGATCCGCCACTCCCGCGGCATCAGGCTCACCGAGGCCGGCACGACGCTGCTGCGCCACGCCGACGCCATCGCCACCCGTCTGCACGCGGCCGAGGAGGACATGGCCGCGCTCGCCGAGCTCAGCGCCGGCACCGTCCGCCTGACGGCCTTCCCGTCCGCCTGCGCCATCCTGGTGCCGTCCGCCATGACGGACCTGGCCCGCCGCCACCCGGGTCTCGAGATCCGCCTGGCCGAGTGCGAACCTCCCGAGGCCGCCCGGCTGGTGGCGGCCGGAGAAGCCGATCTCGCCGTGCTCTTCTCGCACGACGATCGGCCGCCGGACCACGGCCCCGACCTCCGGCTGATCCCGCTCGCCGACGATCCGGTGCGTCTGGTCGTCCCCGCCGGCCACCCCGCAGCGACCGCCGCCGATCCGCTGGCCCGCCTGGCGTCGACCCCGTGGATCGCCGGCTGCCCGAGCTGCGCCGCCCACCTCACCCGCACCTGCGCGGCCGCCGGCTTCACCCCCGACATCCGGCACAGCACCGACGACTACGTGGTCGTCCAGAACCTGGTGGCCCGCGACCTGGGCGTCGCCCTGCTGCCGCAGCTCGCCCTCGACGCCTACCGCCACCCCGACGTGCACGTGCTCCCGCTCGAGATTACCGACCGGGCCCTGCACCTGCTGTGCCACCGCGAAGCACTACGGATCCCCGCCGTCACCCAGGCCGTCCGAGCCCTCCAACAGACAGCGACCGCACGCCGGCGGGCGCGCCGGTGATCTGACGCAGAGCCGGGAGGGGGAATCTCGGCCTGGTCGCTGGCACCGCCATCATCACCGACACGGTGCCGCTGGCTACGCGCGCCAAAACCCAAGGCGCGGTGGACGTCCCGGCCCGTGAGGGCCAAGTCCGCCAGATCCGGCGGTAAGGCTCTACCGCAGATAGTTCGCGGAGCCGCCGCGCCTCGGTAGGGCAGTTTCCCCAGGTGAGCACCTGAGTTATCGCACATAGCCGGTACCGGTGCGCGACAACCGCTCAGCGCCGGATTTCGCAGAAATCGGCTCACCCCGGAAATCCACTGGTCAGGGCGTTAGTGATCGCGCTGGCGCCGGATCTGCCGAGATTGGGCGCTACGGGCCGTGCACTTCAGGTTTTCGCCGCCTTCGACGGGGTGAAAGGTGAGGTGGCAACGATTGACCGCGCGATATCCTGGGTGCGTCAGGAAGCAGGACCGGCGCATGGTCGACATCGACCCATTGGAAACTCAGCGCGACGTGGTCCGTGATATCACGGCGGAGCTGGCAGCGGCCGGATTCACCGACGCCCAGCAGATCGGGTGCGGCGGGTTCGGTCTGGTATATCGCTGCACCCAAGAGGCGTTGGACCGGACAGTGGCGATCAAGGTGCTCACCGCGCACCTCGAGGAGGACAACCGCGAGCGGTTCGTTCGGGAGCAACGGGCGATGGGTCGGCTGACCGGGCACCCGAACATCGTCGACGTGCTGCAGGTGGGCATGACGGCGTCCGGTCGGCCGTATCTGGTGATGCCCTATTATCCGCAGGATTCCCTCGACGCCCGGATCCGTCGTTACGGTCCGCTGTCGGTGGACGAGACGTTGCGAGTGGGGGTGAGGATTGCGGGGGCGCTCGAGACCGCGCATCGGCTCGGTATCCTGCACCGAGACGTCAAACCCAGCAACATCCTGATCACCGACTACGGTGAGCCGGCACTGACCGATTTCGGTATCGCGCGTATCCCCGACGGGTTCCACACCGCTACCGGCTTGGTCACCGGTTCGCCGGCGTTCACCGCGCCGGAGGTCCTGGCGGGTGAGGCACCCACCCCCGCCGCGGACGTCTACGGGCTCGGCGCCACCTTGTTCGCCGCGCTGACCGGGCACGCAGCGTTCGAGCGACGCAGCGGCGAGCAGGTGGTCGCCCAATTCGTTCGGATCACCACCCAACCGGCACCAGATCTGCGCGAGCATGGCATCGACGACGGCATCTCGACGGTGATCGAACATGCCATGGCTCGTACGCCCGGGGAGCGACCCTCCGCCGAGGCGTTGAGCGAGCAGTTGCAAGCACTGCAAGCCGGGCGCGGGTTGCCGGTGGACGAGATGGCGGTGCGCGCCGAAGCGGGTACCGAGCGGCAGGAGAGCACCCCGGTTCCGTTGACTCCTGTGACCACCGGCCGCTCGCCGGCCCGGGAGCCCCTGCCATTCGCTTCGCCGGTCAGCGCGGGGTCCTTTCCTCTCGAGCTGACGAGCTTCGTCGGCCGCCGCACCGAATTGACCGAGGCCAAGACCCAGCTGGCGAGTTCCCGGCTGGTTACCTTGACCGGAATCGGCGGGGTCGGCAAAACGCGACTGGCGTCGCGGGTCGCGACCGATGCACAGCGCAAATTCCCAGACGGGGTGTGGCTGGTCCAGCTCTCCGACGTGCACGACGATGCCCTGCTGCCGGGAGTGATCGCCACCGCCGTGGGGTTGCGCCCGCAAGGGAAACTGGTGCTCGACGTGTTGATCGACTACCTGGCTTCGCGACAGTCGCTGCTGGTGCTGGACAATTGCGAACACATCGTGGACGCGGCTGCGAGGATTGTCGAAACTCTGCTGCGGGAGTGCCCGACTCTGCGGATCCTCACCACCAGCCGCGAGCCCCTGGGCATCGGCGGGGAAACGGTGTTACACGTGCGGCCGTTGTCGGTTCCCGATCCGGATCGGCCGCCGTCGCTGCGGGGGGCGGCACGCTGCGACGCGGTCACCCTGTTCGTCGAACGCGCTGCCGCCGCCGTACCCGGCTTCGCGCTCACCGAGGACAACCTCTCCGCCGTGACCGAAATCTGCCGCGGGCTCGACGGGCTGCCGTTGGCGATCGAATTGGCCGCGGCCCGGCTGCGGGCACTGTCACCCGAACAGATCCTGCAGCGGCTCACCGACCGGTATGCGCTGCTGACCCACGGCAGCCGCAGCGCTCCGGACCGCCAGCAGACCCTGCAGCGGTGTATCGACTGGAGTTACTCCCTGTGCACCGCAGCCGAACAACAGGTGTGGTCACAGCTGTCGGTGTTCGCCGGCAGCTGTGAGCTGGACGCTGTCGAACAGATGTGCCGAAACGACCTCGGAGCGCAGCTGCTCGACATCCTCACCGCCCTGGTCGACAAGTCCATCCTGAACCGCGAGGAGTCGGGGTCGGTGGTGCGGTTCCGGCTGCTCGAGACGGTGCGCGAGTATGGCCGCGACAAGCTCGAGCAGTCCGGCCGGTACACCGACCTCCGGCGTCGGCACCGGGCCTGGTACCGGCAGCTCGCCGAGCGCGCCGAGGCCGACTGGATAAGCCCCCGCCAGCTGCACTGGATCGCCCGCCTCGACCGCGAGCAATCGAATCTGCGCGAGGCGTTGGATTTCTGCCTGACCGATACCGAGGCGGAACCCGAGGCCGCGGTGTCGTTCGCGGCGGCCCTGCAGCCGTTCTGGATCGCGCGAGGCCAGCTCAGTGAGGCGCGGTACTGGCTCGATCGCGCCCTCGCCGACGGGTCAGCTACCGCTACGACGCTGCGCGCCAAGGCGCTGTGGCGCGCCAACCTGGTGGCCATTGGCCAGGACGATCGCGTCGCGGTGTCCGCACGGGCCATGCAGGCGCAGGCACTCGCCGCAACGACGGACAACCCGATCGTGCACGCGTTCGCGGATCTCGGCCAAGCCCTTCACGCGCTCAACAGCGGCGACCCGCAGCGCGCCCGCGCCCCCGCGGAAGCCGCCCTCGCGTGGTTCGCTGCGCAAGGGGACGCTTATGGACAGATCTGGGCCCTGTTCGCGCTCGGATGGGTGTCCATATTTCGGGAGGACAGCGCAGCATGCCTCTCGTACTACGAACAGGCCGTCGCGATCACCGAATCCCACGGCGAATCGTTTCATCGGTCAGCTGCCTCGTGGGGAGCAGCGATTGCCGCGTGGCACCAGGGCGATAGCGACCGGGCGCTGCGGCTGCTGCGGCAAGCGATGCAGATGACCAGGCAGCAGAAAGACTGGTTCATGGTCGCGCAGACCATGGAAACACTGGCATGGATTGCGCAAGCGCAGGGCAGCGCGCGGCGCGCGGCCGTGTTGCTGGGCGCCGCGAACGCTCTGTCTCGAGCGATCAGCGCTTCCGCGATGATCTTTCCGGACCTGGTGGTCTACCACGAGGACTGCGAGCGAGCCGCCCGTCGCACGCTCGGCCGGGGACCCTTCGAGACCGCCTACCGCGAAGGCGCCGCGCTGGATCTCGACGCCGCGATCAACTACGCCATCGGAGAGCAACCGACGGCCACAGCCCCCGGTCGAAGTCCCTCCGCGGAGCTGACCCGCCGGGAGCAGCAGGTCGCCACACTCGTCGCCGACGGCCTGACCAACAGGGCCATCGCCACCCGCCTGCACATCGCCCAGCGCACCGCTGAGGGACACGTCGAACACATCCTGACCAAACTCGGATTCACCTCGCGCGTCCAGATTGCCGCCTGGGTCACCGAACAGAGCCGACCCGCACACAGTTGAGGGCTCGGGCCGCTGACCATGTTCGAGACCGCTGTGGAACACGGGATCCACACGGTCCCGGCGCGATACGCGGGTGGTCCCGCCTGGCGAACTCAGCCGAACCGAGAACAAAAGGCTCTGCATTCGCCTGATGACTCGAGCCGACCGCGTTCGCGATGGACCACACTCAACTCGGCATGAGCGGACGATCCGCTGTCCTCGCGCGCCTGGTTGATCTGTCGCTGCTCCGCGTTGGCCGGCCCGGCCAGCGCGGAGCGGGTCGTGGCAGGGGCGGATGTTCGTTGGGTTCGGACGTAGGGTGAGGGCTCGTGGAGTCGGACAGCAGGCTGGAGGACTTACGGTCAGTGCTCTCGTGCGTTTTCGAGAAGCTCGGTGCCGAGAGCCTCACCGAGCCCGACCGGGTCGAGTTGGTGGCGCGCGCCGAGGTGGTTCAGGACCAGATCGACGCGATCCAGGACGTCGTCGGCGACGAGGAGCGTGTACGCATGCGGGCTACCTCGGTGTCGGAGCCTTCGGGTGATCGGTTGTTCTGAGGCGGCGCTGAGCCGCGCGGGTCGCGGCATTATGGTGCGTTCATCGCCCGAAGCCCAGGAGCCGGTCGGCGACTCTTGGGCTTGGTCAGCAAGCCTGGTCCCGCCGACTTCCCTCGGCGTCGAGTTGTTTGTCGCGGCTACACCAAGGGGTTGCGGAGTTCGCCGAGGCCCTCGACATAGCTGACGAGTGTGGCATCACGCGGCAGGAACCGTTGCGGTGTGCGGGCGGCGCCGACCCCGGCGGGGGTTCCAGTGAAGATCACGTCACCGGGGAGTAGCGGGCAGATCGCGGAGATCCGCGCGATGAGTTCGGGCACCGCGAAGATCAGATCGCTGGTATTGCCTTTCTGCAGTACCTCGTCGCCGAGGGAGCATCCGATCGCTAGGTTGCCCGGATCGGGAATTTCGTCGAGGGTCACCACGGCGGGACCGATCGGCCCGAAACCGGGAAATGACTTACCAAGCCCGAACTGGGGGGCGGGCCCGGCGAGTTGCACCTTTCGCTCGGAAAGATCTTGTCCCACAGTCAATCCCGCGACGTAGTCCCAGCCGTGGTCCTCGGCGGCTCGATCGGCGCGCTTGCCGATCACCGCGACCAGCTCGACCTCCCAGTCGACATTGCCCGACGGCAGAGTGACAGCCGCGTTCGGGCCGGTGATGCAGGTCGGGAACTTGGTGAACACCAGCGGTGCGTCGGGCTCGGGCAGATTCGATTCGGCGGCGTGATCGCGATAGTTCAACCCGATCGCGAACACCTGACGCGGCATCGCCACCGGCGCGCCCACTCGGGCCGGGCCGAACGGGTGGTAGACGTCGGCTGGCAGGGTGCTCACCCAGTCGGCGAGTTCGGTCCAACGTTCGTAGATGTCGAAGCCTTCCGGGGCGAAACGTCCGTTGCTGGCTTCGGCGATGTCGACGGCGGTGTCACCCGCGATCACGTGGTAGCGGTTGTCGATGCTGCTGATACGCATGAGTGTCCTTTGGAGGCGATGGTTTTCGGTCTAGTGCGGCGCGTGCGAGCCGGTCATGAGGGCGGCGAGATCTTCCGGTGCCAGGAACGACGGTGGCGGTGGCGGACCCCAGTTGTAGAGGCCCTTGATGCCTTCGACGACTTCGGGCTTCCATAGCGCGTCGTCGACGACGCAGTCCAGATCGCTGTAGTACTCGGAGAAGTTTCCGGCCGGGTCCTTCAGATACCAGAAGAAGTTCGACCCGATGTGGTGGCGTCCCAGGCCCCATACGTGGCGGTCGGGGTTGTCTTCGAGCATCGCGGTGGCGCCCCGCCCGACCTCGTCGACGTCGTCGACCTCCCAGGCGGTGTGGTGCAGGAAGTTCAGCGGTGCCTGTTGTACGAGGACGTTGTGGTGGTCGGTGGAGCAGCGCATGAAAGCGGCCAGTCCGGGGACGCTGTCGCTGACCTTGAAACCGAGGCCCTCGGCGAAGAAGCGTTGGCTGGCTTCCTGATCGAGCGAGCCGATGACAACGTGGCCGAGTTTGCGGGGTCGAACCGGCTCGGTGCGGCTGATCACCGCAGCGCGCTGGTCGCGCCGGTCGTGACGTCCTGGGCCGTTGGTGACCGGCGACGAAGCGGGCTGCTGCTGGATCTCCGGGGCGATTTCGACGTTCACGGTCAGCGAGGAGTTCGGATCCTGCACGGTCAACGAACGATCGTCGGCCGTGTGCGCGATGGCCAGCTTGTCCAGCTGTGCCGCGATCCGGGCCAGGTCCTCGGGATCGTGTGCTCCGATGCCGAGTTCGAGCAGCCGCCGTTGCGGTGTGCGCGCGATGCGTAGTTGTTCTCCGCCGTCGACTGTGCCGAAGCGGTTTCCGCCCAGGTCGGTCAGGCCGAAGTCGCGGTAGTAGTCGGCGGTGGCGTCGGGATCGGGCACCCCGATGGTGATGGTGGTCAAACGATGCAGGCTCATGGTCTTTCCTCAGCGTGTTCGGCCGGCCGATCGAGGCCGGTATCGGGTTGGGCGAGCGGGGGCTTGCCACGGTCGGCGGCGATGCCGGCGTACCAGTCGACGAGCTCGGGGGCGTCCACGGTGGCGGGGTCGACCACGCTCTCGGGCGGCGCGCCCTGCATGATGCGTTTGAGCGGGATCTCGAGCTTTTTGCCGGTGCGGGTGTGCGGGATGCCGGGTGCGCGAATGATCTCGTCGGGGACGTGGCGCGGTGAGGCGTTACGTCGGATCGCGTCGGTGATCCGCGCCCGAAGCCGCTCGTCGAACGCGACGCCCTGGGTCGGGACGACGAACAGCGGCATCCAGTAACCGCCGCCGGGTTCCTCGACGCCGAGGACGAGGGCTTCGTTGACCTCGGGCAGGACCTCGACGGCGTCGTAGATGTCGGAGCTGCCCATTCGCACGCCATGCCGGTTGAGGGTGGAATCGGAGCGGCCGTGCATGACCACTCCACCCGTGTGTGTGCGGGTGATCCAGTCGCCTTGTCGCCACACGCCCGGGTACATCGAGAAGTAGGCGTCGCGGTATCGGATATCGCCGGGGTCGTTCCAGAACCGCAGCGGCATCGACGGCATCGGGGCGGTGACCACCAGCTCACCGACCTGCCCGGTCAGCGAGTTGCCGTCCGCGTCGTAGGCGTCGACGGCCACCCCGAGGCACGGCCCCGAGATCTCCTCGGCGTAGACCGGGAGAGTCGGTGCGCCACCGACGAATCCGGTGACAACGTCGGTACCGCCGCTGGTCGACGCGATACGCACCCGCGGCCCGAGCTCGCGGGCCACCCATTCGGCGGTGGCGGCGGGCAACGTGGCCCCGGTCACCCCGACGCACCGCAACGCGTCCAGCGATCGGGTGCTGCGCAGGTCAGAGGCATTCTTCCGGCAGTCGAGCAGATAGCCGGGACTGGTGCCGAAGACGGTGACACCGAACCGGTCGACGATGTCCCACAAGGCGCCGGCATTCGGATGGGTCGCGCTGCCGTCGTAGCAGACGATCCGTGCCCCGACGAGGAGACCGCCGATCAGGCTGTTCCACACCATCCAGCTCGGTGTAGTGAACCAGAAGAAGGTGTCGGTCTCGCCGAGGTCGAAGTGCAGGGCACTGGACTTGAGTTGTTCGAGCAGCACACCGCCATGACCGTGGACGATGCCTTTGGGCACGCCGGTGGTGCCGGACGAGAACACCACCCACAGCGGGTGGTCGAACGGCACAGGCCGCGGGGCCAGGCGGTGTTCGCCGGCAGTCGCATCCGACCACCGCATCATCCCGGCCACGCCGGAACCGACGCGGTCCACCGCAATCGCCACCCGCACGCTCGGCAGCAGCGAATGCAGTCGGGCCGCATCATCGGTCTTGCTGCGGACGGCACCGTTCAACCGGTAGCCGTCGGAGGTGATCAACGCGACCGGTTCGAGCTGCCCGAGCCGGGCATGCGCGGCGGGCACCGCGTAGTCCTGCCCGCAGCAAGCCCATACCGCGCCTAGTGATGCCGTGGCGAGGAACGCCACGACCGCCTCGGCGCAGTTGGGCAGATATCCCGCCACACGGTCACCCGGTCCGACGCCGTGGCCGGCCAAGCTCTTGGCCAAACCCGCGACCTGCCTGCTTAACTCGCCCCAGGTCACCATGGTCGTCTCGCCCCCGGCTTCGGTGGCGTCGACGAGGGCGACCGCGTCCGGATCACGTCCGCGCAGCAAATATTCGGCGTAGTTGAGCTGTGCTCCCGGGAACCATGTGACATGAGGCATCAGCGCATCGGTCAACGCAGGACCCGGCGCGGTGGGGGACTGGACGCCGAAAAAGTCCCACACCGCCTGCCAGAACTCGCCGAGGTTCTCGACCGACCAGCGATGCAGGTCGGAATAGCTCGGTAACCGCACCGCATGCTCGGCCTCGATGAATTCGGTGAATCGCGAGATACGTGCACCCTCGACAGCAGAGGGGTCGGGCACCCAGATGGGCGCAGCCATGTCGTTCTCCTGTCGAATCATGCGGGCATCACGCATCCGTCTGGGCCACGAAGGGCATGAACCTCGTTGCCGTAAGCGTTGGCGACGGGACCGTTTCGCTCCGGATGCGAACACCGGGGACCATCGCGGTATCCACGGCGCCAGGCGGCTGAGGTTGTCATCTCGACTCCTTCGAAGGCGCGGGAGAAGAGTGGAAGATCAGGACGATCCAGGCACCGCCCTGGCGCGGTCGTGTCCACACCATCGAGGTCGACGACTCGATCTCACGGCGACCACCGGCGACCACGACGGTGGCCCGCAGACGACCGGTGACGAGGGCGGTGTCGCCGACGACTTCGATGTGGTCGAGATCGTGGTCGATCACCTCGTAGCGCAGGGTGCCTTCCATCAGCCGCCCGAGCGTGGTGGCCTTGTCATCGCGAGCTCCGGTGGAGTGGGTGTAGACCAGTCGGTCGTCGTATATCGCGGCGACTTCGTCATAGCGGCCTTCCACCAGAGCGAGCGTGCGCATCTCTTCTCGTTGAGCGATCACAGCGGCGTCTGCGGTTGCGGCGACATACACGGTCAGACCAGCGGAGTGATGGGCTCGGTCACGCCGAGCAGGGCTTTGCTGTAGGTCTCGTAGCTCACCTGTGGGCAGACGATGGCATGGCGGGCGGCAGTGGCGGAGTCACGCCAGATCCGTTGCAGCGGATTGGCCTCGGCGAAGGAGCCGGCGCCGTGTGCGGACAGCAGGATCTCGATGGCTCGGGTGGTGCATTCGGCGACATAGCCGGTGTCCGAGCGCACGCGGGCCCTGGTGAGGTAGTCGGGGTACACGCCGCGCGCGGCGGCCTCGTCGATGTCGGCGGCGGCGCGGTAGGCGATCAGACGAGCGGTGTCGATCAGCCGCGCGGCTTCGGCGATCTGCAACTGGAAGCCGACCGAGTCCTTCTGAGCGGTGAAGAACGTGTAGGAGATCGGTTTCTTCGCGGCCTTCTCCACGACCAGGTCGAGTGCGGCCTTGCCCATGCCCAGCTGCGGGCCGATCAGCACCAACGCCAGTACGGGAACCATCGCGGACCGGTAGAAGACCTCGTCTTTGTGCTCGGTGGGATAGTCGCCGCCGATCGCCGGCGGTATCCGCATCACGCGGTGCTCGGGTACGAACACGTCCTCGGCGACCATGCAGTTGCTGCCCGAGGACCGCATCCCGGCGACGAACCACGTGTCCTCGAGGTTCAGATCGGTGCGCGGGATCAGCGCCATGCCCTGATCGGTGACGTTGCCGTCCTCGTCGGTGATCGGGATGCCCAGCCCGGCCCACGTGGCGTGCAGGGAGCCGGAGTTGTAGTACCACTTGCCGGTCACGCGCCATCCGCCGTCGACTTTGCGGGTTTCCGCGGTGGGGGTCAGCACGCCGCAGACCTTGGCGTCGGGGTCGGCGCCGAAGACCTCGTCCTGGGCGCGTTCGGGGAACAGCCCGACCACCCACGACATGACATTGGTCAGTGTCACCACCCACGCCGTGCCGCCGTCGGCCTCAGCGACCGCGGCGGAGACATCGAGCATGGTGCGCATCGAAGTCTCGTAGCCGCCGTAACGCGCAGGGACGGCGATCTTGAACAGGCCCGCATCCGTGAGGGCGCGAATGCTTTCCTCGACGACCCGGCGGTCTTGTTCACCGGCCGCGGCGTTGCGCTTCAACAGAGGAGTGAGTTCCTTGACCCTGGCAACCAGTTCGGCAGCGCTCGGTGTGTCGGTGACGTAGGGCAGTTCGGTGGCAGTCATTGATCCTTCTTTCCTGATCGGTTGCGTGGAGCATGTGAGTGAGTTCAGCGGGAGTAGGCGGCGATGTCGTCGACGATGGGCTTGCGGGGACGAGCAGCGAAGCGCGAATGGGTGCCGAAGGTGCGGTAGCCGTACACCAGTGGCGCCTCCTGGGCGGACGCAGCGCGGGTGACCAGGCCGATCAACAGCAGGTGATCGCCGGCTTCGACGGTCTGCCACACCTCACAGGCAGCCCAGCCGGCCACACCGGCCAAGCGTGGTAGCCCTTCCTCGGGGGACCATTCGGTGGCGGAGAACCGGTCGGCGCCGCGAGTCGCGAACAGCATCGCCAAGTCGTCCTGCGTGGAAGCGAGGACGTTGACCGCGAAGCGGCCGCTCGTCCTGATTCGAGTCAGCAGGCTGGATCGGCGATCCAGCGCGATCGAGATCAACGCCGGACGCAACGACAGCGAGGCCAGCGAGCTCACCGTGGCGCCGTGTGGGCCGTCCTCGTCGGCGGCGGTGATCACTGTGACCGGAGCGCACACTCCCGCCATGAGGTCCCGAAAATGCTGCTCCAACATGGCCGATCAACCTTCCAGCAAATCATCATGATTAATTGCTTGCATGCCCCAGTGTTGAGGTGACCCCGGTCACGTGTCAAGAGGTTGGGCTGAATTAATCATGATTTTTTTCCATCCTCGATCGCCCTCGCGCGAGGCGCTGTGGCCTAATAGTCATGATTAATTGCTAGAGTGGCTGAGCACGGTCTTTCGGCTGGGAGGGCAGCGATGAGTGGAAGCGACGAGAACGACGGCACGGTCGCCGGAGCGGCCATCGAGGATTTCGAGGGCCCCGCATACTCCCGTGAGCTCTGGACCCGTGCGACAGATGTGGGCAGCACAGTGTCCTTGGGCAGCTCCCGCGCCGAACAGGCCGCAGGCCAGATCGCCCGACTTGCGGCGGCAGTACCCGCCGGCGCGCGTATCGGCAGCAAAGACGAGTTGCGCAAAATCTGCGGCGTCTCTGTCGGCACCATCAACGAAGCGATCAAACTCGCGCAGACACGCGAGATCATCACCTCCCGCCCCGGACCGGGCGGGGGGCTATTCGCGTGCGACCCCTCGCCGCTGTCTCGGATGAACGGATGGTTTCGCACCGCCGCCGACGAGGACGCGGCCTTCGCCGAAGCCGTGCAAATTCGCGACGCGATAGCGCCCCTGCTCATCGAGGAGGCGTTGCGCCGGATCACCCGCGCCGATCGGGACGCACTCGCCGAGAACTTGGAACGCGTGCGCCACACTCGCGATTCGGGATCGGTCTCGGACTTCGTCCGGGCGTGCTGGGATCTCCACGCCTGCCTTGCCGATCTGGGCAAAGGGGTTCTGCTCAACGCCCTCTACCTGAGCATCATGGACGTCGGCACGACCTACCTGCTCACGAAACTCGAGACGACCGCGCCTGAAGATATCGATCTGAACCCGTTGGCCGAGGTCATGGAAGACCTCGTCGAGGCGCTCGAAAGGCCCGACCGGGATGCCGCGGTCGACGCGCTTCGCCGCACGATCCCCAATGCAATCCTGCGGCGGGCCGCGCCGAGTGCACCTCGCGAACGGCGTCAGTAGATCGAATCGAGCCCGTCCGGTAGTTGTTGCGCAAGGCCAAAGCGGAACACAGGTGAGCCGAAGGCTCAGGGTTCGTCCGGGTCGACGATCGCGGCCGTAGCGCGGACCGGGCCTTTGGGCGGGGTGGGGCACCCGTGTATAGCCGTGCCGCGCCCGTCGAATAGCTGGATGGACGGACCCGACATCCTTCGCTGGCGCCAAGAGAACCGGCCTGCCCTCCAGCACGAGGAACTGTTCGAGCTGTTCCGCACCATCATGTTGCGCGAAGGCATTGCCGGCGCACCACAGATGGGGGGAAGCCGTTCGCTTGTTCCGGTATCTGGACGGAGGAATCAGCAGAAGCTAGGCCTGACCGCTCAACGGGAAACGAACAGAGCTCCTGTGCACCTTCACTCACGCGGATGAGCTCGTTGCGGGGGACGGGCCGACATCTCCACAGCTTTACATAATGTAGATTATCGGCGCGATTACGGGCAGGGCAGTTGATCTTGAAACCCGCAGTGTGGCAACGCTGTTCGGTCCAGGAAAAAGGTGGGAGTCATCCGCGGGGCGTGAGAGCGGCTTCGGCGATGCGCGGCAATCCAGGAAGACCTGAGTGTTGGGCCGTGTTTGATTCATGTCTCCGCATAGTCATTCATGATTTAATTGCGTCACTGTGACGTTTTGTTCCTGATGTGACCTGAAGTTCCGGTTTCACGGCTCGCGCCGGAGCTTCCGGGTTTTCCTGGATTGTGCGGCCCGCGGCGCGGGTGTTCGTTGCTCCCTGGCGTTTTGAGGCTTCGGCACTTTCAGGTGCGCCTGGATTCTGCCCCCGCTGCCGGGCGGTTGTGTGGTTGGTTCGGTCGGTCTGGTCGGTGTCGCGGGTTCGGCACTTTCACCTTTTCTGGATGGCATGCGGGTGGGTTCGGCACTCTCGGGTTTGTTTGGACGGTTCTGGGGGCCTCTCCCCTGGGTTGTCTTGTATTGCAACAGCTTTCGCCGATTAGAAGTAAATTATGTCAAGTTGAGGCATCGGCCCCGGTTGGTCCGGGCCCCAGTGCGTCGCTTCCCCGCATCGGCCCCTTGTGTCGGTTGTCGCGCTTCCCGGTGCGCGGATGTTTACGTGAACACTGTCCGGCGCGCGTTGTTCATGCCGACGCTTGCGCGTGGACGAAGTCCGCTGCGGCGGCGGGTGTTGGCGCATTGTCGGGGCGTGGATGGGGGTCGGCCGCGTCGGTCGGGCTTCCGGGCCTGCTTCGTCCGTTTTCTCCCCTCCCCGCGCTCCCCCTACGCCACAGTGACGAACCGTCCTTTTATCGACATTCCTTGCTATCGGCGCGGGGCGGGGGTGGCCTCCGCCGACTCCGGGCGTCCGGATTGCGGAGGATGTGCCGCTGCGGGAGAAGGTGCTGTGGACGATGCTGTACGAGACCGCGGCCCGCGCCGATGAGCTGCTGCTGCTCGACATCCCGGAGGTGGACATGGGGAACATCCACCCGATCCACCTGCACCGCAACACCTTCGAGGTCACCCACATCGCCGGAACCCCGACTGCGGGGCTGCGCAAGGATATGCCGATGCTCGGCGGCTACCAGGAAATGGCCATCTGTGTCGTCACCGACCAGACCGGTGCCTCGCTGCTGCACTGCCACCAGCAGCTGCATATGGACTACGGGTTCATGGCCTTGCTGCGTGTGAGCTGAGCATGCTGGGCGATCATCGCGTCCAGTGACCAGCGGCCAGGGCCGACCCACAGCAGGAAGATCAGGCCGAGCAGCATCGCGAAATCGGTGCGGGCGTCGTGGGCCATGCCCCAGAAGCCTTGTACGCCACCGAATCCGCCGGGGCGCAGCTCGCGCAGTTTGGTCAGCACGATCGCCAGACTGATGTCGATCAGCAGGGGCACCGCTGCCAGCCGCGTCAGCAGGCCGATGACGATCAGGGTGCCGCAGGCGATTTCGACGACACCGTCGAGGTTGGCGAAGAACGTCGGTGCCGGTATTCCGATCTTGTCGAAGCGGCCCGGCCCCAGCGTGTGCGGGTAGAGGAACTTCTGAACGCCCTCGCTGAGGAACACCAGCCCCACCGCCACCCGGATACAGATCACCGCCGCCGGGCCGTCCGCGCCGAGTATCCGCGACAACGACCACCGCTGCGTTCCTGCCATCAGTACTCGCCTCCCGATATCGTCACCCGATACGGCATTTCGGATCGAGCGTACTCACCTGGGCAGCAGGGGTGTCGATGGCGCGGGGTTGGAACAGTGCGGATTCCCGCTCGGCGTGGGGGTGCCGTTTGCCGGGGAGAGCCCTGTGAATCCGCCGCGGGCCACCGATCCCGCCGCTGCGCTGATGACCTCGTCGGGTCCTTGCGTTCGTCGCGGACCGATCGGCACCGGTGTCACGGGGTCGAGGCGGTGGCCGAGGAGTTCGGTACCGGTAGAGGGTGTTCGAGCAGCAGGACGACCAGCGCCCATACGCTGCACAGGAATCCGGCAGCGAAGCAGATGCCCCGCACGTAGACACCCCACACGGTGAACGTGTCGAACGCGTGCTGCAACGCGGCGGTGTCAGTGTCGGCGACCGCGCCCACATGCTGCATCGTCGGAGCCGCGATCACGGTTGAGACGATCGCCCCGAGTACCGCCACCACTGCCAGATACAGCGGCACCCGGACCGCGTGCGATACCGACCGATCCCGCCGGCAGGCGATCACGGCCGCGAAAACCAGGCCCCACCAGAGGATCCCGCCGACCGGGTACACCACGTCACCCGGCCCCAGAATCGGCCCACGCCACCACCCCTAGATCCCGCCACGCGGGCGTGGCGACCAGCGCACGGTCCAGCAGCGATCCGAACAGCCCGCCGACGATCACGGTCGCGACGACCAGGGCCTCGGCGACCCTCAGACGGCGAGCCGATCGCCCGGTCACGGCTGCACTCCCCGGGCCGGCATTACGGCGTGCCGAACGTCGCCGTCGGGCCGTCGGGGCCGGGCATCGGCTACCACCGCCGCGTTCCTGCCATCGACACTCGCCTCCCGATATCGTCACCCGATACAGCACCCGACCCTACCGGCGAGCACGGCGACCCGCGTGGCCCACACGCCGGATCGATACCCACATGGCGAGTGGGTGAACTCCTTTCCGCCGATCATTATCGGTTTCCGATATCGGCTATCGTGGCCGCTGTCTCGTCCCCGCCAGACAGGAGCGTTGCGTCATGTCATCGTCCAGCCATCCCGATACCCAGTTGCGGCGGCGGCTCGGCGTCGGCGACGCCGTGGTGATCGGGCTGGGCTCGATGATCGGCGCCGGGATCTTCGCCGCACTCGCCCCTGCCGCGGCGGCGGCAGGGTCCGGACTGCTGATCGGGCTGGCGGTCGCGGCGGTGGTCGCCTACTGCAACGCCACCTCCTCCGCCCGCTTGGCGGCGCGATATCCGGCCTCCGGCGGCACCTACGTCTACGGGCGTGAACGCCTCGGTGAGTTCTGGGGGTATCTGGCCGGGTGGGGGTTCGTGGTCGGCAAGACCGCCTCGTGTGCGGCCATGGCGCTGACCATCGGCACCTACGTGTGGCCGGGCCAAGCGCACGCGGTCGCCGTCGCCGCGGTGGTCGCGCTGACCGCGGTCAACTATCGCGGCGTGCAGAAATCGGCGCTGGCGACCCGGATCATCGTCGCGGTCGTGCTCGCAGTGCTGGCCGCTGTCGTGGTCGCCGCCTTCACCTCCTCGGCCGCCGATGCCGGGCATCTGGCGATCGGGTCCGATGCCTCGGCGCGCGGGGTGCTGCAGGCAGCCGGACTGTTGTTCTTCGCCTTCGCCGGATACGCGCGCATCGCCACCCTCGGCGAGGAAGTGCGCGATCCGGCCCGCACGATCCCCCGCGCGATCCCGATCGCGCTGGGTATCACGCTGGTCGTCTACGCCACTGTCGCTGTCGCGGCCCTGGCGGTGCTCGGCCCGCACGGATTGGGTTCTGCCACAGCACCGTTGGCCGATACCGTGCGAGCGGCCGGGGCACCGGCGCTGGTGCCGGTGGTGCGGGCCGGTGCGGCGGTCGCGGCCCTGGGATCACTACTGGCGCTGGTCCTGGGCGTCTCGCGCACCACCTTGGCCATGGCCCGTGATCGGCACCTGCCCCACCAGCTGGCAGCGGTACACCCTCGCTTCGAGGTGCCCCACCACGCCGAGCTGGCCGTCGGCGCAGTCGTCGCGGTGCTCGCCGCGGTCGTCGACGTGCGAGGCGCGATCGGGTTCTCCTCCTTCGGCGTGCTGGCCTACTACGCCATCGCCAATGCCTCGGCCTGGACCCTCGCCGCCGATGAAGGCCGCCCGCCCCGCGTGATTCCCGTTCTCGGCCTGGCCGGATGCGTGATCCTGGCCTTCGCCCTGCCCCTGAACTCGGTCTTGTCCGGCACCGCGGTCCTCGCCGCCGGCGCGCTGGTCTACCTGCTGCGCCGCCGGCTCGCCCCGGTCTCGCGGTGAGCGCAGCGCCCTGCCGGTAGCGGCAGCTCAGGCGGTGTGCTCGCCGAGTACCTCACGCGCCAACTCCGCCAACGCTTTCCGGTCTGCGGCCAAGGCCGCCAGCCCGTCCGGGGTCGCGCGATACACCCGCCGCACCCGACCATCCACGACCTGCTGCTCGGAGGCCAGCAGCCCGTCGGCCTCGAGCCGATGCAACGTCGGATACAAGGTGCCCGGGCTGATGTCGTAGCCGTGCTGCGCCAGCTCGGTGGTCAGCCACGCACCGTGCACACCCTCCTGGGCCGCGTGATGGAGGATGTGCAGCCGCACGGCCCCTCTCTGGAACTCTCGCATCCCGCACCACCCTTCACACGATATGACGAAACCGATATCGGCAACCGATTCTATCCGCTCCGGGCCACCACCCGGTCCCTGGCAGGACCGCGGCGACACTGGCGGATCCGGATGCCAGCCTGCGGGCCTGGCCGCGTTCCTACGCACCCGAGCACCCCGGTCACGGGTTCCCCGTCGCGCCTGGGCGGCGTTGCGGTTCGACGAGGGCAGCGCGATGAACAAGAAGAAGGTGCACCAGCTCTGGCGCGAGCAGGGCCTGCAGGTCCGCACCCATTCCCCCGCGCAAACGGGCCGGATGTTCGTCGGTGCCAGGCGGTCGATGCGGACGCACCGAAGGTGGTGTGGGCGTGGGATTTCCAGTTCGACTCCACCGTCGACAGGCGAGCAAGGAGGACCCGATCACCGGTGAACTGCACTTCTTCGCCTACTCCCCCTTCGCGCCGCATCTGACCTACTACATCGCCTCCGCCGACGGCGAGATCCGCCACCAGCGGGTGGTCGACGGTGCGGGTCCGTCCCTCATGCACGACTTCGGCCTGACCGCGAACTACGTGGTGTGGCTGGACATGTCGGTGGTCTTCGATCACGCCGAGACCTCGGGCATCCCTTACCGCTGGAGTGACTCCTACGCCCCGCGCATCGGTCTGCTGCCGCGCTCGGACAATGGCCCGGTCCGCTGGTACGAGGTCGATCCCGGTGCGCTGCTGCACGTTTCGAACACCTATGAGGACGACGATGGCCGGGTCGTGGTCGAGGGGCCGCGCTTCGACCGCTCCGCGTGGGAGACCTCCTGGAAGTGGTGGATCGGCGCGCCCGGCCACCCCACCAACCCGAACGGCGGTGCCCTCCAATACCGCTACGCCATCGACCCGACCGGCACCCGTGCCCGGGAGGACCTGCTCGATGACCTGATCACCGACTTCCCCACCATCAATGGCGACTACCTCGGCCGCCGCAACCGCTACAGCTACGCCGTCGCCTTCCCCGGATCCGGCCACGACCGCATCGGAATCATCAAGTACGACAACGACACCGGCGCTCGTGTACTCGCATCCACCGGTCCGGGCCGCGTTCCCGGCGAGGCCGTCTTCGTCTCCGCCGCGGACGCCACCGCCGAGGATGACGACTACCTGCTCACCCTCGTCGGCGATCCCGCCACCGCCACCTCCGAGCTGCTGATCCTCGATGCCCGCGACTTCACCGCCGATCCCCTTGCGGCGGTGCGACTCCCGCGCCGCGTCCCCGGCGGAACCCACGGCTCCTGGATCGCCGACTGAAGATGTGACCTGCGAAAGAGAATGGGGAAGACAATGACTCCGCAGGCGACCACCATCGGGCCGGCCGTTTCCGACGTGGAGCGTTCCAAGAAGTTCTGTGAGGGGCTCGGCGCGAAGCTGGGGCAGGACTTTCCGAGTTTCGCGACCTTCGAGCTGGGCGGCGGTTCGCCGCTGGGATCTATCCGATCGACTGGGCCGCGAACGACGCGGGCGTCTCGCCAGAGGGCGAGGGCTTCCGCGGCGTCTCGTTCCACTGCACCGTCGACAGCCGGGAGAAGGCGGACGAGGTGATCGCCACCGCCCTATCCGTCGGTGGGTCCATCATCAAGGCGGCCGAGGGCGCCAAATGTGGCGGATACGCCGCCCACCTCGCCGACCCCGACCGCCACCTGTGAAGGATCGCCACCGTCGCGTGACCGTGGCGTCGGAGGTGAACCCCGTCCCGGAATCGAGCAGCCGGGCGCTGACGGGGTCGGCAAGGTCGAGTTGGTCGTGGAGGATGCTACTGCTCATACGGTGAGGTCGCTCATCGGCAGTTGCGGACGTTCTGCACCGCAACGGGTTCCGGCCGCCGGCGCCCCGCGCTGACCGGTTCGGTCAGCGCGGTATGCGGCTACTTGATGCACCGACACCGCACCCGGCCGCATCCCAACCCTGTAATCGACGAGGGAGCCCTGGAATCACACACCAGGACTCCCTCCACACCGGCCGCTGTCCCGGAAGGGAACCGGACACCGACCTCCGGCCCATCGTCGCACCAGGCACCGACAGCACGGTATCGCTGCTGGTCGAGCCATTGTCGTTGTTTCCGCACGGTTACTACCGAAACCACTTGTTTTCCGTGCGAGTCCGGAATCCCTAATTTCTCCGGATCGGTTGCCGGGCAACGTCTCTGCCGGTCCGTTTTCATCCGTTTTCGGATTTACGAGTGATGCTGCGGCATGGGTGATTTCGCTACACGGCAACCCTGTTCGGCGATTGGACCGCCTCAGCGCCGGATCCAGCCGGCCAGTAAACCCCCAAACTGGGCAATACCGGACGGAAACGGACTGCAGATTCGTTGCCGAAGTGCCTCCGATGGAGGGTTACTGGAGATAGCGAGGTCACGACAAGATCGGAACCCTTTGCAGGATAACTCTTTCACCGTATTTCAGTCTGGAGGCCGACCCATGTCCCCTATTCTTACGTCGCTTACACCCTCTTTCGGCCCTGAAGCGGGTAGGAACTCTGTAACCATCACCGGTTCGGGGTTCGCCAATGTCGGCCCATTGACGGTGCAGTTCGGTGCCACCGCAACCACATTCACCATCGTCTCCGATACGCAGATCACGGCCATCGCCCCGCCCGGGACAGGCACGGTGCAGGTCACCGTCGCCGCGAATCTGGACGGCACGAGCAACCCGCTGCCCTACATCTATGGCCCCGGCCTTCTCTATGTCACCGATAGCGCCAACCCGGGCACGGTGTATTCGGTACCGGCAACCGGCGGCGCGGCAACTGTCCTGGCGACCGGCCTGAATCAGCCCAGGGGGCTCACCCGCGTCGGTAACACCCTCTACATCGCCGAATTCGGGGCCAACAGGGTGGTGTCGGTACCGACAACCGGCGGCCCGATCACCCCCCTGGTGACGACCGGTCTGGTGGGCCCTATCGATGTCGTCGCGGCCGGTGGCACCCTGTTCATCACCGACAGCGGCAGCCTGAGGGTGGTATCGGCGCCGATCGGTGGCGGTAGCCCCACCTTGGTCGCCGCCGTCCCCACCGGCGCAATCGGTCTCACCTTTTGAGCTTCGGGTGGACTGCTGAACTATTCGCTGTCCCCGGCCGGCCCGGGCCGGCCGGGGACAATCGTGGTAGTGACCAAGCTCGACCGTCTCGGGTGCTCCCTCGAGCACCTGATCGAGCTGTCCAGGACACTCCAAGACCGAGGCGTGGACCTGGTGGTGCTCGACCAGGGCATCGACACCTGCACCGCTGTCGGCCGCATGTTCTTCCAAATCCTCGGCGGGATAGCCGAATTCGAGCACGCGCTGATGTCCGAACGCACCCGCGACGGGCTGGCCGCAGCCCGCGCCCCTGAAGCCGACCGGCGCCATGACCGAGCCAACCTGTCAGCCCTCACCTGCGGGTACGCCATATCCGTTGCTTTCCGCGCCAGTCGAGCGACACCGAATCGGCAGGTCAGCACGTGTGGGGCTTCCTCGGCGGTCGGGACGGTGAGATCCTGAGTAGCGGTTTCCTCGGTGACGGAGGTGGCTCGGCCGACGGTGGTATTTGGGGTGGTGGTACCGGTCCGGGGGTGGTGGCTTCTGACGTTCACCGCTGGCCGGATTCGTCGTACTTCCCGAGGCTCCAGATTGGAATATGCGATCTCATCAGTCGTCTCTCGGGGAGACGGGCGTGCTGGCTGGCTGCGCCTGATGAATCTGGGCTGGGCCGCTCAGACCCGGTCGAGGTTGGCGACGGCTTCGGTGTCGCCAAGGGCGAGCCCATCCGGGCCAAGGCCGATACCAGTGAAGACGGTGTTGGCCCGGCGCACTGCATCGGAGTAGGCGTCGGCGTCACCGGCCGAGTGAAGGAAGCGCGTTCCGCCCTGTTCGAGCCGCAACACGGCCATGGTGTACTTGCTGTCCGGGCCACCCCAGATGTGCTGACGGATTACCGCCAGCCCTCCGGTGCCATCCATGTAACCGGCGGCTCCTCGGACGGTGGCGAGGAACCAGAGCGGGTTGCGAAAGCACTCGGCACCCACCGTGAGATTCACAACCGTGGCCAGACCCGTCTCCTCGTCGTAGTTGAAGCGAGCGAGGGACGGCAGTTCAGCAACCCCCAGGATGACGCGCAGGTGACTGCGGTAATCCCCCTCGGACAGCCAGCGGTCGACGGAGTCGAAGTCCATCTCCCGGTGCAGGGAGAACGGCAGGCCGTTCTGCTGCCCCGTTGCATCCTTGCGGCCGCACATGGCGGGCCAGTCCGACCAATAGGACGTGGGCCGCGCAGGTGCCGCGAGGTAGCTCCTCAGGGACGACCGCGAGATCTGGAACTGCGCCATCGCGGAGTACGGTTCGGACATCGAGACCTCATCACTGTTCGTGGATCGGAATCCATGACCAGCGATCCCGTAGCTTCGGCCGTGGAACCGACAGCAATGCGAGCCGTGAACTCGCCACTGATGACGAGCCATTGCTCACAGAGCCTCGGCAAGCCCCTGACCTTCAAATGTGTTGTCAACCCGCGAACTTTACCGGAAGCCCGGCTGCATCGTGGTCCGGTTTCGTGGCGAAACCGTCGGGTCGCGGGGCCTGGCCGCTGCGTCAGCAAGAGAGCGGACGCTGCAGTCATGGTCGGGTGTGGTCTGATTCGGTCCCCCACTCTGCTGAGCGACGAACATCGCCAACGCGCTCGCATCCCGGAACACCCGCCCACAGCCACACCGCGCCCTCGCCGCATCTCGGCTCTGGCATCGGCAACAGCGCTGACTGATCGTGTGGTGCTCGCGCTTTCGCTCCAACACCGATCCGATCATCCACGATCGGCAGCGGATATCGATGAGCAGTGCGGCGAGCGCGGGGTAACGGTCGATCAGCACCGAGGCAATCGTGGTGATACTCCGCCACCGAGGGATCTACTCGTACAGCATCCACAATTCGAGCAGCCGGCGCATACCCTCCTCGCCGCCGCAGCCATCGACTCTGTCGCATGCTCTCCCCATGATTGTTCATAACGGACGACCAGTTCCCCCGTTACGGGTGGCCGCCCAGGACCGGGGTACTCGCGGGCCGAAAATCGGTGGCGAGCGCGAGCACTCAGGCCGCTGCCGCTCTCCCTCACTCCGGTAGTGCGTCCAGCTCGCTGATGATCGCCTTCCGGATCTCGTCATGCCGCGCGCCGAGTGCGTAGCGCTCATCGGTCCACCGATCGCGCGGATACAGCCACACCGGGCCGCCCACCAGATCGCCGGGCTCCCAATCGAATCGCGGCCACACGTGAACATGCAGGAACGGGTCGGTGTTCCCGAGTATCTCCAGATTCACCCGCCGGAAAGCCGGATCCAGTCGCCCACACGCCCGCTCGACCGCCTCCCCCAGCCGATCCATATCGGCCAGAAACGCCACCCGGCGCGGGCGCGGCAGCTCGGAAAGACGCTGCACCGCAGGCTCATCGGTCAACAGCAGCGAATAACCGGGCAGGAACTGCGTGTCACCGATGACAGCGAACCCCGCCCTGAGCCGACGCATCACCGTCGGATTCTGCCCACCCAAGGCACTGCCGATCCGGTCGTCGCGCCAATCACCCATGCCCACACCGTAGCCAGCTGCGAAAGGCCGCACCGACACCGACACAGGTCAGGCCATGATCGCGATGGCCGCAGGCTATCAACTTGGTGCCGTAGGTTTCGGTTCCGTCGTGCGACACGCACGAGCCGAACCGACTCGCCCTGCCGCCGCTAGCGCGGCAGCCACGCTGGACGCCGGTAGCCACAGCGATCCGATCAAGACACCGAACGAACACCGAATGTCTAGGAGCCCAACGAAATTCACCATTGCTACCTCGCCCCAGAGGGCGCGGTCCACTGTGCCGTACCCCGCGTCCAGGAGAACTGTCTCGAGAACAGCGCTTGCTGTCGCCGCGCTCGCCGTCCCGATCGTGTTCGGCGTGGGCACCGGATTCGCCTACGCCGACACCGACCCCCCCATGCGCCACCGCAGGCGCCGCTGGTGCGGCTCCCCCAGGTGTTTGTCCGAGCTGTGCTGATAGGGTCGGTTCGGCGATGGTGATCTCGAAGATGAAGACGGCAGCCGCGAGTTGCCCTGCGCCAGACCGTGATTAGGATCGAGGCGACAAGATCATCGCAATTATGGGGGCGGATTGTGTTTCTGGTTCGGGCGTGGCGTCTACTCGTGGCATTCGCGGCGATCCTGGCCGCGGGTGCCGTCGGTCAGGCGACGGCAATGTGGCTCGGCTTCACCGTTCTCTTTGCGATGCTGATCGGCGGAATCATGTTCGAGAACCGGGTCATTCGCCGCAAACCGAGATGACCCACTTCGAACCTCGATGCACATGTCGTGGCGTTCCTGCGCCGGCTGGTTCACGAGACTGACGATCTACCGCACCATCTGACCGTTGACACCGGCCTCATACCCGACCAGCACAGCCGTCGAGTGCGGTCATTGCGGTCCCGCCATGGTCGTCGGGTCGCCGACCGCATCCTCGGCGGGCGGCATCTTCTGTCATGCGGGAGACACTAGGGCACTGCGGTCAGATGAGGTGTCTCCAAGTCTTGCGTCACGTGTCGAAAGTCGATGCAGGACTGCGGTTTTGGTGTGGCCGGCCACCGCAGGGTTCGGCTGGCCCAGAACACCATCGGCATGCGGGCAGCCTGCGGGCTCACGGTCTGGCGTATCGACGCCGCGGCGGCCGATACTCGTCCTCATGTCCGGCACCCGGCGGGGCGGCCCGTCGGCGACCACCGCCCGGAGGGGCGGGGTCCTCCCCCGCGTGGCCTGCGGCGGTGGGGACCGAACCCGGTGCGGTTGTGTCACTGTGACGTTCGGCCCGCGGATTTCCCCACCTCATGGCAGTAGGATTTCCCACGAAATGTCGGTAACCAGCTCGGCCCCCGCTGGGTGCTGAGCTGGGCGTCTGCGCGACGCCCCCGCATGAAGATGTCGGCGTGCGACCACCCGCCGCACCCTTTCGCCACCTTGATCCGTGGTCTGCGCGCGCTGCCGCACCTGACCACCGAGACGACTTCGATTTCGCAGCAGAGTATGACCTGCCCCGAGGACGGTCGGGTGATTTAGAAGAAGCCGCCGTCGATCTGGAGGGTGCGGCCGGTCATGTAGGCGGCGTCGTCGGAGGCGAGGAAGGCGTAGCCGGCGGCGATTTCCTCGGGTTCGGCCAGGCGGCCGAGCGCGCCGTGCACCGATAGCCACTGTGCCATGGAAAGCACGTCACGTAGTTGTGGGTGCTGGTAGCTGGCGCCGTGCTCGGTGGCCATATCGGTGGCGGTGCCACCGGGGGCGATGGCGTTGATGGTGATGCCGCGCTGGCCCAGTTCGGCGGAGAGGTTGAGGACCATCGATTCCACCGCTGCCTTGGAGGCGGCGTAGAGGGTGTGGCCGAACACCGCGCGGGAGGCGCTGACCGATGAGGTGAGCACGATCCGGCCGCCTTCGCGCATATGTGCGGCGGCGTGCTGGACCGCGAAGAGCTGGCCGCGGGTGTTGACGGCGAAAACGCGGTCGAACTCGCCCGGAGTGAGGCTCTCGAGCGTGCCGAAATGCTCGATACCGGCGCAGGAGGCCAACACGTCGAGTCGGCCGAACTCGGTGACTGCCTGCTCGATCAGTGCCGCGGTCTGGTCGGGGTCGGCGACGTCCGCGCGCACCGCGATTGCGCGCCCGGCCGGCAGTGTGGCGAGGAGCTGTTCGGCCGCCTCCTGGTTGCCGCGGTAGCCGATGGCCACGACGGCGCCCTCGGCCGCCAGCCGGGTAGCGACCGCCGCGCCGATACCTCGGCTGCCGCCGGTCACCACCGCGACCTTGTCGGTGAAACGCGTGCTCTGTCCTGGTGTCATGATTTCCTTTCGGGGAGGAGGATCGGGATTCAATCCCGGCTTGTGACGAGGTTGGCCATCATGGCCATGTCTTCGTGTTCGAGGGTGTGGCAGTGGATGAGGAAGCGGCCGGGGTAGTCGGCTCGGTCGTCGCTGCGGTGGGGGCCAGCGGGGTCGGCGCGGTTCCCGACAGCGTGAACGCCTCCGGGAGCCTGACCGCGCTCGAGAGGGTGTGCGGGGTCGACAGCTGCCATCGCACGCCCGCGCCGAGCAGTGCTGCGCTGCGCTGCGCGAGGCTGTCGGCCGGGGCCACCGCTGGCACCAGCCGCAGCACCCATCGCGCGCCTCGAGCACGACCGGATGCACCCCCATGGGCGATACCTGCTCGGTTGTGTCGGTCCGGGTGTCTGTCATGTATTCCTCGCACGTGTGTCCGGATACGGCGCCATGGTCATCGAAGGGCTCGTGGTGGCTGCGGGGTCTGCCCGGTGGCGGACAGGCGAATCACCGGAATGACCCGGTCTGCCTTCTTCTGGTGGTGTGCAGGACCAGAACGTTCATGCCCATGACCCGGCCTCTGTTGCGGCGGGCGCGGGCGCTCATCATGCGGTTGAAGACCCTCGTCGCCGGGTTCGAGCGGAGCTTGCGCATCACTGTCTCCTTCGTTGTCCGGGTGGCGTGGTGGGCTATACTCACGATATCTCAACGCTTGTCTATTTTTAGGGAGGGGCGGATCACATGCCGGAGCAGCCGCGCTCGGCCAAGGGTGAGCGCACCCGGGCACGCATCGTGGATGCGGCACGGCGCACGTTCGCCGAGGTCGGATTCGAGCGTGCGACGGTTCGCGCAATCGCCGCGGCCGCCGAGGTCGACAAGTCATCGGTCATTCAGTACTTCGGCAGCAAACTTCAGTTGTTCCGTGAGGTTGTGCATTGGGAGATCCCCTTCGATCGAATCCTGTCCAACGACCCGGCCGCCACTGCGTCCAACCAGATACGGGGCATCCTCGAAAGCTGGGCAGCCCAGCCCGACGGTCCGATGGCGGTCCTCCTGCGCGCGAGCATGACCAGCGAGGAGGCCGCCGAGATCCTGCGCACCCACATCACGGTCCAGGCCGTGGACAAGCTCGCCGCCGATATCGACGCGCCGGATGCGCGACTGCGCGCGGCCCTGGTCCAGGCGATACTCATGGGCATTGCCAGCCAGCGATATCTGCTGCGCATGCCCGATCTGCACGCCGCCGACATCGATGACATCGTGGCGCTGACGACACCTTTGCTGCGCGAGTTGATCGCGCCGGCCGATCCGGATACCGAACACCCCGGATAACCATTTCGCACCGACTGATCCAGAAAGGAGAGCACCACCATGGGCTTTTTCACCGAGAACGAGAAGCAGTTTCTCCTGCAGCAGCCACTGGGACGGTTGGCCACCACAGGGAAGTCGGGCCTACCGCATGTCATACCGACCGGGTTCCGCCTCGACCCCGAGCATGAGGTCATCAAGATCGGTGGCCATTCGTTCCAGGGTCGGGAGCGGCTCTACATTCGCCACCTCCGCGTCAATCCGCAGGCCGCGTTCGTTGTCGACGACCTCGTCACCGAGCCGACATGGACGCCCCGCGGCGTCACCGTCAAAGGCGACGTACGCATTCACGAGTCCGGCGGTGAGGTCCTCGGGCCCGGTTTCGGCCCTCGCTGGATCGAGCTGATCCCGAACTGGGTGAACTCATGGGGCATCGACGCGGACCCCTACGCGTCGGCCGCCCCGCGCAAGCGCACCTCGGCCAACCAATGATCCATCGGCACTCGCTGCGCCGGCTTGCTCCCCCGGTGTGACGCAGGGGGCTCATCACCCCCGAGCGCTGTTGCCGGTGACGGGCCCGGTCACAGCCGCCCCTTTCGTCGACGCCAATCGCTGTCGAGACTGCCCGCATGTTCGAACAAACGCTGACATAGCTCCGCTCAATCAACTAATTGGTTGTGTGATCAAGAATACGGCCCTCGAGAAGGTTCGGCCTATCAGGACCACTGGATAGCTTGCGCTGGTGAACCTCTATGCAGTGCAGCTGGAAATGATCGCGGCAGATTAACTGTTCAGACAGGTATGATCCTTGGGATACCCGCCCAGGAGGAGATCGCTCACCAGCCCTGCGGCGAGCCGGCGCTACTGACGATTCCCGACACCGACGTGCCGAACGAACGCAGCGATGCCGCCCGTAACCGGCGCGCTCTTCTGGAAGCGGCGGCCCGGCTGATCACCGAACACGGACCCGCCGCGCTGACGATGGATGAGCTGGCCCGGCACGCCGGCGTCGGGAAAGGCACCGTCTACCGACGCTTCGGCAGCCGCTCTGGCCTGATGCTGGCGCTGCTCGACCACTCCGAGCGCCGGCTGCAGGCCGCGATGATCTCCGGCCCGCCGCCGTTGGGGCCGGGCGCCGACCCGGTCGACCGGTTGGTGGCGTTCGGCCGCGCGAAACTCGAGCTGATACCGGTCCAGGGTGACGTGCTCATGGCTGTGGGCCCGATCTTCGCCGAGGGGGCCTACGCAGCCATGCTCGACCACGCCGTGATGTTGCTCGGGCAGTCCGGCACCCCGGGCGACCTGCTGCTCACCGCTCAACTGCTGCTCGCCGGCCTCGACGCGCACTTGGTCCTGCATCAAATACGCGAGCAGAACATCCCGCTCGAACGGATTGCCGACAACTGGGAGACCGTCGCCAGACGACTCACCCAGCAATACACGCCCAACGCCACCGCCGACCAGATGACCGCCCGCACACCAAGGTTCCCCGGAGAACACGAACCATGAGACAACCCCGCAAGTCGAACACCAACGTCATCGCCGAGCTTCGGTTGTGATGACGATTTCGTGCGGGAGCGGCGGTCGACTCAGTTGCGCCCGCCTCGGTGCCGGGAGACTTCTTCGCGCACGGCGGGGACGACTTCGGCAGCCCAACGCTGATGCTGGACGGGGTCGTCGGCCTCGGCGCCGAAGACGAAGGTGTCCATGCCGTACTCCAGGGCAAGGACTGTGAGCTCCTCGACCCACTTGCGGGGCGGGCCGACCAGGAAGCCACCGGACGGACCGTCGGTGATGGCACCGAAAACGTTGTAGACGCGGCGGATCTCACGCGCATCGCGGCCGGCTGCGGCGGCGCCGTCATCGATGCGATGCTGCAGAGCGGGCAGTTTCTCGGGCGGCACGTAGCTGCTGGAGGGGCACCAGCCATCGGCCTTGCGGCCCAGCATGTTCAGCAGACGCGGCCCGAGCACGCCCAGCCAGATGCCGACAGGATGAGCGGGGCGAGGGCCGGGATGGACGCCGGCGAGCCGATAGCATTCACCGTCGTAGCGCACCGAGTGCTCGCCGGACCACAGGAGCCGGATGACATCGACGGCTTCCTCGAGAGCGGCCGCGGCCCGCCCGGGGGTCCGGGACGGGCCGCCCATGGCGGTGATGGCCTCCCAGAACGCGCCCGCGCCGAGGCCGAGCTCGAAACGTCCGCCGGACAGGATGTCGAGGCTGGCAGCCGCCTTGGCCATGACAGCGGGCGGACGCAGCGGCAGGTTGGCCACGTCCGGGAACACGCGGATTCGTTCGGTGCGGGCCAGTACCACCGCCATCAGAGACCACGTGTCCAAGAAACGGCTCTGGTACGGGTGATCCTGGATCGCCACGAACTCCAGGCCCGCTCGTTCAGCGAGCTGCGCCAGGGCGAGGACATCGGGCGCCCGGGCGGCGTCGGGCGTGGGGAATGCTCCGAACTCGACAGGACGTCCGTAGTCGGCCATATCTCGCACCGTAGTCCCTCTCCGGCCACCCGAGTCGCCGAATGGGCAGTGGCGTACACGCTCGGCGCTCGGTTGTCCCGCCTGATAGGGGTTGTCGTGTTCCGTCACTGCAGCCCTGTCGTCGGGACGGTCGCGGACGCGTCTGACCGGCAACCACAGCTGACACGTCGGCGCCGCAGTCGACCGCAACGAATACCGAGCGCGGGGCGAAAAGAGGTACCGGTGCCAGCGTCGCGTGTCGGTCCAAGGAGCCGGTCGTCATAGCTGGCACGATCGCTGGCAAGAACTCCTCGGCCGCGGCGCTGTATCGGGCGCTCGCCGAAGCCGAGGCGCGCTATGCCCGGCCTGAAGCGTATGTGGCAGGGCGCTGTCCAGTGCGAGCACTGACGGACCCTGTCGCAGGGGTTGGCCGGGTCCCACACACGGGCGCGGGGTTGGGCAGCTTCTCGCTGGTGAGACTGATCGGGTTGGTGCCGACAGTGGTGATGCGGACGTCTGCTGCGCCTTGCGGCCGGGTGGTTCCGCCTGATGGTCTGGAGGTCATCGCCGATGAATTCTGACGCTGGTAGGTCCCATTCTCCGGTTTTGGTGGTTGGTGCCACCGGCCAACAGGGGGGAGCGGTGGCGCGGCGCCTGCTGGGGGCTGGTGTGCCGGTGCGGGCGCTGACCCGAAATCCGGGCAAAGCCTCTGCGCGTGCCCTGGCCGATCACGGTGCCGAGGTCGTGGCCGGGGATCTCGGTGACGCGGACTCGATACGCGGTGCTCTGGCCGGTGTGGGTTCGGTGTTCTGTGTGACCCAGTTCTTCGAAGCCGGCTACGACGGGGAGGTGGCGCAGGGCAAGCTCATGGTGGATCTCGCCGCGGAAGCGGGGGTCGGACACTTCGTCTTCAGCTCGGTCGGCAGTGCCGACAAGAACACCGGGATTCCGCATTTCGACAGCAAGTACGAGGTGGAACGGCATCTGGCGGCGAGTTCACTGCCCTTCACCGTGTTGCGGCCGGTGTTCTTGATGGAGAACTGGGAGGGCCGTCGGGAGGAGATCATGCACGGCTCGTTGGTGACACCGCTGTCTGCGGACCGGCCGCTGCAGCAGGTCAGTGTCGAAGACATCGGCACGTTCACCCTACTGGCCCTCACCCGGCCGGAGCACTGGATCGGGCGGTCGGTGGACCTGGCGGGGGACGAGCTGTCCATGACCGAAACAGCCGAGGTCTTCACCCGGGTCACACAACGGCCCGTCGCCGTGGCACCGATCTCCTGGGACGAATTCCGCGACCGGCAGGGCGAGGAAATGTATGTGATGAACCGCTGGTTCGAAACCACCGGCTACGAAGCCGATCTCGACAGCCTGCGCACGCTGAACCCGGACATGCTGACCTTCGAGAACTATCTGCACCGGCACCATTGGCAGCCCTGACCCGATACCGGCCGCCGGTTTCAGGTGCGGGTATCGGCTGCGCGGGCGAGGTTGCTTTCGAGGCGGTTGAGGACACCCAGGCAGGCGTCTTGCTGTTGAGCGGTGAGGTCGCCGGTGGTGCGCTCCTCCAGTTCGGCCCAAATGCGTTCGACCTCGTGGCGCAGGGCCTGCCCTGCGACCGTGGCCGCGATAAGGGTGGCTCGCCGGTCGGTGGGACAGGGGCTGCGACGGACGAAGCCGGCGTGTTCCAGGCGCTGGACCGTGCGGGTCATGGTGGCGGCGTCGGAGTCCAGGAGGCGGACGAGGTCGGTCTGACGCTGCGGCCCGAGTTCCCACAGCTGCATCATCACCAGTTCCTGGCCGGGGTGCAGGCCCACGCGGCGCAGGAGCTGGCCGGCGAGCATACGGTGCAAGCGGGCGACGCGGAAGATCGCATGACTGATCGGCCCGGTACGGGCAGACACGGGCAGCGGCACCGTCGCATCGGCACGGCCCGCCTCGTCGGCCGGCTGGGCCGGTTTCCCTCCGCAAACCGGTTCGCTCTGGACCATGCAGCCCCTTCCCCTTGAAGTTGACCAGACAGATAACGAGAGTAGTCGAATCGCCTCTGGCACCCAATCTCGACGTACGGAAATGGTATCGATGCAGCTGCAACGACTGTGGCTGGCCTCACTGCGTCGCGGGAATGCTCGAAGCGACTTACCTGTTCGAACAAGAGTAATTCGCACCGGCGGATACGCGGTCGGTCGGCCCGGCCGTCGCCACACCTTCTCACGAAAGACTGGTTTGTGATCATGACTACTGGGTTCGATCCGATCGACCTGGGCGGTAGGCGCCTGGCCAACCGCATCGCGATGTCCCCGATGACCCGCAGCCGCGCGTATGGAGCCGGTGCGAGCCCGACGGCAGCGATGGCGACCTACTACGCGCAGCGCGCAAGCGCGGGGCTGACCATCACCGAGGGCACCCAGCCGTCGGTAGTCGGCCAGGGCTACATCGACACCCCGGGTCTGCACTCGGACGAGCAGGTCGCAGCATGGCGGCAGGTGACCGACGCAGTGCACCGCGAAGGCGGCGTGATCTTCGCGCAGCTGATGCACACCGGCCGCATCGGTCACCCCAGCCTGCTACCCGCCGGGCTGATGCCCGTCGGCCCTTCGCCCATCGCCGCGGCCGGCCAGGTGTTCACCCACCAGGGCATGAAGGATTTCGTCACCCCGGCCGAGCTGACCGAGGCCGGCATCGCCGAGACGATCAACGATTTCGCGCAGGCCGCCCGCAACGCGATCGCCGCCGGCTTCGACGGGGTCGAACTGCACGGCGCCAACGGCTACCTGCTGCACCAGTTTCTATCCACCAACGCCAACCAGCGCACCGACGGCTGGGGCGGCTCGGTGCAGGGCAGAATCCGTTTCACCGTCGAGGTCACCCGAGCGGTCGCCGACGCCATCGGCTCCCACCGCGTGGGCCTGAGGATTTCCCCGGCCGTGACGTACAACGACATCACCGAGGACGGCTACCACGACACCTACCAGGCCCTCGTGGCAGCAATCGAGCCACTCGGTCTCGCCTACCTGCACGTGATGGAAGGTCCGGACCGGGAGCTGACCCTTCAGCTGCGCAAGCGGTTCAGCGGCACCTTCATCCTCAACCCCTCCACCCCCGACGCCGTGACCGGCCCCGGCGAACTCACGCTCATCGAAGACGGCACCGCTGACATCATCAGCTTCGGCGCTCTGTTCATCGCCAACCCCGACCTCCCCGACCGCCTGGCCGCCGGCGGCCCCTTCAACGATCCCGACCGCGCCACTTTCTACGGCGGCGACCAGCACGGCTACACCGACTACCCCGCTCTCACCGGCTGACCGTGCTAGAAAGGGTGATGCGGATGAGGGCCGTCGGGCTATCGGCCGGCATATCTTCGCATCAGCGTGGACCCCTGATCGGCAGGACGGCGGTTGGGGACCTGGCGAAAGCGCGTCGGGGACCAGACCCGATCCGTCTTCCAGAATGCGACACGCCATGACTTCGAACGATGCTTCGGCGCTGCGTGATCTGACTGTCCGGACGCTGTTCCCAGGCGAGAAGGGCTTCGCCGAACAGCACGCCGGCTGGAACCTGACCGCTACCCACAGTCCGGCGGTCGTCGTGATCCCCACCTGCGCCCAAGACGTCGCCGAAGCAGTCCGGCATGCCGCCCGCGCCCGTCTTCCGGTCGCCGTTCAGGCCACCGGTCACGGGGTCTCCCTACCAGCCGACGGCGCCGTTTTCATCAACACCGGACAGCTGACCGAACTGTCGGTGGACCCGGACTCCCGCACTGCCCGTGTGGGTGCCGGCCTGCGATGGGGCGAGGTAGTCGCCCAGACCGCGACGGCGGGGCTTGCCCCGCTCAACGGCTCCGCCCCGGGCGTCGGGGTCATGGGCTATCTGACCGGCGGCGGGCTTCCCGTCCTCGGACGCAGGTTCGGCTTCGCAGCCGACCATGTCCGGTCGATGCAGGTGGTCACCGCCGACGGCGACGTGCGGTCGGTGTCGCCTTCCGCCGACACCGACCTGTTCTGGGCGATCCGCGGCGGCAAGAGCAACTTCGGCGTGGTCACGACCGCCGACATCGACCTCGTGCCCATGACGCGGTTGTACGGAGGCGGTCTCTTCTTTTCCGGCGCACAGGCCGAAACCGTGCTGAGGCGGTACCTCGCCTGGCTACCAGAGCAACCGGAGGACATGTGCTCCTCGATGGCGCTGCTCCGCTTCCCGGACAGCCCCGCCCTGCCCGACCAGCAGCGCGCACGGTTGCTGATCCATCTGCGGATCGTCTACACCGGACCCGCCGAGGAAGGGGAACAACGGGTAGCGCCGCTGCGCGCGCTCGGCCCGGAGCGCGACACCGTCGCCGAGATGCCCTACACCCGCATCGGCGAGGTCTATGGCGAGCCGACCCAGCCGACACCTGCCTGGTCCCGGGCAACCGTCCTGCGCAGCATCGACGCAGCGGCGGCAGACGCCCTCCTGGACATCGCGGGACCGGCGGCGAGCCTGCCGCCGGGCTCGGTGGAGATACGCCACCTCGGAGGGGCCCTGAGCCGGCCCGCCACCCGGCCGGGCGCCTTCGGCCGACCGCAGGGCGAGTTTCTCCTGTCGATGAGCATGCCGGCACCGGCCCAAGCTGCTGCCGCTTCGCACGACGCACAGCTGGCCATATTGAACCGCCTGGCGGAATGGGACACCGGGACCACACTGCCGAACTTCATGTCCACCAGCGACACGACCACCGCAGACGTCCGCCGCGGCTACACACCGGCTGACTACCAGCGACTGACCCTACTCAAGGCCGCCTACGACCCGGACAACATCTTCCGGATCAACCACAACATCCCACCTGCGAAAACCGTCTGACGCGCACCGCCCCGCCACGACCCCACGCGCTGCGCTGGCTTCGGGCAGGAGCGACACGGGATCTGCACGCGCCCCAAGGGCCCACCGAACCGGAACGCTCCAGCGTGGGCGTCGGTTGACCCCGGAATGGGATGAGCTTTCGAGGCGTAATTGTGCGCCGAAGGGCATGCAGGGAAGCCAAGACCGCCATCGGCTGATGTTGGTCGATGGCATCCAGCCGCGATGCGCCCAGGTGACTGGTCGGTGTGACAATAAGATCCCCATCGTCGAGGAGCTCACTGACTCGATCTTGCGCAATTCGCCGGACACGTTGCGCCTGAACATAATCCGCGCCGGTCACAGCCTCACCCGCAGCGAGGACGCCCCGGGTTCCGAGGCCGTAGCCGGTCCATCGATCGAGCAGGTCACCGCGCGGGCCCATTCGGGATCGAGAACGAGACTCTGCGCGGTCGTCGGCCCATGCGGGAGAGCGACAATGTCCTCGACTCCCACCGGTATTCCGTCCAACGCCGACAACGGTGCGCCGACGGCGATCCTGGCGTCGGCACGCTCGGCCTGTTCCCGGGCCCGTTCGTCGAACCCGGTTGATGAACACTCCCATGGCGCCATCGTGGCGGTCGGCGTTGGCGAGGGCAGCCTCGATCACCTCGACCGCGCTGACCTCATGGCTGCATAGCGCTGCGACGGCCTCGGTGAGGGTCCGGATCGTCGGTACGGCGCTGCCTCATTCGGTGTTCCTCGACCAGTTCCGCTGGGGCCGGCAGAGTTTCGCGCAGTTGCCGTTTGAGGATCTTGCCCGAGGGATTGCGCGGGATCTGTGGGACGAGGACCAGGTCGTGTGGAAGCTTGTAGCGTGCGATGCGGTCTGCGGCGAAGGCGCGTAGTTCTTCGAGGGTCAGGCCGGCCCCGTCGGCGAGTACTACCACCGCGACGATGCTTTCACCGTATTCGAGGTGCGGTCTGGCCACGACTGCGGCGTCGAGCACGCTGGGGTGCGCGGCGATGGCTGCTTCCACCTCGACCGAGTACACGTTGCGGCCACCGGTGATGATCATGTCCTTGAGCCGGTCGATCAGTGTGACGTAGCCATCCGAGTCGAGTCGGCAGACGTCGCCGGTGTGCACCCAACCGTCGACGAGGGTGGCGGCGGTGGCCTCGGGCTTGTTCCAGTAGCCCTTCATGACTCCGTCACCGCTCAGCAGCAGTTCCCCCGCTTCGCCGGGCATGATGTCGTTGCTGTCGGAGTCGACGACGCGGAACTGCATGCCCACTATCGCTTGTCGCCCGGTGGCGTCGGGCCGCTGGCGCGTTTGGTCGCGATTGGCGAAGATGCCGCCGGGACCGGCCTCGGTCTGGCCGCACAGCTGCATGAAGTTCACGCCGGGCAGGGTGGCGACGAGTTGTTGCACGGCGGCCGGCGGCATGGGCGCCGCACCGAACATGCCGGTGCGCCAGGCGGATAGGTCGCGACGCGGCAAATCAGGCAGGCGGAGCAGGAACTGGTACATGGTCGGAACGCCGAAGAACATGGTGACGCGTTCACGTTCGAGAGTGTCCAGCGTGGCGGCGGGGTCGAAGCCGCTGTGCACGATGTGGGTGGCTCCGACGAGTGTGCCGGGGATCAGCATGATGCACAGTTGGGCGGCGTGATAGAGCGGTGCGACGTGCAGCAGCACGTCGGCGTCGGCCAGTCCGCACATCGCGATGACGCCGGCGGCCGTGGCCAGCACCCGATGATGGTCGAACAGTGCGCCTTTCGGCGCGCCGGTGGTGCCGGAGGTGTAGAGCAACTGGGCGTCGTCAGTGGCGGTGACGATGTCGGCGATCGGATCGTCGCGGTGGTGTGCGGTGGCGGCGATCAGATCCTCGGATCCGGCTGCTGCACCCAGCGACAGCAGGCGCAGGCCCTCGGGCAGGCCGCTGACGGCGAGCGTGTGCACCGTCTTCTCCATGGCCGCATCGAACACCAGGACGGTTGCGCCCGAATCGCGCAGGATGTAGTCGACCTCAGGGCTCGCCGAAGCGGGATTGATCGGCACGAAGATCGCGCCCAGCCGATGAGCGGCATAGAAGACGAGCACGAACCGCTCGGAGTTGGTGGCCAGCAGGGCGAGCCGGTCACCCTTGCATAGACCGTGATCTGCCAGCACCCCGGCGACCCGGCCGACCGCAGCGTCGAGTTCGGCATAGCTGTATTCCACCGGACCGCACACCAAAGCCCGGCGATCAGGCACCCGGGCCGCCGTTGCTCGCAGTGTCGCGTCGATCGTATGCATGGGCTGCTTCTCCTGGGTCGAATTCGTTACCGGCGAGCAACCCCCGACTGCAGTGTGACCCGCCTCTCATCCGCTACCGTAAGTGAAAACCTGATAGCTGTAAAGAGCACAGCAACAACACGTAGGACACAGCATGAGCCGTTCGCCGATTCGCATCTTTCGCTGACTAACACTAGAAGTGACCATGTTGGGCACTTGCGCGTCCTCCCTGCATCGTCTATTAAGTGAATATCAAATAGTTTTCCAGTGTAGGAGTTCTTGAATGAGCAGACGTGCCGTGGTCGCGGGCGTGGGCATGATCCCGTTCACCACGCCCAGCCGAACCGAGTCCTACGACCGGATGGGCGAGAAGGCCGCCCGCGCGGCGCTGGCCGATGCCGGGATCAGCTACGACCGAATCCAGCAGGCCTACACCGGGTACGTGTACGGGGACTCGACGTCGGGGCAGGCCGCCCTCTACCGGGTCGGTACGAGCGGCATTCCGGTCGTGAACGTCAACAACAACTGCTCGACCGGGTCCTCGGCGCTGTTCCTGGCGCGGCAGGCCATCGAGCACGGCGTCGCCGATGTGGTGCTGGCGCTGGGGTTCGAGCAGATGGAGCGTGGGGCGCTCGGCGCGAAGTGGACCGATCGTCCGTCACCGTTCGACAGTTTCGACACCGTGGTACACCCGTTGCAGGGTGACGGTGACGAGCCGTTCGCTGCCCGGTATTTCGGCGGCGCGGGCCGCGAATACGCCGAGAAGTACGGTATGGACCCCGCGGTGTACGCGCAGATCTCGGTGAAGGCGCGCAGGCACGCGGCCAACAATCCGTACGCGGTGTTTCGTGACCCGGTGACCGTCGAGGAGGTGCTGGCCGCGCCGCGCATCTACGGGCCGCTCACCAGGCTGCAGTGCTGCCCGCCGACCTGCGGTGCCGCGGCGGCGGTGCTGGTGGGTGAGGACTATGCCCGCGCGCACGGTCTGCGATCGGATGTGGTGATCGCCGCGCAGGCGATGACGACCGACCTGCCGTCCACCTTCGCCGACGCTTCGATGATCAGCATCGTCGGCTATCAGATGACCAAGGCTGCCGCCGAGCAGGTCTACGAGGACTCCGGCGTGGATCCCCTCGACATCCCGGTGGTCGAACTGCACGACTGCTTCACCACCAACGAGCTGCTCAGCTACGAAGCCCTCGGCCTGACCGCCGAGGGCACCGCCGAGAAGTTCATCGCCGACGGCGACAACACCTACGGCGGGCGGGTGGTGACCAACCCGTCCGGCGGACTGCTGTCCAAGGGGCACCCGCTGGGCGCGACCGGATTGGCGCAGTGCGCCGAGCTGGTCTGGCAACTGCGCGGACAAGCCGACGCCCGCCAGGTCCCGGATGCGCGAATTGCCTTGCAGCACAACATCGGTCTCGGTGGCGCGGCCGTCGTGACCCTCTACCGGAAAGTGAGCTGAACCAGTGACCGTCGATCCCAGCGCGGTCGGCACCGTGCTACCTGCGACCACGATGACCATCGATGCGGGCCGGTTGCGCTTGTTCGCCAAGGCCATCGGGGAGACCAATCCGATCTTCACCGACGAGCAGGCCGCCCGCGCCGCCGGGCACGCGACGCTGCCGGTGCCGCCGACCTACCTTTTCGCCATCGAGCTCGAGAACCCCGATCCTTTCGCCTGGCTGGCCGATCTCGGCGTCGACCTGCGCCACGTGCTGCACGGCGAACAGCGCTTCACCTACCACTCGACCGCCCACGCCGGTGACGTGGTGACCGTCAGCCCGAGGATCACCGACGTCTACAGCAAGAAGGGCGGCGCACTCGACTTCGTCGTCAAGGAGTCCACGCTGACCCGCGCTGACGGCAGCCTCGTCGCCGAGCTGCAGTCCGTACTCGTCGTCCGGCATCCGGGAGCAGGGAAATGACCAGCAGCACAACCGATATCACCGTAGGCTCCAAACTGCCGCCGGTCGCCGCGGGGACCGTCACCCGCACCACACTGGCCTTGTTCGCGGGCGCATCCGGTGACCACAATCCGATCCACATCGACACCGACGTCGCCCGCTCCGCCGGATTGGACGACGTCTTCGCGCACGGCATGCTCTCCATGGCCTACCTCGGCCGGTTGCTCACCAACTGGGTCGCGCCCGAAGCCATCCGCTCCTATCACGTGCGGTTCGCGGCGATCACGCCGGTTCTCGCCGAGCCGACCGCCACCGGCACCATCGTCGCCATCGAGGACGTGAACGGCGAACGCCGCGCCACCGTCGACCTCGCGGTCACCCTGGCCGATGGCACCGTCACGCTCACCGGCACCGCCGTAGTAGCCCTCTGACACCGCACCCCACATCTTCGAAAGGACCTGCTGCACATGGGAAATCTGGACAATCGCGTCGCCATCGTGACCGGCTCGGGTCGCGGCATCGGCCGTGAGATCGCGCTCAAGCTCGCCGGCCAGGGCGCCGCCGTCGTCGTCAACGACCTCGATGCCGAACCCGCGACGGAGACCGTCGCCGCGATCGAATCCGCGGGCGGGCGTGCGGTCGCGGTGCCGGGCAGCGTGACCGAGGAGGGTTTCGCCGACCGGTTCGTCGCCGCCGCGGTCGACAACTTCGGCGGCCTGGACATCATCGTCAACAATGCCGGCTACACCTGGGATTCGGTGATCCAGAAGATGACCGACGAGCAGTGGGACGCCATTCTCGACGTGCACCTCAAGGCGCCGTTCCGGATCCTGCGCGCCGCACAGCCGGTGATCGCCGGACTGGTCAAGCAGGCACAGGCGGCAGGGGTACCGGTGCACGGCCGCAAGGTCGTCAACATCTCCTCTGTCGCCGGCACCGGAGGCAATGCGGGACAAGCGAACTACTCCTCCGCCAAAGCCGGCGTCCTCGGCCTGACCAAGACCCTCGCCAAGGAATGGGGCCGCTACAACGTCACCGTCAACACGGTCGCGTTCGGGTTCATCAAGACCCGCCTCACCGAAGCGTCGGCCGACGGCAACAGCACCATCGACGTGCAGGGCCGCCAGCTCAAGGTCGGCGTGAACCCAGAACTGCTCACCGCGATGGAGCGCATGATCCCGCTCGGCCGCGCCGGCTCCCCGGCCGAGGCCGCAGGCGCGGTATATCTGCTGTGCACACCCGAATCCGACTACGTCAGCGGCCAAACCCTGGTCTGCGGCGGCGGCTACATCTTCTGAGGCACCCATGAGCTTGTCCTACCGCTCGCCGTGGATCGACGACGAAATCGCGGCACTGCACGATATGGCCACGAAGTTCTTTCAAGCCGAACTGCTGCCACACGAGCAACGATTCGCCGAACAGCAATGCGTCGACCGTGAATTCTGGAACAAGGCAGGCGATCTGGGCCTTTTATGCGCCTCCATCCCGGCCGAGTACGGCGGGACCATCTGACCCGACGCGGTGACCCGGGACGCGCGTGGCTGCCCAAAGCCGCCACCGGAGAACTGGTACTGGCCATCGCCATGACTGAACCGGGCACGGGATCGGACCTGAAGGCCATCCGCACCACTGCCGTGCGCGAGGGTGGCACCTATGTGATCAACGGCGCGAAAACCTTCAGGTCTTCGTCGACAGCTGCATCGAACGACACCTGCGCGGCGAACTCGACGGTCCCACCGCGTCCATGGCCAAGGCCTACACCACCGATGTCCAGGGCCAGGTGGTCGACCGCTGCCTGCAACTGTTCGGCGGTTATGGATACATGTTGGAGTACCCGATCGCGCGCATGTATGCCGACGCTCGCGTGCAACGCATCTACGCCGGCGCCAACGAGGTCATGAAAGAACTCGTCGCCCGCTCCCTATAGTGAGTCGGGGGCCGCATCGGCCAGGAAGAAAGGGTATGCCGTGAGCGAAACGGATGAGCAGGCTCGAACCCGTCCCGCTCGCGGCACCCGCCCGGCCAACCGCCGCGCCCTCATCGTGACAGCAGCATCAGACCTGTTCTACCGGAACGGCTACACCAACGTCGGCGTCGGCGATGTCGCCGACGCCGTCGCGATCGGCCCGTCCGCCCTCTACCGGCACTTCCCCAACAAACAAGACATACTCAACGCGGTCATCGCCGACGCACTCGCCACCACCGACACCGCCCTCGACCGGCTGCACGACGACCCCACAACCGACATCGCAGCCACACTCGCCGCCACCATGCTCGACCATCGTGGCATCGGAGCACTCTGGCACCGCGAGGCCCGCTACCTCGACAGCAACGCCCGCACTACGCTGCGAAACCGGCTACGCGCCATCGCATCCCGACTGGCCGCGTTGATCACACGACAGCGTCCACAACTGAGCTTCGAACAAGCCGACATGCTCGCCTGGGCCGTCCTAGGCGTCGCGACCAGCGTTTCCTTCCACAGCCTCGAGCTGCCCCGCGAGCAATACCAGGGGCTACTGGCGGACATGATCGATGCCCTCATCACCGCCCCGGTTCTGCCATTGCCCGCCACCACGCCTGCGCCATCCCCGCAGCACCGCGCCTGGTGGCCGTCGCGCCGCAACGCGATCCTCACCGAGGCGACAATTCTGTTCGGCGAACGCGGATACGCCGGAGTGGCAACGGAAGACATCGGCGAAGCTGTCGGCATCGCCGGCCCCAGCATCTACAACCACTTCGCCAGCAAAGCCGACATCCTCACCGCCATCCTCGACCAAGGCAACCTGATATTGCAGGCCGACCTGCACCGCCAGCTGAACCGCGCCACCGGCCCCGCCGACGCCCTGCACCGAATACTGCACAGCTACACCGAATTCGCCTTCGAAAACGCAACCCTCATCGGCCTACTCACCAGCGACACCGACCAACTGGGTCCCCAACAGCGCCATCGCATCCGCACCGCCCAGCACGACTACATCACCCAGTGGGTCGACCTACTGCGCCAACTCCACCCCGCTCAGGAATCCATCCACGCTCGAATCCGGGTGCAAGCCATCATCAACACCATCAACGACATCGCCGCCACCCCGCACCTGCACGCCTACACCGGCCTGGCAGACGCTACCGAACTCCTCGCCACCCGCGTTCTCGAATTACCCCCGCGATAGCCTCGACTTCATCTCCGGGGAAATGTCGAGACAACAGCTCTGGCGCACCTCGGTGGGGACTGGAAACAACGGCTCTGTCGCACTGTCGTTCGTAAACTCGCGAACCGCAGGACAAGCGCGGTGCCGACAGCTTCTTCAATAGATACGACGGTCTGGCTGATCAAGGCACACAGCGTATCTCGATATCCGGGATCTCCCAGTGACCGAGTAATACCGTCGGCGTCGGTGGTTGGCCGGACGTAGCAGGACAAGCGTGGACCGTCGAAGTTAATCGATACCGCCCGTTGATCTTGGGACTGTAAAAACAACGGTGTAACTCCGAATCAAGGAGTGGCACTTGATGTCTGACACGACAACGATCGATGTGACCGATACTGCTGCGGTGGG